>CAZTIF010000051.1:0-22620 GCA_964613635.1 uncultured Bifidobacterium sp. | reverse complement strand
ACCAGCAACAAAATTTCGCGACTCATTTACGGCTCCTGAAATCCACTTTCGGCACCAAGCGTGCCTTGTCCACTTCCGCCAGCGAAAACTCCAGCATCGCAGGCCCTTCATTTCCTTCGAATTCAAGCTTCAGTGTCTCGCCGTCGGGCTCGTGCAGCACGCCCTGGAAGGACTTGCGGTTGGCCGCGCCCGGCATCGGCATGCGCAGCTTGACCACGGCTTCCTGCCCGGCGAAGCGCACGTAGTCGGCGAACTTCTTCAGCGGGCGATCCAGCCCCGGCGACGACACCTCGAGCCGCTCGTAGTTGGCGTTCTCGACCGTCAGCACGTGCAGCAGCTGGTGCGTGACCTTCTCGCAGTCTTCGACCGTCACCGGCCGGTCCTCTTCAGGCAGCGTGTCGATGTACACGCGCAGCTGGCCGCGCGCGGCCAGCTCGAAGTCGACCAGCTCGTATCCCAAGCCGGTCACGGTTTTTTCTATCAGCGCGGACAGCACCAGACATCACTCCATCAACAACGGAAATACAAAGCGCGCAGCGTCGGCCGGGATCTGCTTCCGACAAGACCTGCGACTCGTTCGGGAAAAAAAAAATGGGCATCTGCCCATCTTCTTATGCTCCCTGCCGGGCACGCGCTGGCGGACCGGCAAAACCAGCCTGCTCTGCGCGGCGGCTTTGTTAAGTCCCTGATTATATTCGATCGGGCCGTGCGCCGCAACGCACAAGCCCGTGACACCCGCGCCTAGCTCAGCCGCGCCGGCGGCGCTGGCCGGGTCCGGCGCCAAAGCGGTCGGCCACGCCCCAGTTCGAGGTGGCGGCGGCGTTGCCGCGGCGCTGCCGGCCGGGACCGGCCGCCGTCGGGAAGCCGAGCGCGGTCTGCAGCGGATCGGGCTGGCGCGATCGCTGCTGGCGCTTGCCTCCCTGGCCCTGCCCCTGACCCTGCCCCTGCCCGCCCGGGAAGGTATTGCCGTTGCGTGCGCCCTGGCCCATCCCGCCCGGGAAGGTATTGCCACTGCGTGCGCCCTGGCCCTGACCCATCCCGCCGGCGAAGCTGTTGCCGTTGCGCGCGCCCTGCCCCTGACCTTGGCCCTGGCCGCCGCGGCCCTTGGCCTGCCGACCCTGGCCCTGGCCCTGGCCTTGGCCCTGGCCGCCCTGCTGGCGCCCCTTGTCGAGGCCGCTGGCCGCCATCAGGGCGCGGACTGCGTGCTCGTCAAGTTCATCCCAGCGACCGCGCTTGAGGCCGCTGGGCAGCGTCAGCGCGCCGTAGCGGGTGCGGATCAGCCGCGACACGGTCAGTCCGACCGCCTCGAACATGCGGCGCACCTCGCGGTTGCGGCCCTCGGAAATGGTGACGCGATACCAGCGGTTGGCGCCCTCGCCGCCGCCGTCGGCGATCTTGTTGAAGTTGGCCGGGCCGTCGCCGATCTCGACGCCGGACAGCAGTTTCTGGCGCATGCCTTCCTCGAGTTCGCCGAGCGTGCGCACCGCGTATTCGCGCTCGATGCCGTAGCGCGGGTGCATCAGGCGGTTCGCGAGATCGCCGGAAGTCGTGAACAGCAGCAGGCCTTCGGTGTTGAAATCGAGGCGGCCGACGGCCAGCCATTTGCCGGTCTTGATGTTGGGCAGCCGGTCGAACACGGTGGCGCGGCCTTCCGGGTCGCTGGTGCTGACGATCTCGCCGGCCTGCTTGTGATAAATGAGCACGCGCGGCGGCTTGCTGCTGACCTTGCGCTGCACCAGCTTGCCGTTGATGCGGACCTGGTCGGTCGGCAGGATGCGCTGGCCGATGTGCGCCGGCTCGCCGTTGACGGATACGCGTCCGGCAATGATCAGTTCTTCCATGTCGCGGCGCGAGCCGAGGCCGGCCTCGGCCAGCACCTTGTGCAGCTTGGGCGCATCGTCATCGGCTGTCAGGTCGCGGCGCACCAGCTTCCCTTGACGGGCGCGCGCATTGCCTTCGTCGACGGCGAGCTGGTCGAAGGCGTCGGAGGTGACGAAGCTGAAAATCGCGTCGGCATCGCCGGCCGGCTTGCGCTGGCCCTGCGACCCCGGCCGACCGGATTTGCCTGCGGGACGCTCACCGCGTTCGCCACGCTCGCCACGCTCGCCACGTTCGCCACGCTCGCCGCGTTCGCGCTGCCCCTGAGGCTTGCCGCGCCGCTGTCCGGAGGGAGCGGCACCGGTCTCTTTTACCTCTTTGACTTCCTTGACCTCGTCGGTCTTGCCAGCCTCGCCGGCGGCGCGCTCGGGCGCCCTCGAACGACGCAGCGAGCGCGGGCCGCGCACGCCGCGGCGCGCGTTCTTCTTGTCCTGCGCATTGCCTGCGCCGGCGTCAGTCGTCGCGTCGGATGGCGCGTCCCCGGCCTCGGGGGCGGCGGCGTTCAACGGGGTGTCACCAGGATTTTGAGCTGTCATCTTTCGCTTCGGGCTGGGTATCTTCAGTTTTGGCGGCGCCGTTCAGGTCGTCGCCCGCTTGTTGAGGGCTTGGTCCGGAAACCTCTTGTTCCGTTTCGGCCGCCCCCTGCGTGTCCGTCGGGTTTTCATCAGCGGCGGGTTCGGCAGCGCGTTCGGCTTCCGGGTCGGTCGCTGTCTCTGTTGCTGTGCCTGTTGCTGTGTCGGCCGCCATTTCGGTCGTTGCGTCGGCCGGGTCATCCGCTGCATCGTCTGACGTCGCCACGGCCACTGCCGTCGCCTGACCGTCGGCGGGCTCGGCGCCACCGTCGGAGAAATCGATGGCTGCCTGATCCAGCGTCGCTTGCAGGTTCTGCTCCATCGCCTGCATCGCATTGTCCGGACCGCCGGGAAGGTGATCCTGACCGACCTGCTGCAAAGGCGGCAGCCCGTCGAGCGAGGACAGCCCGAGGTCGTCGAGGAATTGCCGCGTCGTTGCCAGCAGGGCCGGACGCCCCGGCACGTCGCGATGCCCGATCACGTCCACCCAGCCACGGTCTTCTAGCATCTTGATCGTCTGCGAATTGACCGCGACGCCGCGAATCTCCTCGATGTCGCCGCGCGTCACCGGCTGCCGGTATGCAATGATCGCCAGCGTCTCCAATGTCGCACGCGTGTACCTCTGCGGCTTTTCCGGATTCAGGCGATCGAGGAAGGCCTTCATCTCGGGGCGGCTCTGGAAGCGCCAGCCGGTCGCCAGCTGCGCCAGCTCGATGCCGCGTTCGCTCCAGTCCTGCTGCAATTCGGCGAGGATGCCCCGAATCGCCTCGGTCTCGAGCCCGGGCTCTTCGCCCTCGGCAGCGACAAACAGTTTTTTCAGGTCATTGACCGACAGGGCCTCATGGGCGCACAACAGTGCAGTTTCGACGACTTTCTTCGCCTCGGCGGTGTTCATCTACGATTCTTGCAATACTGGTTGGTTGCAGTGAGCAGCTCAATATCAAGGCCTGCATCAACGATGCTGCAGGCCGAAACGGGTCGTATGCTGATGCTGGCGAGCCAATGGCCGGCTTGTGGAATTTTTCTGTGGCCGCGGGCGTGCGATGCGCCGGTAAGACTGGCGACTCGATGGACTGGCAGCGACACTGGCGCTGCGGGCGAGCCGCGTTGCGCCGGATTATAGGGCAGATCCCGCGGGTTGTCATTGTCCGAAGCCGCCGCGGGCACAAAACAAAACCGCCCCAAAACAGAAAGGCCAACCTGTCGGTCGGCCTTTCTGTACTTGTCTGGTTGCGGGGACAGGATTTGAACCTGTGACCTTCGGGTTATGAGCCCGACGAGCTGCCAGACTGCTCCACCCCGCGTCTGAAGAACGAAACTATAGCGCACCTTTCAAAAAGATGCAAACACCAATTTGCACGACACGCTGGTGATACACTCGCAACCGAACAATTTCTCTCCCATGTCCGCTTCCGACAACCCGCTGCTGCCGATGAACTTCTGCTCCGATTGCGGACAGCCGGTGTCGCTCGCGACGCCGCCCGATGACAATCGCCTGCGCCACGTGTGCGGGCATTGCGGCACGATTCATTATCAGAACCCGAAGATGGTGGTCGGCAGCATTCCGCTGTGGCGCGATGACGGTCGCGTGCTGCTGTGCCGGCGCGCGATCGAGCCGCGACATGGATTCTGGACGCTGCCGGCAGGCTTCATGGAAAACAGCGAGACGACCGAGGAGGCCGCCGCGCGCGAGACGCTCGAGGAAGCGGGCGCGCGCGTCGAGCTGCAGGGACTGTTCAGCCTGCTGAACGTGCCGCATGTGCACCAGGTTCACCTGTTCTACCGCGCGTGCCTGCTCGACCTCGACTATGCCGCAGGTACCGAGAGCCTCGAGGTGCAACTTTTCCGCGAAGACGAGATCCCGTGGGACGAGATCGCCTTCCCGACGGTGTCGCAGACGCTCCGGCTGTTCTTTGACGACTTGAAAGCGCATCGCGAAGGCCGCCCGTTCGGCTTCCATTCGCTCGACATCCGCAAGAAGATGCGCTCCTGAAGCAGGCCGCTTGCACAGGCCGCTTGCGCGGCCTGCCTCGCTGACGACCAGCGGCTGCCTACCAGCTGACCTCGCGCTCCGGCGTCGCCGTGATCTTGTGGATCGACAGGTCCGCGCCTTCATATTCCTCTTCCGGGTCGAGGCGGATGCCGACCAGCTTCTTCAGCACGCCATAGACCGCGAACCCGCCGGCGGCCGCGATCGCAATGCCGAGCGCCGTGCCGATGAGCTGCGACAGGAAGCTCACGCCGCCGATGCCGCCAAGCGCCTTCGCACCGAAGATGCCGGCGGCAATGCCGCCCCAGGCGCCGCACAGCCCATGCAAGGGCCAGACGCCGAGCACGTCGTCGATCTTCCAGCGGTTCTGCGTCAGCGTGAACATCCAGACGAAGATCATGCCGGCGATGCCGCCGGTGGCCAGCGCCGCGAGCGGATGCATCAGGTCGGATCCGGCGCACACCGCCACCAGGCCCGCGAGCGGGCCGTTGTAGGCGAAGCCCGGGTCGTTCTTGCCGAGCAGGACGGCCACCAGCGTGCCGCCGACCATCGCCATCAGCGAGTTCATCGCGACCAGGCCGTTCATCTTATCGAGCGTCTGCGCGCTCATCACGTTGAAGCCGAACCAGCCGACCGCGAGGATCCACGCGCCGAGCGCGAGGAAAGGAATGCTCGACGGCGGATGCGCGGCGATGCCGCCATCCTTCGTGTAGCGGCCGCGGCGCGAACCCAGCAAAATCACCGCCGGCAGCGCCGCCCAGCCGCCGACCGCATGCACGACCACCGAGCCGGCAAAGTCATGGAAGGGCGCGCCGAAGTTCGCTTCCAGCCAGGCCTGCAAGCCGAAGTGGCCGTTCCATGCGATGCCTTCGAAGAACGGGTAGACGAGACCGACCATCAGCGCAGTGGCCACCAGTTGCGGGTGGAAGCGCGCGCGCTCGGCGATGCCGCCCGAGATGATCGCCGGGATCGCGGCGGCGAAGGTCAGCAGGAAGAAGAACTTCACCAGGTCGAAGCCACTTTTCTGCGCCAGCACCTCGGCGCTGTCGAAGAAATGCACGCCGTACGCAATGCCGTAGCCAATGAAGAAATAGACGATCGTCGAAACGGCGAAATCGACTAATATTTTGACGAGTGCGTTGACCTGATTCTTCTTGCGTACGGTGCCGAGCTCAAGAAACGCGAATCCGGCATGCATCGCAAGGATCATGATCGCGCCGAGCAGGATAAAGAGCGTATCCGCGCCACTGCGGAATGAATCCATGTGACTCCCCTTTTGAGTGCAGGAATGATTGTGAAGGCCTGCCAATTAGCAATTTTCGTTCCGTTCCAGTTCGTTTCCCGAAGAATTGCAAGACATTGATTCCAAATAATATTTTTTCCTGCTCAAAACGATTGCGCGCCCCATGCACCGGCCGGGTGCGCGCCCCCGGTCCGAAATGGTGAACATGCGGCTCACCTGGCTTGACGACGACACCCCCTTCCCCGACCCCGAAACGGCGTGGACGGAACGCGAAGGCTACCCCGGCCTGCTGGCCGCCGGCGGCGACCTGTCACCACAGCGGCTGCTGGCGGCCTACCGGCTCGGCATCTTCCCGTGGTTTTCCGATCCCCAGCCCATCCTCTGGTGGAGTACCGATCCGCGCATGGTGCTGGCGACCGATGCCTTCCATGTGTCGCACAGCCTGCACAAGACGCTGAAGAAGATCGACCGCAGCGTCGCATCGGGCGGACCGTGGGAGATCCGCTTCGACAGCGCGTTCGAGACCGTGATGCGCGAATGCGCGCGCCCGCGGCCCGGCAGCGGCGGCACCTGGATTTCGCCGCAGATCATTGACGGCTATTGCAGGCTGCACCGGCTCGGCCATGCGCATTCGTCCGAGCTGTGGTTTGACGGCAAGCTCGTCGGCGGCGCCTATGGCGTGGCGATCGGGCGGATGTTCTTCGGCGAATCGATGTTTGCCCGCCTGCCGGACGCCTCGAAAACGGCGCTCGCCTACCTGGTGCATTTCCTGCGTGGCGAGCAGGTGGCCATGATCGACTGCCAGCAACAGACCGCGCATCTCGCGTCGCTCGGCGCGCAGCCGATGCCGCGTTTGCAATTCCGCGCGCAGATGCAGGCGGCACTCGACCAGCCCCCGATATCGGCATGGAAACCACGCTTGCTGGCCGATGGTTTTTTCGGCGCCGATGCCGGAAACAAAGCTTTGCAAGACGACGCCGGGACAGTGTAAATTTGGCTGTATGACTCATCTCAAGGACCTGCCCTTCTCGACGCTGCAGTTCTATGCGACTGCGCCGTATCCCTGCAGCTACCTTGAGCACAGGCAGGCGCGGTCGCAGGTCGCGACGCCTTCGCACCTGATCAATGCGGATGTCTATTCGGAGCTGGTGAAGAACGGCTTCCGCCGCAGCGGCATCTTCACCTACCGGCCCTATTGCGACGGTTGCCAGGCCTGCACCCCGGTGCGGGTGAACGCCGCGCAGTTCGCGCCGAACCGCAGCCAGCGGCGCGCGTGGAAACAGCACGCCGACCTCGTCACCTCGGTCTCGCGGCTGGCCTACGTGCATGAACACTACGCGCTCTACCTGCGCTACCAGTCGGTGCGCCACGCCGGCGGCGGCATGGACCAGGACAGCCGCGACCAGTACGCGCAGTTCCTGTTGCAGAGCAAGGTCAACACGCGGCTGGTCGAGTTCCGCGACGGCGGCGGCACGCTGCGCATGGTGAGCATCATCGACGTGCTCGAAGATGGCCTGTCCTCGGTCTACACTTTCTTCGATCCGGACCTGGCCGGTGCCAGCCTCGGCACCTACAACGTGCTGTGGCAGATCGCGCAGGCGCGCGAGCTCGGCATGCCCTATGTCTACCTCGGCTACTGGATCGCGGAAAGCGACAAGATGAGCTACAAGACCAATTTCCGCCCGATCGAGGCGCTGCGCGGCGGCCATTGGGAATCGATGGCGGAGTGAACGCCCGGCTCGGGAAATGATGACGAGCGCGATACAATGAGCGCGACCTTCATTCCCATTGCGCCGCCGTGTCCGATCGCCTGCTCTATTCCCTCGCCCGCCCGCTGCTGTTCTCCCTTGACCCCGAGAGCGCCCACAACCTCACCCTGCCCGCACTGCGCTCCGCCGCGCGGCTGGGCCTGACGAAGCTGATCGCGCGGCCCAGGCCCGATCCGCGCAAGGTGATGGGACTGGAATTCCCCAACCCGGTCGGCCTCGCCGCCGGACTCGACAAGGACGGTGCCTACATTGACGGACTAGCCGCGCTCGGCTTCGGCTTCATCGAAGTCGGCACCGTGACGCCGCGCCCGCAGCCCGGCAACCCGAAGCCGCGCATGTTCCGGCTGCCGGAGGCGAATGCGCTGATCAACCGGATGGGCTTCAACAACGGCGGCGTCGATGCCTTCGTGCGCAACGTGCAATCGTCGCGCTTCTATCAGGAGCGCCAGGGCATCCTCGGCCTGAACATCGGCAAGAACGCCGACACGCCGATCGAGCGCGCCACCGACGATTACCTGACCTGCCTTGAAAAGGTCTATCCGTATGCGGCCTATGTGACGGTCAACATCTCGTCGCCGAACACGAAGAACCTGCGCCAGCTGCAGCAGGCGTCCGAGCTGGACGAGCTGCTGTCGAAACTGAAGCAATCGCAGGCGGCGCTGGCCGATCGCCACGGGCGCTATGTGCCGATCGCGCTGAAGATCGCGCCCGACCTCGACGGCGAACAGGTGAAGGCGATCGCCGACGCGCTGCTGCGCCACGGCATCGATGGCGTGATCGCGACCAACACCACCATCACGCGCGATGCAGTCCAGGGCCTGCCGCATGCGCAGGAAGCCGGCGGCCTGTCCGGCGCGCCGGTGCGCACGCTGTCGGACCGCGTGGTCTCGGCGCTGCACAAGGAACTCGGCGGCGCGCTGCCCGTCATCGGCGTCGGCGGCATCCTGTCGGGCGCGGAGGCGAAGGCGAAGATGGACGCCGGCGCCAGCCTCGTGCAGCTGTACACCGGCCTGATCTATCGCGGGCCGGCGCTGGTGCGTGAATGCGCAGCGGCAATCGCGCGGCGCTGACGACGGCCACGAATCAATCCCACAACAACCACAACACGGAGACAACGATGGACAAGACCAGGCTTGGCGACAGCGACCTCGAAGTGACCAAGGTCTGCCTCGGCACCATGACCTTCGGCGAGCAGAACACCGAGGCCGAGGGACACAGCCAGCTCGACTATGCGCTCGAGCGCGGCATCAATTTCATCGATACCGCGGAAATGTATCCGGTGATGCCGCGCGGCGAGACCACCGGCGCGACCGAGCGCATCATCGGCAGCTGGCTGAAAAAGTCCGGCCGCCGCAAGGACGTGATCCTCGCGACCAAGATCGCCGGCCCGGCCCGCATGGAGTGGATCCGCAACGGCACCAGCAACTTCGACCGCGCGAACATCCGCGCCGCGATCGAGGGCAGCCTGCAGCGGCTGCAGACGGATCATGTGGACCTGTACCAGCTGCACTGGCCCAGCCGCAACGTGCCCGTGTTCGGCCAGCTGTTCTTCGACCCGCAGCGCGAGCGGCCCTGCGTGCCCATCGAGGAAACGCTGGCGGCGCTGAAGGAACTGGTCGACGAAGGCAAGGTGCGCTACATCGGCGTGTCGAACGAAAGCGCGTGGGGCGTGGCGGAATTCGTTCGCCTTGCCGACAGCATGGGGTTGCCGAGGATCGTGTCGATCCAGAACCCTTATCACCTCGCGAACCGGCAGTATGAAAGCGGCATCGACGAGGCCTGCTTCCGCAGCAACGTCGGCCTGCTGGCCTACAGCCCGCTGGCCTTCGGCCAACTGACCGGCAAGTACATCGAGGATCCGAATGCGCGCGGCCGCCTGACGATCTTCCCGCCGAGCTGGAGCCCGCGCTACCTGCGCCCGCGCGTGGTCGAGGCGACCAGGCGCTACATGAAGATCGCCGCCGACAACGGCATGAGCGTCACGCAGCTGGCGCTGGCCTGGTGCTACACGCGCTGGTTCATCGCATCGACCATCATCGGCGCGACCAGCCTCGAACAGCTGAAATACGATATCGATGCGTATTCGATCAAGCTGTCGGACGACGTGGTGAAGGCGGTGAACGAAGTCCACCTCGAGTTCACGAACCCGGGCATGTAAAGGGAACAGGGAAAATCCCGGCGTGCCGGCGGCTCTTGCCGCGCATGCCGGGAGGCGGCCCGGGTCAGAGACCCATCATCGACGACAGCACCACCGCCCACGTCGCCGCCGCCAGCAGGCAGGCCAGCAGCACCGCTGCGCTGCCGAGATCCTTCGCATTCTTCGACAGCGGATGCCGCTCGAACGACACACGGTCGACGACTGCCTCGACCGCCGAGTTCAGCAGCTCGACGATCAGCACCAGCAGCAGCACGGCCACCAGCGCCAGCTTCTCCAGCCGCGACACCGGCAGCAGCAGGGCAATCACGATGCCCGGCGCCACCACCATCATCTCCTGCCGGAACGCATGCTCGTGCCGCCATGCGGCACGCAGCCCGTCGATCGAATAGCCCAGCGCGGAGGTGATCCGCTTCAGGCCGCTCTTGCTCTTGAATTGTGAAACGCGCTGCGTGTCGTCGGGCATGGGTCAGGAGGATTTGCGCTCTCGGTACAGCTCCCTGAACGTCTTGCCCGAAGGAGCCGGCATGTCGCGATTATCCGTCCATCCTGAAGCGCCCGGCAACGAATGGATGATCTTCTCGTTACCACCCAGCAGCTTGAGCGTGCGCGCCGCCCACTTCGTGGCGAAGCGATACAGCTTCGGACGCTGCGCGAAGAAGGCCCAGACGCCGAAGGCCACATACTCGAACTTCGGGCGCAGGCCTTTCTTGAACTGCTTTTCGCGCAGCTTGCGCAGCAGGTCCGGCAGCGGAATCTTCACCGGGCAGACCACATGGCATTCGCCGCACAGCGTGGAGGCCTGCGGCAGGTCCATCGCATTCTCGACGCCGACATAGGACGGCGTCAGCACGCTGCCCATCGGGCCCGGATAGACCCAGCCATAGCTGTGGCCGCCGATCTTCTGGTACACCGGGCAGTGGTTCATGCAGGCGCCGCAGCGGATGCAGCGCAACATCTCCTCGAACTCGGTGCCGACCAGGCCGGAGCGGCCGGCATCGACCAGCACGTAGTACATGTGCTCGGGACCGTCGGCATCTTCGTTGCCGCGCGGGCCGGTCAGCAGCGAGAAATAGTTCGAGATCGACTGGCCCGTCGCCGAGCGCGGCAGCAGCCGCATCACGGTGGCCAGGTCCGACAGCGTCGGCAGCACCTTCTCGATGCCGGTGACGACCACGTGCACTTTCGGCGGCATGATGGTGCACATGCCCTCGTTGCCCTCGTTGGTCACGACCGCAACCGAGCCGGATTCGGCGATCACGAAGTTGCCGCCGGTGACGCCCATGTCGGCCGACAGGAAATGCGGGCGCAGCACTTCGCGCGCCTCGCGCGTCATTTCCGGGATCTCGGTCAGGCGCGGCTTGTTGTGCACCTTGGCGAACAGGTCGGCGATCTCGTCCTTGTCCTTGTGAACCACCGGCGCAATGATGTGCGACGGCGGCTCGTTGTCATTGATCTGCAGGATGTACTCGCCGAGGTCGGTCTCGACCGAAGTCACGCCGATGGCCTCGAGCGCCTTGTTCAGCTGCATCTCCTCGGAGACCATCGACTTCGACTTGATGACCTTCTTCACCGCGTGCTTCTGCGCGATCTCGACCACCAGCTTCGACGCCTCTTCGGCCGTCTGCGCGAACAACACGGTCGCGCCGCGACGGGTCGCTTCCTTCTCGAAGGTCGCGAGCCAGACGTCGAGGTTCTTGATCGCGCGCATGCGCCGTTCGATGGCGGCGTCGCGCGTGCCCTCGAAATCGTCGAGTTCCGTCATCGCATCGGAGCGCGCGTTGACGAACTTGGTGGACAGCTTCTTCAGGTTTTGCTGCAGGCGGACATCGGCGAGTTTCTGGCCGGCGCGCGCCTTGAAGTGCATCGACTGGACTTGCATCATGCGTCTCCCGCGAGAACCTGGGCGACATGCAGCACCCGGGTCGTGGTATCGCCGGTGCGACGCAGCCGGCCTTCAATGTTGAGCATGCAACCGAGGTCGCCGAGCACGACTGCGTCGGCACCGCTGGCATGGATGTTTTCGCACTTCTCGTCGACGATGGCCGTCGAGATGTCGCCGTACTTCACCGCGAAGGTGCCGCCGAAACCGCAGCACTGGCGCGCGTTGTGCATTTCCTTCAGCTCGACGCCCTCGCGCCGCGCGATCAGCTCGCGCGGCTGGCTCTGCACGCCGAGCTCGCGCAGGCCGCAGCAGGAGTCGTGATACGTCACCGTGCCCCTGAACGCACCCGCCTCTGCGGCCGGCAGCTTGTCGAGCCTGGCGACATTGGCCAGGAAATCGGTCAGCTCGTAGACGCGCTCCTTGATCTTCGCGTAGCGCGCGACCAGCGCGGGATGGCCGGCGAGTATGTCGTCGTAATGGGTCTTGATCGTGCCGCCGCAGGAGCCGGACGGAATCACGATGTAATCGAAACCTTCGAACTCATCGAGGAATTTCGCCGCCAGATCGCGCGCCGCATCCTTGTTGCCGCCACTGTAGGCAGGCTGTCCGCAGCAGGTCTGGTTCTCCGGAACCACGACATCGCACCCAGCCGCTTCCAGCAGCTTGAGCGAGGAAAAGCCTATCTCGGGACGCATCACGTCCACCAGGCAAGTCACCAGCAATCCAACACGCATGAAATATCCCTATGGGTATGCAGTTTCAGATAGCAGGAATTATCCGATGAATGGACTGATATCTGTAGTGCTATAAGGGATGAAATTAATTTGTCCGTGGCCAGCCGGGCCGTCAAAGGCCGCCGGCAACGTCCTTGCGCCACTGCTTTCGCGTGCCGCCGCCCTGCCCGGCCTCGCCCTGAAGCCGGCGCTTGTGCGCATGCAAAGGCTCGCTTTTCAAATCGGGACTTGTGAGCGATTTTCACAATGTGGTATAACATCGAATGACATTGCATTGCACAAAACCAGCATGAAGCCCGATTCCCCCGCACCCTCCGAAAAGACGTCGATCCAGGTCATCGAACGCATGATCACGCTGCTCGACGCGCTGGCGAACCATCCGGATCCGGTGAGCCTGAAGGAGCTGTCGAGCGCAACCGGACTGCATCCGTCGACAGCGCACCGCATCTTGAACGATATGGTGGCAAAACGCTTCGTCGATCGCGCCGAGCCGGGCAGCTACCGCCTCGGCATGCGGCTGCTGGAGCTCGGTAACATCGTGAAGAGCCGGCTGAATGTGCGCGAGGCCGCGCTGCCCTTCATGCAGTCGCTGCACCGCAAAACGCAACAGACCGTGAACCTGTCCGTGCGCCAGAGCGACGAGATCGTCTACATCGACCGCGCCTTCTCCGAGCGTTCAGGCATGCAGGTGGTGCGCGCGATCGGCGGCCGGGCACCGCTGCACCTGACCTCGACCGGCAAGCTGTTCCTGTCGGTCGACGACAGCAAGTCGGTGCGCTCATACGCCACCCGCACCGGCCTGGCCGGCCACAACAAGAATTCCATCACCGACCTTGCCAAGCTCGAGCGCGAGCTGTCGCTGGTGCGCGCACGCGGTTACGCGCGCGACAACGAGGAGCTGGAGTTGGGGGTGCGCTGCATGGCCGCCGGCATTCGCGACGACTCGGGCAGGCTGATTGCGGGATTGTCGATCTCGGCGCCGGTCGATCGGCTCAAGGATGAGTGGCTCGACGACCTGATCGCGACAGCGACCGACATTTCAGGCGTCCTCGGCTACCGGCCCGCCGAATCCGCCTGAGCCGTTCGGGCGGCCGGTCTACGCGCCGGCGCAGATCGGCGCGCCGCAGCGCTCAGCTGCGCGGCAGCGAGCGCTCCGACATGGCCGAGGCGGCGCGGCTCTCCAGCCACTTGCGAATGCGGCTGGCATCGGCGAGGCGCGAATGCTTGCTCTTCGAATCGAGGAAGATCATCACCACCGGACGGCCCGTCACGTGCACCTGCATCACCAGGCAACGACCGGCCTCGGAGATATAGCCGGTCTTCTGCAAGCCGATCTCCCAGTCGGGATTCTCGATCAGGCCATTCGAATTTCGGTACTGCAGCGCACGGCCACCCGGATCGACCACATAGCGGCTGTCGGTCGAGTACTGCCGGATCAGCGGATGCTGGTATGCGGCGACGACCAGCTTGGCGAGGTCGCGCGCGCTGGACACATTGGCGCTGTTCAGGCCGGTGGAATCGGCGAATTGCGAGCTTTGCATTCCCAGCTCGCGCGCTTTTGCATTCATCGCGGTGACGAAGGCGCGGATGCCGCCGGGGTAATGGCGACCCAGCGCCGATGCAGCACGGTTCTCCGAACTCATCAATGCAATGTGCAGCATGTTGGCGCGCGACAGCTGAGAGCCCACGCGCAGCCGCGAATGGCTGAATTTTTCGCGGTCGACATCTTCCTCGGTCACCGTCAGGATCTCATCGAGATCCTGGTGCGCCTCGACCACGACCAGGCTGGTCATCAGCTTCGTGATCGATGCGATCGGCAGCGCGACGCTGGAATTCTTCTCGAACAGCACCTCGTTGGTGGACTGGTCCAGCACCAGCGCGACGCTGGAATTGAGCGCGAGCGGATCGCGGGTCAGGTTCAGTCCGGCGAGATCGCCCGCCGTCAGCACCGGCGGCACGCCGGCCATGGCCGAGGCCATCGCGACGCGCTGCATCGGCTTGCGCTTGCCCTGCGTGTACGCGGCCCGGACGATGCGCGCCTTCGAAGCGGCAACTTTCCTCGACTTCGACGTGTGGGCGTGGTGGGCGGTCTTCTTGGAGGCTTTGCTGGTGGCGACGCGCTTGGTAGCGGTGGCCGCGTGGCTTGCCGGTAGCGCGAAGGCGGCGAGTATGAAAACGACAAGCGCGCGGGCAGACAATCTGCGCATGCAGGACCCCAAAGTTGATGCAGAAAAATTGCCTTGCAGTGTAGCAAAACGGCGAGATTCCGCAAGCAAATTAGGGAGTTATATGCGCCAATTAAACAGGTTTATCAACCGCAAATTGCGGTTACGCAAAAGTCTGCAAGGTTCGCAGGCCGGGATCCTGCCACCCGGGCAGGATCCCGCAGCGGGAACATCGGCTCAGGCCAGGAAGCGGGCGAACTCGGACACCGGCGCACGCTCGGTCTCGAGCGAGTTCTCGATGCGGTCATGGTCGGCGAAGCCGAGCGCCATCCCGCAGACGACCTGCTCGCCGGCGGGAATCTGCAGCACCTCGCCGATGACGCGGTGGAATTGCGTGAATGCCGCCTGCGGGCAGGTGTCAAGGCCGCGCGCGCGCGCCGCCACCATCACGTTCTGCAGGAACATCCCGTAGTCGAGCCAGGAACCCTGCTCCATCACGCGGTCGATCGTGAAGATCAGCCCGACCGGCGCGTCGAAAAACATGTAGTTGCGGCCATGCTGGGCCTGCATGCCGGCCTTGTTCTCGCGCGTCAGACCGAGCAGCGCATACAGGTCCCAGCCGATCTTGCGGCGGCGGTCGACATACGGCGCCACCCACTGCCGCGGGTAGTACGCATACTCCTCCGTGTGCTCCTGCGCCTGCCCGGGATCGAGGTAGGCGTCGAGGATGCGCTGCGACAGCGCCTGCCGCGTTTCGCCGGTCAGCACATAGACCTTCCACGGCTGCGTGTTGGAGCCGGACGGCGCGCGCGAGGCGACGTCGAGGATGGCTTCGATGTCCTCGCGCGCGACCGGCGTCGGCCTGAACGCGCGAATGGAGCGACGCGAGCGGATCGCTTCGTCGATGATTTTTTGTTCCTGACTCTCGATCATTCTTTCACCAGCAGGGTTTGCAGCAGGGCGCGCGCAGGCGCGGGAACGGGCGTCGGCCGGCGCGTCGCGCGGTCGACATAGACATGGACGAAATGGCCCTGCGCGGACGCGACATCGTCGTCGCCGCGGAAGATGCCGATCTCGTAGCGCACGCTGCTCTCGCCCAGCCGCGCGACGCACAGGCCGGCGACCACGGGCTCGGGGAACGTGACGGACGAAAAGTAGTTGCAGTGGGTCTCGACCACCAGCCCGATCGCATCCCCTTCGTGGATGTCGAGCGTGCCATTGGCGATCAGGAACTGGTTCACCACCGTGTCGAACCACTGGTAGTAGACGACATTGTTCACATGGCCGTAAGCATCATTGTCGGCCCAGCGCGTGGTGATCGGGTGGAAATAGCGGAAATGTGCGCGTGTCTTCGGACTGTCCCTCATGGCGTTCTCTTGATTGTCATTGTTCTTCCGGCGGCGATTGCCGTCCTGCCCTTGCCGCGTGCCGCCGCCCGGTCATTTCTTCACGACGAAGGCCACGCCCGTGACGGCCAGCAGCATGCCGGCGAGGCCGGCAAGGCCGAAGGACTCGCCGAACAGCAGCCAGGCCAGCAGCGCCGTGACCGGCGGTGTCAGGTACATCAGGCTCGACACATGGGTCGCGGCATTCTTCCGTATCAGCGCATACAGCAGGAACATCGCCCCGATCGACAGCGCGAACGACGACCAGGCCAGCGCCAGCACGAATTCAGCCGTCCATTCTACTTCGGCCAGCGCGGGCGTCAGGTCTTCCAGCCAGATCGCGAACGGCAATGTGACCAGCGCCGACGCCGAAAACTGGATCACCGCGCCGCTGCGCAAATCGAAGCGCGGGCAGAATCGCTTCTGGTAAATCGTGCCGGCCGTGATCGCGAACAGTGCGAACACGCACAGCGCCACATTCAGCGCCGAGCTGCCGGTCGGCGTCAGCTTCTCCATCACCACCAGCCCGACACCGAGCAGCCCGAGGATCAGCCCGATCCACTGCCGCGGTCGCACCGGTTCGCCCACCAGCGGCGCAGCGAACCCGGTCAGCAGCGGCTGCAGCCCGACGATCAGCGCCGACAGCCCGGCCGGCATGCCGAGCTTGATCGCGCACCAGACGCCGGACAGGTAGCCTGCCTGCACGAGCACGCCGGCGACTGCGATATGCAAGGCCTGCGCACTCGGCCACGGAGCGCGCATCACGAACAGCAGCGGCACCAGCACCAGCAGCACGCCGGCATAGCGCAGCAGCAGGAAAGTCAGCGCCGGCGCATGCGGCAGGCCGAATTTCGCGACGATGAAGCCGGTGCTCCAGATCAGCACGAACAGCAGCGGCATGGCGACCTCGGGCAAGTCGCGCCGCTGAAACATCGGCAGCCCGCTCATGCCGTCTCCCCATGGCAGTGGCGCGCGGCGATGCCGACCGTCTGGCAGTGGATCGCCACTGTCTGTTCGATCTCCCTGCCATACCCGCCTGCCATCGCGATCGCCACCGGCAGCCCGCGCCTGCCGGCCGCCTCCAGCACCCGGCGATCGCGCTCGGCCAGGCCGGCCGCGCTCAGCCCGAGCCGGCCGAGCCGGTCGCCTTCGTGCGGGTCGGCGCCCGCGAGATAAATGATCAGCTGAGGATCGAAGCGGACGAACAACTGCACGAGCGCATCATCGAGCCGCGCAAGATAGTCATCGTCTCCGGTGCCGTCGGGCAGCGCGATGTCGAGGTCGCTGACGGCCTTCGTGAACGGATAGTTGTTCTCGCCATGCAGGGACAAGGTGAACACCGAATCGTCATTCGCGAGTATCGCGGCCGTGCCATTGCCCTGGTGGACGTCGAGATCGACGATCGCGACCCGCGCAGCGCGCCGCTCGGCCTGCATCAGGCGCGCCGCGATCGCCGCATCGTTGAAGACGCAGAAGCCCTCGCCGCGCTCTGCCTGCGCGTGATGGGTGCCGCCGGCCAGATTGACCGCCACGCCGTCTTCGAACGCGGCGCGGCAGGCGGCAATGGTCGCGCCGGCGGAACGGCGCGAGCGCTCGACCATCTCGGGCGACCACGGAAAGCCGATCGCACGCTGCTCGGCCGCAGTCAGCGCGCCGGTCGCGACCCGATGGATGTACTGCGGATGATGGGCCAGCGCGAGCACGCCATCGGTGGTGGAAGGCGCTTCCTCGAGCCTCACCTCCGGCAGGTGCGCGGCCACCCGATCGCGCAGCATCCGATATTTGCGCATCGGGAAACGATGTCCCTCCGGCAAAGGCAAAACAAAGCGATCACTGTAGTACGCGTTCACGATTTCCTTTTTCACCAACCCCGACAGGCAGCGCAGCCGACAATTGATGCGACGCAATAATTATCCTTGACAGACGGAGAGTCGAGAATGACAATCCGTTTCGCTGCATCGCAACATGAGCGGTCGCCTGCGATCCCCTTATCCACGATACCGAGGAGTTTCCATGCTTAATTCAACCGAACAACTGGCAACTGCGGCGCGCAGGCAGCTGGACGCTCAACTGCAGCTGGCCGCCTCGGTCGCCGGCTCCATGATCGAAGGCATGGAAAAATTCGCCGGCCTGAACCTGCAGGCGGCGCGCGCCAGCGTCGAAGCGTCGATCGGCAGCGCGCAAAACCTGCTCGCCGCGAAAGATCCGCAGGAATTCATCAACACTGCCTGCAACCATTCACAGCCGCAGACGGACATCGCTCTCACCTACGGCCGCCATTTGACCAGCATTGCATCGAGCACGCAGCAAGACCTGTCGCGCGCCGCCGAATCCCGGCTCGACGCAAGCAGCCGCCAGCTGGTGGCCTTCCTCGATGATCTCACGCGCGTCGCGCCGGCCGGATCCGAAACCGCCCTGTCGATGATGAAGTCCGTGATCGACAACGCCAGCACCAGCTATGCGCAACTGAACAAATCGGCCCGGCTCGCATTTGATTCCATCGAATCGAACATGCAGGCGACCCGCGCCAGGATCGCCACCACGCGCCGCTGATCCCGGCCGCTCGCCGCTGCCCGGCGCGCGGTGCCGCACACGCCGGCATCGGCGCGCGTTCACAGCTTGCATGTAAAACAGGTTTTGGAAATCACGAAGCAAGCTCGGCTCGAGTTCGGCATATGATTCGGTCGTCGCCGCGTTTCCGCCGCAGATGATACCGGCGGGTGGCTGACGACAGCGTCCGGGACAATTTCATTTCGATGAAGCAGGCCTTCAGGCGTTGCCTGCGCATCCATAAAAAACAATGACCCTGCTCCAGTTCATCTCGATCGCCATTTCGGCTTTGCTGTATTTCAGCTTCTTCTGGCTGAACGACTGGCTGTTCGCGATGACCGCGCTGCACGAAGGCGCCAACTGGATCTTCCTGCCGGCCGGCCTGCGCCTGCTGTGCACGCTGGTGTTTGCCGGCGAAGGCGCGATCGGCCTGCTGCTGGCTTCGCTGCTGATCGCCTTCCTGCGCAATCATTTGATGGATCCGATCACGCAGGTCGGCGCCGCACTGATCTCGGCCGGCGCGCCCTACCTCGCCTACCGTATCGCGCTGAAGATCGGCATGCCCGCCTCGCTGGAAAAGCTGAGCGCAGGCGGCCTCGGGGTGCTGGCGCTGGCCTATGCACTCACCAGCTCCTTCCTGCACTCCTTCTGGTTCCTGGTTCGCGGATTTTTCACGGACTTCCTGCAGGGCTGGTCCGTGATGTTCATCGGCGACCTGATCGGCACGCTGATCATGGTCTACCTGCTGAAAGCGCTGCTGGCCGTTGCGCGCCGCACCCGCCCTGCCACCTGAGCGACGCACCAAAAAGCAGCCCGACAGTCCCCGAGCCAACCATCACGGTGCATGCCTGCACCATGATGGCAACATCGATTCCCGCACGTCCGCATGGTACGCTTGGTGCTTGGTAATCCCGGCAAGCGCTTGCTTTCTGTCGCCCCCGGGCACATCAACCGCAACAGCGCCTGCGAATCAACCCGGGCGCAAACACATCCATGAGACAAACAGCAGAGGACAGGCCGGCAGCGGCAATCGACATGCCGCGCAGCTCGCCTTCCCATCTGCTGGCGACGCTGTCGCTGGGCTTTTCGCGGCAGGGCGAGACCACGCGACTGACGCAGCGCGAGCATTTCGGCCCGCTGCGGGTGCAGAAGGCACTGTATCCGGAAGGTCCGGACACCTGCCATGCGATCGTCGTCCATCCGCCCGGCGGCGTGGTCGGCGGCGACGAACTGCGGATCACCGCGCGCGCCGGAACGGGCACCCGCGTGCTGATCTCGACGCCCGGCGCGGCCAAGTGGTACCGCTCGAACGGCCGGCGTTCGGCCCAGCAGGTCGATCTGCACGTCGACGCCGATGCGGCGCTCGAGTGGCTGCCGCAGGAGACCATCTTCTTCGACGATGCGGACGTACAGCTGGACACGACCGTGCACCTGAATGGCAATGCGCGTTACCTCGGCTGCGAGATCCTGTGCTTCGGCCGCACCGCCCACGGGGAACGCTTCACCCGGGGTCGTCTCCGCCAGCGCCTGCGCATCCTGCGCGACGGCCGGCCGCTGTGGCTGGAGCAAGGCACACTGCATGGCGGCGGCCGCCAGATGAACAGCCCGCTCGGCCTGTCCGGACACAGCGTCTGCGCCAATCTGGTCGCGGCCGGCCTGCCGACCTCGCCGTCGCTGATGAATGCACTGCGCGAGGCCTGCATGCAGGCCGCCGACGGACGCGGACAATTCGGCGCGACGCAGATGAAGTCCGCGACCATCGTGCGCTGGCTCGGCGACTCGAGCGAGATTGCGCGCACGGTCATGCTGGCCGCCTGGGCGAAACTGCGGCCCGAATTGCTGGCACGCGAAGCAGCGCCGCTGCGCATCTGGAATACCTGACAACGAACCGTGTAAAACCTCCTGCGAGGAAGAGCCAATGGAACTGACGCCAAGAGAAAAAGACAAGCTGCTGATCTTCACCGCCGCGCTGCTGGCCGAGCGCCGCCGCGCGCGCGGGCTGAAGCTTAACTACCCCGAGGCCGTGGCGCTGATCACCGCGGCCATCATGGAAGGCGCGCGCGACGGCAAGACCGTCGCCGAGTTGATGTCCGAGGGCACGCGCATCCTCACGCGCGACGACGTGATGGACGGCGTCGCCGACATGATCCCGGACATCCAGGTTGAAGCCACCTTCCCCGACGGCACCAAGCTCGTCACCGTCCACCAACCGATTCCCTGATCCACGGAGCCCAACGATGATTCCCGGTGAAATGTTCATTGAGGACGGCGACATCGCGCTGAACGAAGGCCGCCGGACCGCGACCGTGAAGGTCGCCAACAGCGGCGACCGCCCGATCCAGGTCGGCTCGCACTTCCATTTCTACGAGACCAATCCCGCGCTGCAATTCGAGCGCAGCCTCGCCTACGGCATGCGGCTGAACATCGCGGCCGGCACGGCAGTGCGCTTCGAGCCCGGACAGGAACGCACGGTCGAGCTCGTCGAGCTGGCCGGCAAGCGCAGGGTGTACGGCTTCAACGGCGAAGTGATGGGCCCACTGAAGAAAGCGAAACCATGAGCACGATCTCCCGCAAGGCCTATGCCGAAATGTTCGGCCCCACCACCGGCGACCGCATCCGCCTCGCCGACACCGAACTGGTGATCGAGGTCGAGCGCGACCACACCACCTATGGCGAAGAAGTGAAATTCGGCGGCGGCAAGGTGATCCGCGACGGCATGGGCCAGTCGCAGCTGCCGCACCGTGACGTGATGGACACCGTGATCACGAATGCGGTGATCCTCGACCACTGGGGCATCGTCAAGGCCGACATCGGCATCAAGGCCGGCCGCATTGCCGCGATCGGCAAGGCCGGCAACCCGGACATCCAGCCGAACGTGACGATGGCCATCGGCGGCGCGACCGAGATCATCGCCGGCGAAGGCATGATCGTTACCGCCGGCGGCATCGATACGCACATCCATTTCATCTGCCCGCAGCAGATCGAAGAAGCGCTGATGTCCGGCGTGACCACGATGATCGGCGGCGGCACCGGCCCGGCGGTCGGTACCGCTGCGACGACCTGCACGCCGGGCCCGTGGCACATCCACTCGATGCTGGCCGCCGCCGACGCGTTCCCGATGAACCTCGGCTTCCTCGGCAAGGGCAATGTCAGCCTGCCGCTGCCGCTGGAAGAGCAGGTACGCGCGGGCGCGATCGGCATGAAGCTGCACGAGGACTGGGGCTCGACGCCGGCCGCGATCGACAACTGCCTGTCGGTCGCCGACAAGATGGACATCCAGGTCGCGATCCATACCGACACGCTGAACGAAGGCGGCTTCCTCGAGCACACGCTGGCAGCGTTCAAGGACCGCACCATCCATACTTTCCATACCGAGGGCGCCGGCGGCGGCCATGCGCCGGACATCATCGCCGCAGTCGGCCAGTCCAACGTGCTGCCCTCGTCGACCAACCCGACGCGCCCGTACACGGTGAACACGCTGGACGAGCACCTCGACATGCTGATGGTCTGCCATCACCTTGATGCAGCCATCACCGAGGACATTGCGTTTGCGGAGTCGCGCATCCGCCGCGAGACCATCGCGGCCGAGGACATCCTGCACGACCTTGGCGCGATCTCGATGATGTCGTCCGACTCGCAGGCGATGGGCCGCGTCGGCGAGGTGATCCTGCGCACCTGGCAGACCGCGCACAAGATGAAGCTGCAGCGCGGCGCGCTGCCGGAGGATTCATCGCGCAACGACAACTTCCGCGCGAAGCGCTACATCTCGAAGTACACGATCAATCCGGCGATCACGCACGGCATCTCGCACATGGTCGGCTCGATCGAGGTCGGCAAGCTGGCCGACCTGGTGGTCTGGAAGCCGGCCTTCTTCGGCGTGAAGCCGTCGATGATCCTGAAGAGCGGCATGATCGCGGCCGCGCAGATGGGCGACCCGAACGGCTCGATCCCGACGCCGCAGCCGGTGCATTACCGGATGATGTTCGGCGCGTACGGCGGCGGTCTGAAGACCTCGTTCACTTTCGTGTCGCAGGCGGCGTTCGATGCGGGCATTGCCGACACGCTGAAGCTGAACAAGCCGGTCGCGGCGGTGAAAGGCATGCGCAGGCTGCGCAAGTCGGACATGATCCACAACGGCTATGCGCCGACGATGGAAGTCGATCCCGAGACCTATGAGGTGCGCGCCGACGGCATGCTGCTGACCTGCGAGCCGGCGAAGGTGCTGCCGCTGGCGCAACGATATTTCCTGTTCTGACAGAGCAGTGGTGGATCCCGGCCTGCGCCGGGATGACGT
>CAZTIF010000050.1:0-23393 GCA_964613635.1 uncultured Bifidobacterium sp. | reverse complement strand
CCGAACGCGCGGAGCCCAGGCCGATGCGCGTCATCGCGTCCTTGAACTTCAGGCGGTCTTCCGCCTTGTCGATCGCCTCGGGCGTGGCGCCGATCAGCTCGACCTTGTACTTGTCCAGCACGCCATTGCGCCACAGGTCGAGCGCGCAGTTCAGCGCGGTCTGGCCACCCATGGTCGGCAGGATCGCGTCCGGGCGCTCCTTGTCGATGATGCGCTCCACCACCTGCCAGGTGATCGGCTCGATGTAGGTGACATCGGCCATCTCCGGGTCGGTCATGATGGTCGCCGGATTGCTGTTGACGAGGATGACCTTGTAGCCCTCTTCGCGCAGCGCCTTGCAGGCCTGCGCGCCGGAGTAATCGAATTCGCAAGCCTGGCCGATGATGATCGGGCCTGCGCCGATGATGAGGATGCTCTTGATATCGGTGCGTTTAGCCATGCTTGTGTTTCTCCATCATCGCCACGAAGCGATCGAACAGGGGGGCGATGTCATGCGGTCCGGGCGACGCCTCGGGGTGGCCCTGGAAGCAGAATGCCGGTTTGTCGGTGCGCTCGAAGCCCTGCAGCGAGCCGTCGAACAGCGACACATGCGTGACGCGGCAGTTGGCCGGCAGCGTATCGACGTCCACCGCGAAACCGTGGTTCTGCGAGGTGATCATCACCTGCTTCGTGTCGAGGTCCTGCACCGGATGGTTCGCGCCGTGATGGCCGAACTTCATCTTGACCGTCTTCGCGCCGGAAGCCAGCGCCATGATCTGGTGGCCGAGGCAGATGCCGAAGGTCGGGATGCCCTTCTCGATCAGTTCGCGCGACGCGCTGATCGCGTAGTCGCAGGGCTGCGGATCGCCGGGGCCGTTCGACAGGAAGATGCCGTCCGGATTCAGCGCCAGCGCATCGGCCGCAGTCGCCTGCGCCGGCAGCACGGTGACCTTGCAGCCGCGTGCGGCGAGCATGCGCAGGATGTTGAATTTGACGCCGAAATCGAAGGCGACGACGTGGAATTTCGGGTTGGCCTGCGTGCCGTAGCCGCTGCCGAGCGCCCATTCGGTCTCGGTCCACTCGTACGCCGCCTTGGTCGACACGACCTTCGCGAGGTCCATGCCGTTCAGGCCCGGGAAGGCGCGCGCATGCTCGAGCGCGGTCGCATCCTTCAGGTTCGCGCCGGCAATGATGGCGCCGTTCTGCGCACCCTTCTCGCGCAGCACGCGGGTCAGCCTGCGGGTATCGATGCCGGCGATCGCGACGATGCCTTCGGCCTTCAGATAATCCGACAGGCTCTGGGTCGCACGGAAGTTCGAGACCTGCAGCGGCAGGTCACGGATGATCAGGCCGGCAGCATGCACCCGGGTCGACTCGACATCTTCCGGGTTCACGCCGGTGTTGCCGATGTGCGGGTAGGTCAGCGTGACGATCTGGCGGCTGTAGCTCGGGTCGGTCAGGATTTCCTGATAGCCCGTCATGGCGGTATTGAAAACGACTTCCCCGCTGGTATGGCCTGCGGCGCCGATCGAATATCCCCTGAACAGCGTGCCATCGGCGAGCGCGAGGATGGCCGGGGTCTGGTTGGCCGTGAAAAATGGCGGCAAAGGTAACTCCTGGGTTGTTACCGCCGCGACTGTGGCGTCTGCATCGGGGCACGCGTGCCTGCTGGCATGCGGATTCCGGGCGATGCGGGACGAAAGGAAGGTGGTTTGCGCGGGCGGCGAGATAATTGGCTAAACCTGCCAATTATAGCGCGAAGCCCCTTGTCCGGGCAACCGAAGCTGCCCGCCGCACGCGCAGGGAAGTGCAGGAAAAACGATCAGAGGCCGAGGGCGGCGATGCCCGCCTTGGCGATCTGCGCATCTTCGTTCGACTTCACGCCGGACACGCCGACCGCGCCGACGCAGTCGCCGCCGGCCATCACGGGCACGCCGCCTTCGAGCAGGCCGTCGATGTTCGGCGCCGACAGGAAGGAGTAACGGCCGTTGTTGATCACGTCTTCATAGATCTTGGTCTCGCGCTGGCCCAGCGCCGCGGTGCGCGCCTTCGACGGCGCGATCGATGCCGACACCGGCGCTGCGCCATCGAGGCGCTGCAGCCACAGCAGGTTGCCGCCGTCGTCGACGATGGCGATCGTCACGGCCCATTTGTTGGCCAGCGCTTCCGCTTCGGCGGCGGCGGCGATTTTCTTCACATCGTCGAGGGTGAGGGCCTGTTTCGAACGCATGCTGTACTCCTGTTGAGCTGTAAAAAAGGCTGGATTGTACGATAACTTTTTTCGGCCCGACGCGCTTCGTCCGGCTGCCTGTTTTTTGTGCAACGTATTTTGACAATGAAGCAAGGTTCGCGTAAATTCCGGGGTTTGTCGACTTCACAGGTGACACGCTTGCCGTTCCGCGCCCGCCGCCCGCTCTCCCTGCTGCAGCAAGGCCTCTTGCCCGTCCTGCTGGCCGCCGCGATGTCCGGCGCGCCGCTTGCACACGCAGTCGATGGCGAACCGGCCCCGGAACATGCACCGCTGATGTCCCGCATCAGCAGCTTCACCGACCGCGCCGCCAGCCTGGCCATTGAAGCGATGTCGCTGGTGGGCATTCACTACCGGCTCGGCGGCACCTCGCCCGAGCACGGCCTCGATTGCAGCGGGCTGGTGCGCTATGTTTTCCGGCAGGCCAACGGCACCGAACTGCCGCGCACGTCGTCCGAGATCAGCCAGGTCGGCGAAAAGGTCGAAAAGAAAGACCTGCAGCCGGGCGACCTGGTGTTTTTCAATACGCTCAGGCGCACCTTCTCGCACGTCGGCATCTACCTCGGCGACAACAAGTTCATCCACGCGCCATCGTCCGGCGGCGCGGTGCGCGTCGAGAGCATGGACCTTGCGTACTGGAAGGCGCGCTTCAACGGCGCGCGCCGCGTCGTCGAAGACCAGATCTCCGAAAAGATCGCCGACAAGCCCAGGCGCTGACACCACGGCCGGCGCATGCCGCACCGAACCGTTCCCCATCGCATGACTTCAGGGCTGCGCGCCCGCCTTCAGCTGCAGCTTGCGACGAATCTCCGGCAAGGCGGCCATCGCCGCCTTCTCGCCGGCCAGAATGGCGAGGTTGCGGCCCTGGAAATCCCCGCCCTTCATCGTTCCCAGCTCGGGCCGGATCACCACGTCGGCCTGCTTCAGTTCGTACTGGTTCAGGCTTTGCCCCATGATCGCAAAGGTCTGCAGCAGCACCTCGAAGGTGTTGGACGCGGGCTGTGCATCCGGCTGCGCCGAGATATTCACCGCGATCACGAAATCCGCGCCCATCTTGCGCGCAAAGCTGGCCGGCACCGGCGACACCAGGCCGCCATCCACATAATCGACATTCCCGATCCGCACCGGATGGAACACGCCCGGCACCGCCGATGACGCGCGCACCGCCGCGCCGGTATTGCCGCGCCTGAACAGGATGGGCTGGCCGGTATGCAGGTCGGTCGCGACCGCGCCGAACGGCAGTTTCAGTTTTTCTATCGTCAGCCCGTGCAGCGCACGATTCACGTAATTCTGGATGGCCTCGCCCTTCAGCACGCCGGTCGACTGCGAGAAGAACGGCACCGACCAGTCCGAGATGGCCGCCTCGTCCATGTCGATCGCCATTTTCTGCAGCGCATAGCCATTGTTGCCGGCTGCGTACAGTGCGCCGACCAGGCTGCCCGCGCTGGTGCCGGCAACGAGGTCCGGCACGATGCCCTGCGCCTCGAGCACCTTGATCACGCCAATGTGCGCAAAGCCGCGCGCGGCACCGCCGCCGAGCGCCAGTCCGATCTTCACGCGGCGCGGGGCAGCGGGCGGCAATGCCACGGCCGGCGGCATTGCGACCGCAGGCGGCAGTCCCGCGGCCGGCGGCTGCCCGGATTCTGCAGGCAAAGACGCGGGAGGCAGCGGCGCGGCCGTGACCGGCTCGGCCGGCACCGGCTTCTCGGGAGAGGAAGGGGTGGGAACGGTCTGGCAAGCCGCCAGCAGTGCTGCTGCCAGCAGCGAAACCACGAAAGTGCGCATCGGGAAGGTCCGGGCGGGAGGATGATTGAAGCCCGACATTTTATCCGAGCAAAATTTCAGTCCCCGCGCCGGCGCGTCAGCGCCCACAGCGCCAGCGACGTGATCGATGCCACCAGGCTGACCACGATCCAGAAGCCATGCTCATGCTCGGCCAGCGGAATGCCGGCCACGTTCATGCCGAACAAGCCGGCGATCAGGTTGACCGGCAGCGCGACGACGGTGAAGACCGTCAGCGTGTACAGGCTGCGGCTGCTGCGCTCGTTGATGGAAGCCGCGATCTCTTCCTGCAGCAACTTGATGCGTTCCTGCAGCGAACTCATGTCGGTCAGCACCGCGGAGAATTCCTCGCTGGATTCGCGCAGCTCCTGCAAGTCCTGGTCGGTGATCCAGGCCGGCGGACGCTGCAGCAGGCGGAACAGCGCGGCTGGTTCGGGCGCCATCAGCCGCTGCAGCCGCACCAGCACGCGGCGCAGGTTGCCGAGGTGGCCGCGCTTCGAATCGAGCCGGCCGGCCAGCAAGTCATCCTCGATCTTGTCGACGCGGCTCACCGCGTCGCGCACGATGCCGATCAGCACGTCCGCCTGGTCGCGCAGCAGATGGGTCAGCAGGTCGACGGTGGAACGTATCGCCGCGCCGCCCTGCACTGCCTGCCGCAGCCGGTCGACCGACTTCAGCGGCTTGCGGCGCGCGCTGATGACCAGGCCCGGCGTGACATAGACCCACAGCGTGGAGATCTCCGACGGGTCGAAGGCAAAGCCGTGCAGCACGTCGTTCATCACCGTCAGCAGCGCATCATCGACCTGCTCGACGCGGGTCGAGCGCGCGCCCTGCTGCAGCGACTCGAAGAACTCCGGCGGCAGCGGCGCATGCATGCGCAGCCAGCGCTCGGTCGAGGCCTGGCTGAGGTTGAAATGCATCCACAGGAGAGAGCCGGGCGGCGAATCGCGATGCGCGGCCATCTCGGCCGCCAGCGCTTCGGCCTCCACCGTCACCGGGCCGCGCTGTGCATCCAGCCGATACGCCCAGACCAGGCCGGTCGGGTCAAGTCGGAATTCCTGCCAGGGGCGCTCTTTCATGGGGTACCTGGATGTTCGTAAAAACGGACAATGCGCGCCGGAGCGCGCAAAGAAAAAAAGCGCCCCGGAACCGGGGCGCTCGTGTACTGCTTGCTGATGCCTGCGATCAGAACGACAGCTGGGCACGCAGCATGACTGCGCGATCCTTGGTGATCTGCGCGCCGGCCGCGCCAACGGCGTTGCCGTTGAAGTCGGTCGTCGAGTAGTTCAGCATCACGCGGGCGTTATCGTTGACGAACCAGGTCAGGCCGGCGGTCATCGATTCTGCCAGGTTGGTCGTGCCTGCCGCTGCGGTGACATCCGACGCGTCAAACTTGCTGTAACGCAGGCCAACCTGCCATGCGCCGAGGCCGCCCTTGTCCAGCGAGAACGGCTGGTTCGGCTTGATCCAGCCGAAAGTACCGCTGGAGTTGCTGTAGTTGTGCTTTTCGCCGGTCAGGTTGTAGACGGCCTGGACGTAGTAGCCGTTGAACTTGTCGGTACGGTTGGCGCCTTCGTACTTGTAGTCGAAGTATTCAGCCTGCAGCTTCATGCCTTCGTAGGCAACCGCTGCCTCGAGGCCCATGCGCTGACGCGTCACCGGGCCGGTCAGGGCGGAAGCCGCCTTGAAGAAGCCCGACATCGTGCGCGTCTCGGTGCGCTCCGTGGCCGGCGTCATGCCCTTGAGTTCGCCGTCGCTGTAAGCCAGGCCCAGGTGGGTGACCAGCGAGTCATTGCCGGCGAAGACCTTGGCCGCGTTGATCGTGCCGCGGGCAATCATGTCCGGCTTGTCGTAGACGGCGTCGTTGTGGCTGCGGCCGGTCGACAGCGCGACCGCGTAGGAGGTGCCGGCCAGCGGGGAGCCGAACAGCATCACGCCGGTTTCCTTGCCCGGAACCAGTTCCTTGTCCGACTGGCCCACCAGGCTGCGCTCCATGAAGTCGATGTTGTTCGAGCTGGTCAGCTGCTCGAGGCTGAACGGCATCTTGAACTTACCGAAACGCACCGAAGCGGCCGGATTCGCGGCGTAGTCGACGTAGGCAACGTCGATCTCGGTCGAGCCCGACGACATGCCGTTGCTCGTCATGCCGTAGTTGCCGACGATCTCGTACTTCCAGTCCTTCATGAACTGGCCCTTGACGCCAAGGCGCGCGCGGCGCACTTCGAACGCGTCCTGCAGCGGGTCAACCGTGCTGCCGGTGGCGGCAGTGCGGCCGTAGTTGCGGTAATCCATGTGGATACGGCCGGTCAGCTGGATCGAGTTGTCGCCGTTGGCCGACTGGATACCGATGCCGTTCTTCATCACCTGGCCGGCGTCCGCGTTCTTTTGAATGTAGGCATTGGCCTTGGCCAGGTCCTGGTCGACACGCTTTTCCTTGAATGCCTTGTTCTCTTCGGCATCGCGGGTCGTGTCGACGAATTCGTCATAATCCTTCTGCGTGATCACGCCCTTCTTCAGCATCAGTTCCAGCAGCGCCTTGTTGTCGGCGGCGGCGAAGGCCGGTGCCGACAACGATGCGCACACCGCGGCCACTGCGACAGCGACACGTTTGACTGCGATGATGTTCTTCGACTTGGTCATGTACTCTCTCCGGTTGTAGTCTCGATCGAATCAAGTGGCGCCGGCTCCGACGCCGTGGTGCGTTTCTCGATTACCGCGGCGCAGTATGTGATCGAAATTTTTCAGCTTTGTGACAAAACATAAAGCCGCCGTCGATAATGGCGAGCAAGAGACAAATACAACACCCGCGATCCCCGTCATGAGGCCGTCACATTCGCGTCGGACGATATAAAGTTTTTCACGAACACGCCCAGGAGAATCACCGCCATGTTCGCCGCCGTCGACCTCGGGTCGAACAGCTTCCGCCTTCACATCGGCACCTTCGATGGCGAGCGCATCCGCATCGTCAACAGCGCCCGCGAGCCGGTCATGCTCGGCGCGGGGCTCGACCGCCGCGGCAACCTGACGCCGCAGGCGATCGACACCGCGCTGGCCTGCCTGTCGCGGTTCGCGCGCATACTGAAGGCCACCCCGCTGGCCAGCGTGCGCGTGGTCGCGACCAATACCGTGCGCATCGCGCGCAACGCCGCCAGCTTCCTGCCGCTGGCGGAAAAGGCGATCGGCCACCCGATCGAAGTGATCTCCGGCGAGGAGGAAGGCCGGCTGATCTACATGGGCGTGTCGTGCGCGCTCGACCGGCCTGACGAGCGCCGGCTGGTGGTCGACATCGGCGGCGGCTCGACCGAGCTGATCCTCGGACACGGCAGCGAGATCGAGGAAGTCGAATCCTTCAGCATCGGCACCGCCGCCACCGCGGCGAATTTCTTCGGCGGCGAGCGCATCACCGCCGCTGCATTCGACGACGCCATCCTCGAGGCGCGCAGCCGCTTCGAAGACGGCATCACGCCGTTCCATCCGAAGCTGTGGGACGTCGCCTACGGCTCGTCCGGCACGATGCGCACGCTGGCGGAAGTCATCGAAAAGAACGCGCTCGGCGACGGCCAGCTGTCAGTGAAAGGCCTGACCGCGCTGAAGGAGCGCCTGATCGACATCGGCCGCAAGGGCCGCATCGATCTGGCCGGCGCGCGCGCGGAGCGCATCAGCGTGATCCTCGGCGGCCTGCCGGTGCTGCTCGGCCTCGCGCAGGAGGCGGGCTTGCGCACGGTGCAACCGATCGAGGCCGGCCTGCGCATGGGCGTGCTGTGGGACCTGCACATGCGCGAGCACCAGCGCGACCGCCGCCAGGCATCGGTGCGCCATTTCATGCAGCGCTTCGGCGTGGACGCAGCGCGCGCGGCGCAGGCTTCGGCAAACGCGGTCGCGCTGTATCGCCAGCTCGACGGCGACGACGGCGTCCACCAGCGCATGCTCGGCTGGGCCGGCCAGCTGCACGAGGTCGGCATGATGGTGTCCCATACCGGCTTCCACAAGCACGGCGCCTACCTCGCGCTGAACGCCGACCTGCCCGGCTTCACCACCCACGAGCAGCACCTGCTGTCGGTGCTGCTGCTGGCGCAGAAGGGCAACCTGCGCAAGGTGGCCGACGCGCTCGCCTCGCCCGATGTCGCGCGGGCGATCCTGGCGCTGCGGCTGGGCATCCTGTTCATGCACGCGCGCATCGACCCGCTGGTCGAGCCGGTGCGGCTGCGCATGCGCGGGCGCATCGAGCTGGCCGTCGGCGCGCAGGCGCTGTCCGCCCATCCCACCCTCGCCTACTGGATCGCGAAGGAAAAAGCGGCGTGGGAAGAGGCCGGCCGGCAGTTCATCGTGCGCAGCGCCAGCTGAACCGGGCATCCGACGGCCCCGGACAAAGGCTTGAATGTGCGGAAATAATGATTTATATTGTTTACACATTTAATCCGAAGGGAGTCCGTCATGACCACGAAACCGACCGCCGCAAAGAAGGCCGCTCCGGCCAGCGCCGCAAAGCCGGCTGCAAAGCCGGCTGCAAAGCCGGCCGCCAAAACCAGGACGCCTGCCGCCGCGCCGGCGCAGAAGCGCACGGCGGCGAAGGCTGCCCCGGTGAAGGCCGCAACGCCGGCGAAATCTGCCAAGACGCCGGCCAAGGCGCCGGCCGCCGCCGAGAAGGCGAAAAAGCCCAAGCTGGTGCGTGACAGCTTCACGATGCCGGAAGCCGAGTACGCGGTGTTCGCGCAAGTGAAAAAGGCCTGCGTCGCCGCAGGTTTCGAGATCAAGAAAAGCGAGCTGCTGCGCATCGGCGTGGCGCTGATCGCCAAACTGGACCCGAAGAAACTGCAGTCCGCGCAGGCGGCGCTGGCCCCGCTGAAGGCCGGCCGCCCGAAGAAGAAGTAAGGCAGGAAAATTTTGCAGCCGCGCCCGCCCGGGCGCAGGCTGTCATCACGCTTTCATCTTATCCTGCTCTGATGGTCGACTGACCGGGGCGTGCGCCCCTAACCAGGAGCGGATTCATGAAAGACGCCGACACGCCGTCCGGCAGCACTGATTTTTCCTCCATCCTCGACGCGCGGCTGTCGCGCCGCAGCCTGCTGAAAGGCTCGCTGGCCGCAGCCGCGGCCGGCTATGTCGGCGCGGGCAGCCTGTTGCTGTCGCCCGCCGGCGACGCACAGGCGGCGATGCGCGAGCTGAAGCTGAATTTCAGCGCCGTGCCGAAACATACGGCCGACGCGCTGCGTGTCGCCCCCGGCTATTCGTGGTCCGTGCTGCTGGCCACCGGCGATCCGCTCGACCCCGCCCTGCCCGCCTATGCGAACGACGGCAGCGACGACGCCGCCAGCTTCTCGCGCCGCGCCGGCGACCATCACGACGGCATGCACTTCTTCGGCATCGGCCGCAACGGCCGCTGGGACCGGCAGGTATCCGACCACGCGCTGCTGTGCATCAATCACGAAGCCGTCACCGGCGCTTTCCTGCACACCCAGGGCCAGACCATCATCGATGGCCGCCGCATCTCGGAAGAGGAAGTGCTGAAAGAGATGCTGGCGCATGGCGTCAGCGTGATCGAGGCCCGGCGGCACGGCGGGCGCTGGCAGCGGGTCGTCGATTCCCGCTTCAGCCGCCGCATCACCACCTTCACCGACATGGAAATCCGCGGGCCGGCGGCGCGCAGCCCGCTGCTGGTGACGCAGTACTCGCAGACCGGCACGCGCACGCGCGGCACCGTCGCCAATTGCGCCAGCGGCCATACGCCGTGGGGCACCTACCTGACCTGCGAAGAAAACTGGGCCGGCTATTTCCGCCGCCTGCCGGCGGACGACGCGAAGCGCAGCGCGAAGGAAATCGCCGCGCTGAAACGCTATGGCATCGGCGGACCGGGGCGCGAATTGTGGGCCAGCGTGCAGCCCGACACCGCCGACCGGCGCTATGGCCGCTGGGATGCGTCGGTGCGCGGCACCTCGGCCGACGGCAGCGACGACTACCGGCACGCGCCGAACACCTTCGGCTGGGTAGTCGAAATCGACCCGTTCGACCCGCAGTCGACGCCGAAAAAGCGCACCGCGCTCGGCCGCTTCGCGCACGAAGGCGCATGGCCGGGCCCGGTGGTGCCGGGCCGGCCGCTGGTCTGGTACATGGGCTGCGATGCGCGCGGCGAGTATATTTACAAATATGTGTCGAACGCCGTGTGGGATCCGGCCGATGCTGCCCGCGGCAGCGCCGCCGGCGACAAATACCTCGACAGCGGCCGCCTGTTCGTCGCGCGCTTCGACGCCGACGGCAGCGGCGAATGGCTGGAACTGAAGCTGGGCGCCAACGGCATACAACCGGCCAGCCCGGCCTACGCATTCTCCGACCAGGCCGACGTGCTGATCCATGCGCGGCTGGCGGCGGACGCCGCCGGCGCGACCCGGATGGACCGGCCCGAATGGGGCGCGGTCAACCCGCGCAACGGCGAGGTCTACATGACCCTCACCTACAACCCCTCGCGCGAACTGGCGCAGCTCGATGCCGCCAACCCGCGCTTCTACACCGACCCGAAGGCCGGCAAGCAGGGGCGCGGCAACGTCAATGGCCACATCATCCGCTGGGCCGAACAGGACGGCCGCGCCGATGCGACCCGCTTCCGCTGGGATGTCTTCCTGTTCGCCGCGCGTGAATCGGCCGATGCCGCCAGCGTGAACCTGTCCGGCCTGGGCACGAACAATGATTTTTCCTCGCCCGACGGGCTGTGGTTCTCGCGCAGCGGCCTGCTGTGGATCGAGACCGACGACAGCGCAATGACCGACGCCAGCAACTGCATGCTGCTGGCGGCCATCCCCGGCAGCGTGGGCGACGGCGGCAGCCGCACCGTGACCAGTAGCGATGGCGCCATCGAGAAGTCCGTCGTCACCCACGTCGGCAAGCCGGCGTCCGATGCCAGCCTGCGCCGCTTCCTGGTCGGGCCGGTCGACTGCGAGATCACCGGGCTGGCCGAGTCGCCCGACGGCCGCGCGCTGTTCGTCAACATCCAGCATCCGGGCGAGACCACTTCAGGCAAGAGCTTCGACATCGCCGCCCCGGCCACCTACCTCAGCCACTGGCCCGGCGGCGGCACGGCGCGCCCGCGCTCGGCCACGGTCGTCATCACACGCGACGACGGCGGCCCGGTCGGCGCGGGGTAAGGCCCGCGGGCCGGCGGGTCGGCCACCGTCACAAGGGTACGGATTTTGTAACAGAAACGACATGCCGGCGTCACACCCCTGCAGCATTCGCTGGCTAAAGTCAGGCGCACAACTTTCCAGAGGAGGAATCATGCGCCTGACGACTGTTCGAGCCGACGCCACCCCCAGCTTTCCCAAGCTCTCCCTGAGCCTTGCGACCACGCCCGAGGAAGTGCACGAGGTACAGCGCCTGCGCTACCAGGTGTTCGTCGAGGCGATGGGCCTTGACTCGCTGGAGAATGGCGAAGGCCTCGAGAAGGACGAGTTTGACGACTACTGCGACCACCTGCTGGTGCGCGACACGCGCACGCTGAAGGTGGTGGGCACGTATCGCGTGCTGGGCGGACGCGGCCTGGCGCGCACCGGCGGCTTCTACTCGGAGCATGAGTTCGACCTGTCGCGCCTGCAGCACCTGCGCCCGCGCATCCTCGAGGCGGGCCGCGCCTGCATCCACCCCGACTACCGCGGCGGCGGCGTGCTGATGATGCTGTGGGCTGGCCTGGCCGCCTGCATGAAGCGCGAGAACGCGGAATACCTGATCGGCTGCGCCAGCGTCAGCCTGGCCGACGGCGGCAACACCATCAACGGCGTGTATCGCCAGCTCGCGGCCACGCACATGGCGCCGCCCGAGTACCACGTGGAGCCGAAGCTGGCCTTCCCGCTGAACGACGAGCCGCCGGCCTCCGGTGTCGTGGTGCCTGCGCTGATCAAGGGCTACCTGCGCAGCGGCGCGTGGATCTGCGGCGAGCCGGCCTGGGATCCCGATTTCCACTGCGCCGACCTGTTCATGATGCTGCCGCTGGCGCGCATGGAGAGCCGCTACGCGCGCCACTACCTCAAGGATGAGGTCGCCGCATGAACATTCGCGACGCCTTCGGCAAACCGAAGCGCAAGACCCGGCTGATCGACCATCCGCGCCACAAGGCCCCGCCGCTGCGCTTTCGCACCATCTTCATCTCGGACCTGCACCTGGGCACCAGCGGCTGCCAGGCCAAGCGCCTGCTCGAGTTCCTGAAGGCCACCGAGTCCGACAAGCTCTATCTGGTCGGCGACATCATCGACGGCTGGCAGCTGAAGCGTCGCTGGTACTGGCACCAGACGCACAACGATGTCGTGCAGCTGGTGCTGAAGAAGGCGAAGAAAGGCACCAAGGTGATCTTCGTGCCCGGCAACCATGACGAATCGATCCGTCAGTTCATCGGCCAGGACTTCGGCGGCATCAAGGTGCGCGACGAGCACATCCATACCACCGCCGACGGCCGCCGCATGCTGGTGCTGCATGGCGACCGCTTCGACGGCGTGATCGCCTGCGCGAAATGGCTCGCCTACGTCGGCGACTCGCTGTACACGATGATCCTGAAGTTCAACCAGGTCTACAACGGCTGGCGCGCGCGCGCCGGCCTGCCCTACTGGTCGCTGTCGCAATACCTGAAGCTGAAGGTGAAGAACGCGGTCAGCTACATCAGCTCGTTCGAACAGGCGCTGGCCGCCGAGGCGCGCAAGCAGGGATTGGACGGCGTGATCTGCGGCCACATCCACAAGCCGGAGATCCGCGAGATCGACGGCATCCTGTACTGCAACGACGGCGACTGGGTGGAGAGCCTGTCGGCACTGGTCGAGGACGCCGACGGCACGCTGCGGCTGGTCGACTGGCACGAAGTGATGCTGCGCTGGGAGCAGGGCCAGTTCGTCGGGCAGGAGCAGCTGGAGGAAGCGCCGTGCCCGTTGCCCGCCTGAGCTGGATGCAGCGGCTGCAGCGGCTGTGCGAGACGGCGCTGTTTGACGGCTTCGAGCTGACGTCGGTCGGCGACCTGTTCCCGGCCGGGCGCAAGCTCACCCGCGTGCTGATCCTGTCGGTGTCGGCCGGCGCCGGCCATGTGCGCGCCGCCGAGGCGATCGCCGCGCACGCGCGCGCCGACTTCCCGCAGCTGTCGGTACGCCACCGCGACATGATGTCGCTGGTGCCGCGCTGGTTCCGCGCAGTCTACCGCGACCTCTACACCCGGCTGTCGTCCGGCCTGCCGGAGGTCTGGGGCTGGTTGTACCGCAAGACGGATGGCGCGGCGACGAACGGCCTGGCGGAGCGGCTGCGCCGCAGCCTGCAACGCCGGTGCGCGCGACGCCTGCTGGAGGAAATCGACGCATTCCAGCCGGATGCCATCATCTGCACCCACTTCCTGCCGGCCGAGCTGCTCGCCGGCGAGCGCCTCGCGGGCCGGCTGACCTGTCCGGTCTGGGTGCAGGTGACCGACTTCGACCTGCACCGGATGTGGGTGCAGGACGGCGTCAGCGGCTATGTCGTCGGCAGCGACGAGCTGGCCTTCCGGCTGGCCGCGCACGGCGTGCCGGACACGCAAATCCTGATCAGCGGCATACCGGTGATGCCGGGCTTCCTGGCTGCGCCGCCGCGCGCGCAGGCAGCGACCGTCATCGGCCTCGACCCGCAGCGGCCGACCGTGCTGATGATGAGCGGCGGCGGCGGCAACGGGCTGCAGGCGGACACGATACGCTCGCTGCTCGAGCAGGAGCCGCAGCTGCAGCTGATCGTGCTGGCCGGCCGCAACGCGGCGCTGCAGCGCGCGCTGCAGGACGTGACCGCAGCCTTCCCGGGGCGGCTGCGCTGTTTCGGTTTCATCGACGATGTCCATCTGGCGATGGCTTGCGCCGACCTTGCGATCACCAAGCCCGGCGGGCTGTCGACCTCGGAATGCCTGGCGATGGGGCTGCCGATGCTGCTGGTGAACCCCATCCCCGGACAGGAAGAGCGCAATGCCGCCTACCTGATGCAGGAAGGCGCGGCCGTGCGCGCCGACGATCCGCTGACCCTGCTGTTCCGGCTGCGGCGGCTGCTGGCCGACCCGGCGCAGCTGCAGCGCATGCGCGAGCGCGCGCTGGCGATCGCGAAGCCGCATGCGGCACAAGCGCTGCTGCGGAGACTGGCATGAACGAACTGCCGATCGCTTTCGCGACCACGCTGGCCGCGGTGCTGCTGCTGGGCGCCTGCTTCGCCAAGCTGGAAGTGGCGATCGAGGGCGACGCCGGCTGGGCGGCCAACCTGCCGACCTGGCGCATCGAGCATCACTGGCTGCTCGACCTGCTGTGGGGAGGCCGCGCGATGACGGGCTATCACGCGTGGGCCTTCTCGCTGGTCGCGCTGTTCTTCCACTTTCCGTTGGTGTTTGCCGGCGACTACAGCCTGGTGGCCGAGCAGCGCGCACTGGCCTGCATCATGCTGTTCTGGGTCAGCGAAGATTTCCTGTGGTTCGTCTTCAATCCGGCCTTCGGGCTGCGCAAGTTCCAGCCGACGCACGCTGGCTGGCACAAGCACTGGATTTGCGGCGCGCCGGTGGAATACTGGATCTTCGGACCGGTCGGACTGTGGTGGCTGTGGCAGACGTGCCGCTAGCGGCCAGCGGCAGCGGCCGCCGGCACGGCGTCACTCGTTGAAGAACTCCGGCGCCAGCACCGCCTTCAGGTAGATCGCGTTGCCCTCGTCGCGGTCGCGTTGCGCGATCCACCAGGCATTCGCCTTTTTCACGGTCCAGTCCTGCGGCTGGCCGCTCAGCAGCAGCGCGGCCACCTGCCCCAGCCACGGCTGGTGCCCGATCAGCAGCACCGGCCCGCGCGCGTCGGGCCAGCCGGCCGCCTCGATGACCTGCTGCGGATTGGCGGCAGGCCCGATCTCGGGCGCCAGCCTGTACTTGCGCCCGAGCGCATCGGCGGTCTGCCGGGTGCGCACCGCCGGGCTGCAGAGGATGCGGCAGCCGCTGGGCAGGCTGCGATCCAGCCAGGCGGCCATGCGCGCGGCCTGCTTGCGCCCGAGCGGCGTCAGCGGCCGCTCGATGTCGGGCAGGCCGTCCTCGGCCTGCGCATGGCGCCAGAGGATGAGATCCATCAGCTGCCCAGTTCCTGCATCAGGTGCTGCTGCGCACTGAAAGGCTGCTGCCGCGCGCCCGGCTTGCGGCGCTGGTAATGGCCTTCGTCGTTCAGCTCCCACGCGTTCAGGTTGTCCTTCAGGTAGGGCTTGAGGCCCTCGTCGATCACGCGCTTCTTCAGGTGCCGGTCCAGCACCGGGAACGCGACCTCGACGCGGCGGAACAGGTTGCGGTTCATCCAGTCGGCGCTGGCGAGGTAGACATCGTTCGCGCCGTCGTTGCGGAACTGGAAGATGCGGCTGTGTTCAAGGAAACGGCCGATGACGGAGCGCACGCGTATGTTCGCCGACCTGCCCGGCACGCCGGGGCGCAGCACGCAGGCGCCGCGCACGATCAGGTCGATCTTCACGCCGGCGTTCGACGCCTCGTACAGCGCCTCGATGATGGACTCGTCCTGCAGCGTATTCATCTTCGCGACGATCTGCGCCGGCCGCCCCTCGGCAGCGATGCGCGTCTCGTTGCGGATCGCCTTCACCAGCTCCTTCTGCAGTTCGAACGGCGCGACCCACAGGTGGCTGAGCTTCTTCGGCCGCGCCAGGCTGGTCAGGTTGATGAAGACCTCGTTGACGTCGCGCGCGAGCGCCTGATTGGCAGTCATCAGGCCGAAGTCGGTATAGAAGCGCGTGGTGGTCGGATGGTAGTTGCCGGTGCCGAGGTGCGCGTACAGCTTCAGCTTGCCGGACTCGCGGCGGATCACCAGCGCCATCTTCGCGTGCGTCTTCATGCCGACCACGCCGTAGACGACCTGCGCGCCGACACGCTCGAGCTTGTCGGCCCAGTTGATGTTGGCTTCCTCGTCGAAGCGCGCCATCAGCTCGACCACCACCGTCACTTCCTTGCCATTCTGCGCGGCCAGGATCAGCGCCTCCATCAGCTCGGAGTTCATGCCGGTGCGATAGATCGTCTGCTTGATCGCCACCACCGACGGGTCGCGCGCGGCAGTGCGGATGAAATCGATCACGGGCTGGAAGGACTGGAAGGGATGGTGCAGCAGCACATCCTGACGGGCAAGCAGCGCAAACAGGTCACCGCCGCTGGCCGGCACGGACAGGCGCGGCGAGAACGGCGGAAAACGGAATTCCGGCTTGGATGCGTAGTCGATCAGTTCGTTCAGCCGGACCATGTTCACCGGGCCGTCGACCGGGTACAGGAAATCGGGCGCAATGTCGAACTGGTCGAGCAGGAATTGCGCGAGGTGCGGCGGGCAGTTCTGCGCGACCTCGAGCCGCACGGCGAAACCGAACTGGCGCGTCTGCAGTTCGCCCTTCAGCGCCTGGCGCAGGTTCTTCACTTCTTCCTCGTCGACCCACAGGTCGCTGTCGCGCGTGACGCGGAATTGCGAATAGCCGAGTACCTCGCGGCCCGGGAACAGGTCGGCGATGTGCGCATGGATCACCGACGACAACAGGCAGTAGGCCGCGCCGCCGCCATTCAGTTCATCCGGCAGCCGGATGATGCGCGGCAGCACGCGCGGCGCCTTCATCACGGCGATCGAGGTGCCGCGGCCGAACGCATCCTTGCCGGCCAGCTCGACGACGAAGTTCAGGCTCTTGTTGACGACCTGCGGAAAAGGATGCGCCGGATCGAGCATGATCGGCGTCAGCAGCGGCCGCACCTCGCGCTCGAAGAAGTCCTTGACCCAGGCCCGCTGCGCATCACTGCGTTCGGCATGGCGCAGCAGGTGGATGCCGGCCGTGGCCAGTGCCGGCAGGATCTGCTCGTTCAGCGTGGCGTATTGCTGGCGCACCAGCTCATGGGCCACGACGCTGACCTCGCCGAAATTCGGCAGCAGCGCACGCCCTGCCGCGCCACGGTCCTCGCGGTCGCGCGCCATCAGGCTGGCCACGCGCACCTCGAAGAACTCGTCGAGATTGCTGCTGACGATGCACAGGTACTTCAGTCGCTCAAGCAGCGGAATGTTTTCATCCTGTGCCTGCGCCAGCACGCGCCGGTTGAAGGCCAGCAGCGACAGTTCACGGTTGAGCAGCGCCGGTCCCGCGGGAGCGGGTTTGGCGGAAGGGATGCGGCGCGTGGCCGCTGAAGTGTTTCTTGCGGAGTTCATTGAAGCAGGGTAAACCGCATCTGTGACAATATTGTTACATTCGGGGCAACTTGCCATTGCGCGTCTCATGCGATGCAGAAGCGGCGTTTCGGTCATTGCCATTGCTGTCATAAACCTGACACAAATATTTCGTAGAGTCCGCCCTGTCCCTGATAGTAAGACAACCCCAAAAGGAGCCATCCATGCGAACCAAGCAACTGATCAAAGGCGTTGCCGCCGCGGCCACCGGCCTGCTGCTGAGCCTGTCGACCCACGCTGCCGACCTGACCGGCGCCGGCGCAACCTTCCCGTTCCCGATCTATTCGAAGTGGGCCGAGGCCTACAAGGCACAGACCGGCATCGGCCTGAACTACCAGTCGATCGGCTCCGGCGGCGGCATTCGCCAGATCAAGGCGAAGACGGTCGATTTCGGCGCGTCGGACATGCCGTTGAAGGCAGACGAGCTGGAGAAGGAAGGCCTGGTGCAGTTCCCGGCCATCATCGGTGGCGTGGTGCCGGTGTTTAACCTCGACGGCATCGAAGCCGGCCAGCTGAAGCTGACCCCGGAAGTCGTCGCAGGCATCCATCTCGGCAAGATCACCAAGTGGAACGACGCTGCGATCGCTTCGCTGAACCCGGACGTGAAGCTGCCGGCACTGGCGATCACCGTCGTCCACCGCGCCGACGGCTCGGGCACGACCTTCCTGTGGACCGACTACCTGTCCAAGGCCAACGCCGACTTCAAGGCGACCATCGGCTCCGGTACCGCGGTCAAGTGGCCGACCGGCGTGGGCGGCAAGGGCAATGAAGGCGTGGCTGCGAACGTGCAGCGCGTCAAGGGCGCATTCGGCTATGTCGAGTACGCTTACGCGAAGAAGAACAAGATCGCTTTCGCACAGCTGAAGAACCGCGACGGCGTGTTCGTTGCGCCGGATGACGAGACCTTCAAGGCGGCCGCCGCCAACGGCGACTGGGTCGCTACCCCGGGCATGGCAGTCGTGCTGACCAACCAGCCGGGCAAGAACAGCTGGCCTGCTACCGGTGCTTCCTTCATCCTGATGCACAAGACCCAGCCGGAAGCGCTGACCGGTCGTGCCGTGCTGAAGTTCTTCGACTGGGCCTACAAGAACGGCGCGCAAATGGCGACCGACCTCGACTACGTGCCGATGCCGGCAACGGTCGTCAAGCAGGTTCATGACCTCTGGAAGGCCTCGCTGAAGGACAGCAGCGGCGCGGCAATCTGGAAGTAAGCCCTGGACTGTAATCTCCCCCGATCTCCACGATGGTTTGGCGGCCCGCTTCGGCGGGCCGTTTTTTTTCACATCTGCGCGCGCGAAACGAGGCTGAAACAACCGCTTGCTACACTCGCGTGCATGCACAAGACTTCCCTGCCTGCGCTTGCCCTCCTGGGTGCCCTGACCCTCGCCACGACGCCCGCGTGGGCCGCCCGCCCCTTCGTCACCGATGACGCACGCCTGACCACCGCCGGCAGCTGCCAGCTGGAGAGCTGGGCACGTGTCTATCCGCACAGCACCGAACTGTGGGCGCTGCCGGCCTGCAATCCCTGGGGTAATTTCGAACTGACCTTCGGCGGCGGACTCGCGCATACCGATAACGAGGCATCGACCAACGACTACGTCCTGCAGGCGAAAACGCTGTTCCGCCCGCTGCAGACGGACGGCTGGGGCATCGGCCTTGCCGTCGGCACGATTCGCCATCCGCAGATCAACCCCGGACCCAACCTGCTCGGGAATACCTATGCGTACGTGCCCTTCTCGGCGTCGTTCGCCGGCGACCAGCTGGTCGTGCATGCGAACCTCGGCTGGCTGCGCGACAAGGCGACACATCGCAACCAGTTGACCTGGGGACTGGGAACGGAGCTGAACATGAACCCGCGCTGGACGCTGGTCGGCGAAGGCTTCGGCACCGACGGCAGCGCATGGTGGCAGGCCGGCGCGCGCTATCACCTGGTGCCGGGCCTGTGGCAGCTGGACTCGACCGTTGGCCGCCAGTTCGGCGGCCCGTCCGACGCGCAATGGCTGTCGTTCGGGCTGCGCTTTACGCCCGCGTCGCTGTTCTGAAAACGCGGCTCAGGCGGCGTCAAGCGTGACCGCGCTGCGCGGGAAACGTATCGTGAAGCGGCTGCCACGGCCGTCCTCGGACTCGACATGCAGCTGCGCATGGTGGCGCAGCAGCACATGGCGGACGATCGCCAGGCCCAGCCCGGTGCCGCGCGTTTCGCGCGAGCGGCTCTTGTCGACGCGATAGAAGCGCTCGGTGAGTCGCGCAATATGCTCGGGACGGATGCCGATGCCGGTATCGGAAACGGTGCAGCGCGGACCGTCGGCGTCGTCGCTCCAGTCGATGGAGATCGTGCCGCCGTCCGGCGTGTAGCGCACCGCGTTCGAGACCAGGTTGCCGATCGCGCTGCGCAACTCTTCAGTGCTGCCGCGCAGGTCGGGGCCGCTGCAGGCCAGCGTGACCCGATGCCGCCCGCCCGACAGCGCCTGTCCTTCGGCCTGCACCTGCTCAAGCAGCGCGGCCATGTCCACGGTCTCTTCGCGCAGCGGATATTCGACCGATTCCAGCCGCGTCAGGTGCAGCATGTCCTCGACCAGGTTCTCCATCCGCTTGCCCTGCTCGGCCATCAGCTTCAGGTGCTGCGCGCGCGTGGCGGCGTCGAGGTCGGGTTCGGACAAGGCGATCTCGAGGAAACCGTTGATCACGGTCAGCGGCGTGCGCAATTCGTGCGACGCATTCGCGATGAAGTCGCGCCGCATCTGGTCGAGCTGCTCGAACTGCGTCACGTCATGCGACACCAGGATCTGGCGGCGGTTTTCGAACGGGATCACATGCACGATCAGCTTGCGCCCGACCGTCGACAGCGTCAGCGGCTCGCCATACTTGCCGAGAATGATGTAGTCGATGAATTCCGGGCTGCGGATCAGGTTGGTCACGCGCATGCCCTTGTCGGTGGCCAGCGACAGGCCGAAATGTTCCTCGGCCACCGGATTGCACCATTCGAGGAACAGCACATCGTCCATGATGACCACGCCGTCCGGCAGCTGGCTCATCGCCTGCCGGAAGCGCGACAGCCATTCGGCCAGTTCGCCGCGGGTGCGCTGCTCGTCGCGGCGCAGCTTGTACAGCTTGGCGAAAATCTCGGTCCACGAGCCCCAGCCGTCGCTGAGCCGCACCTCGTCGGGATTGTCGAGCCACTGGGACAGCTGGAACATGTAGGCGAGCTGGAACATCACCATCACCGTCAGCACGGCCAGCGCGAGCGCCAGCCCGGCGGCCAGGTTCCAGACATACCCGCCGGCGAGGCCGGCAGCGGCCACCAGCGCAAAACGTACGGCAACGGGTATCCAGAAAAGCGCAGTCGGGCTCATGGCAAGAAAAGGGAAACCCCGGGCGAGCGGGGCGAGCGCCGGCCCATTGCCGGCGGTGGGATTGTAAGCGAGATGGCTACTTTGCCGACAGCATGTAGCCAACGCCGCGCACGGTTTGCACCAGCCCGTCGGCCGAACCCAGCGCCTTGCGCAACCTCAGGACGTGCACGTCCACCGTGCGCTCCTCCAGCACCGCATGGTCGCCCCAGACCTTGTCGAGCAGCTGGCCGCGGGTGAACACCCGCTCCGGATGCGCGATCAGGAAGCGCAGCAGCTTGAATTCGGCATGGCCGATCTCGATCTGGCGCTCGTCCACGCTGACCCGGCAGCTGACCGGATCGACCGTCAGCGGCCCCACCGACATCAGCAGCTCCGAATGCTCGGGCGCCTTGCGCCTGATCAGCGCCTTGATGCGCGCGTTCAGTTCGCGCGGCGAGAACGGCTTGGTCATGTAGTCGTCGGCGCCCTGCTCCAGGCCCGTGACCTTGTCCTCTTCCATGCCCTTGGCCGTCAGCATGATGATCGGCAGTGAGCTGAAATTGCGGTCGGCGCGGATGCGCGACAGCAAGCGTATGCCGGACTGGTCGGGCAGCATCCAGTCCAGCAGGATCAGTTGCGGACGCTTCTGCTGCAGGTAGGCCCACGCGCTGGCGGTGTCCTGCACGGCATCGACCGCCCAGCCGGCGCCCTTCAGCGCGAACGTCACCAGCTCGATGATCGCCGGCTCATCCTCGACGATCAGTATCGTCGGCTGTTCCATTGCCATGTCGAGTCCCCGCCTCCTCAGGCCGCGCCCTGCTGCGCGGCGTAGTCGGTGTGGCGGATGTCCTTGCCCTCGACGATGTAGACCACGTATTCGGCAATGTTCTTCGCATGGTCGCCGATACGCTCGATCGCCTTCGCGACCCACAGCGTGTCGAGCGACAGCGAGATCGTGCGCGGATCTTCCATCATGAAGGTGATCAGGTTGCGCATCACGATGCGGAACTCGTTGTCGACCTTCTCGTCCTCGACGATCAGGCGGGTCGCCTGCTTCTCGTCGAGCCGCGCGAACGCGTCCAGCGCGCCGTGCAGCAGGCGGCCGGCGGTGTCGGCCATCACGCGGACCAGATCTTCGTAGGCCACCAGCGTGACGCCGCGCTGCTGGATCGCGCTGGCGGCGCGCGCGATCTTGGCCGCCTCGTCGCCGATGCGCTCGAGGTCGGTGATCACCTTGATCGTCGCCATCACGGTGCGCAGGTCGTTCGCCGCCGGCTGACGCTTGACGATCAGGTGGCTGCAGGCGTCGTCGAGCGCGACTTCCATCTGGTTGACCTCGCCGTCGGCCGCCATGATGCGCGCGGCTTCCTTGGCGTCCAGCGTACGGAAGCAGGCCATCGCGTCGTAGAACTGCTTCTCGACCAGGCCACCCATCTGCAACACGCGCGAGCGTATCGCTTCGAGGTCCTGCTCGTACTGGCGCGACAAATGTTCGTTCGGCATGTCTGTCTCCTTCTGGTCAGCCGAAACGGCCGGTGATGTAATCCTGCGTTTCCTTCTTCACAGGGTTCAGGAAGATCTTGTCGGTCTCGCCGAATTCGACCAGCTCGCCGAGATACATGTACGCAGTGTAGTCCGAGCAGCGCGCCGCCTGCTGCATGTTGTGCGTGACGATCGCGATCGTGTAGTCGTCCTTCAGCTCGCTGATCAGTTCCTCGATCTTCACGGTCGAGATCGGGTCCAACGCCGAGGTCGGCTCGTCGAGCAGCAGCACGTCGGGCTTGACCGCCACGCCGCGCGCGATGCACAGGCGCTGCTGCTGGCCGCCGGACAGCGACAGGCCGCTCTTGTTCAGCTTGTCCTTCACCTCGGTCCACAGCGCAGCCTTGTTCAGCGCCCATTCGACGCGCTCGTCCATCTCGCCTTTCGACAGGTTCTCGTACAGGCGCACGCCGAAAGCGATGTTTTCGTAGATCGACATCGGGAACGGCGTCGGCTTCTGGAACACCATGCCGACCTTCGCGCGCAGCACGTTGACGTCAACGCTTTTCTCGAGGATGTTGCGGCCGCTGTACAGGATCTGGCCTTCGGCGCGCTGGCCGGGGTACAGGTCATACATGCGGTTGAAGGTACGCAGCAGCGTCGACTTGCCACAGCCGGACGGGCCGATGAAGGCCGTGACCTTCTTCTCGGCGATGTCCATGTTGATGTTCTTCAGGCCCTGGAACGTGCCGTAGAAGAAATTCAGGTCGCGCACCTGCATCACGGCCGGGGTGGCGGCGTCAGCGTTCGGGGCTTCCATCAGGCTTGCAGTGTTCATGTTCTTTCCTGTCAGTGGGTCTTGCCGGAGCGCACCAGCGCACGCGACAGAATGTTCAGTCCGAGGACGCTGGCCGTGATCAGCAGCGCGCCGCCCCAGGCGAGTTCTTTCCAGTTGTCATACGGGCTCATCGCGAACTGGAAGATCACCACCGGCAGGTTGGCCAGCGGCGCATTCATGTCGGCGCTGAAGAACTGGTTCGACAGCGCGGTGAACAGCAGCGGCGCGGTTTCGCCGGAGATGCGCGCGACGGCCAGCAGCACGCCGGTCACCACGCCGGCCTTGACGGCGCGCAGGCGCACCAGCGTGGCCACTTTCCAGCGCGGCGCGCCGAGCGCGAATGCGGCCTCGCGCAGGCTGTTCGGCACCAGTTGCAGCATGTTGTCGGTGGTGCGCACGACCACCGGAATCGCGATCAGCGCGATCGCGATGCTGCCGGCCCAGCCGGAGAAGTGCCTTGCGTTGGCGACCACGACCGCATACACGAACAGGCCGATCACGATCGACGGCGCCGACAGCATGATGTCGGTGACGAAGCGCGT
>CAZTIF010000049.1:0-23687 GCA_964613635.1 uncultured Bifidobacterium sp. | reverse complement strand
TTTTTTACGTCTGAAGTGTTCCGAACAAATCTATTGAAAGCCGGGGGTGACCTGTCTGATCGCGGAAAAGGTGGGTCGGCAGCGATGCTGCCTCTGCGATTTCCTTGGCCGTGAAGTAGTGGCTTTCGGCTTCGGCACCGAGGCCTTGGCCGAGGGTCGCCTCCGGTTCGGCGGGCTTGAACTCCCGAGTGATGCCGAGCATCGTCATCAGGTGCTGCGCGCTTCGTTGCTCGAATTCGAGAATGTCGGCGTCGTGGTAGCGCACCTATCGAAACAGCTTGTGCCACACAGGCCCTTCACCATCGAGTCGCCAGCGGCGCAGTGTCTTGAGGCTGACCTGCCAACGGTCGGCGAGGTGCTTTTCGGTCATCACGGGGTAGTGCATCTTTTTCTCCAGAACAGATGACTCCATGACAACGCTGTTCGACGAAGAAGCCAAGCTCGGCATTCGCTGCAGGCCCGATCAAGCCTTGACGGAGTTCAAGCGCAGCATCAGCGTCATCGGATGCTGCGGTGACTCCAAGAAGCCGTAGTGCTCGTAGAACTGCTTGGCGCGGTCGTGGAGCACGTGGACGAGCAGCGCCCGCACACCAGCGTTCTGCGAAACGCTCACCGCGCGACCGACGGCGTCCTGCAGCGAAGAGGCTCCAAGCTTGATGCCCTGCGCCCGATGGTCGACGGCCAGCCGGGCCAGAACCATCACGGGCACTGGATCGGGCATGTTGCGTCGCACGCTGCTGGTTGCCGCCTGATGTGAAACCGCGCCTGCGGCCATCGCGTAGTAGCCGTAGACACGCCCTTCCTGATCCGTGACGACGAAGGTGCGGCTGGCACCGCTCAATTGGTTGGTCAGTGCCCGGCGCTTGAGCCATTCATCGAGACTGGCTTCACCGCAAGCGAAATCGTCCAGGATGTGGGTGGCGGCGAGCGGAATCGGTGCGCTCAGTTGCAAGCTCATGCCGCGCCGGTGCTCCAGGGTGCCTTGACAGCCATGAGACGTTCAAGCCCTGGGTTGGGGCCAGGAGGTGCGTCGAGCAGCGCGGTGAACTGCTTGAACTTGTCGGCGTCCAGGCTGAAAAAGACCTGATCCAGCACCACGGACTGCGCGCGGTCGCAGGCCGCTTCGAGCATGAAGTCCGAGCGGTTCTTGCCAAGCAGGCTGGCCGCGTGATCGATCAGATCGCGCTGTTCGGGCAAGGCCCGCAGATTGATGGCGGCGTCACGCATGGGTTTCTCCTATTCGCGCATACACAACAGATACACGGATGGTGGCGCACCGTGTAGCCGTTGTCAATACGTGGCACGATCCATACCGCAGGTGCGGGTACCGACTGGTATCCAGTACAGCGCTTCAAAACCTGCTCTCCGGGGTTGTTCCAGTTCGGAGGAATGTCCACGGAAACGGCCAAATGATCCAAATCCGGGACTGGAGACTTGCGGACGGACTACTATTCAGATGACGGACGCGGGTTCGGTTCCGTGTTCCACCACCACCCCATCGCTTGAAGTAGTCCGAAGAAGGCCGGAAACCCTGGAGAAATCCAGGGGCCCGGTTTTTTTGCGTTCATCGTGGTCCGCAACTAATTGTTGAAATCCGGGGGCATTTGGGGCTGTCCAACCCGTTCAGCGGGTAGTGAGTCAGGTTGCGCCAGCAGCTTCGGGCACGTTGATGTCAGCAGCAGGATCATTGCGAATCGTCCTCCAACGCATGGCCTATTTCCCGCTTTTGCCAAGGTGCATGCCTTTGCGCTGGCGCCACGTCTGACGCACAAATGGGTCTGCCACAGCATAGACGCCATGCGACTGTCGGTGAATCAGGTTTGCGGCAATCATGCGGTCCAGCATGTTTTGAACTTGGGGCGGGTCTATTGCCATGCCGGTTTGCTCGCGATAGCAGTCCAGCGCGTCACCAGAAAACAGTTTGGATGCACCGTCCTCATCGCCCGCGGCGATGCGGTCAAATATCGCCGCAGCCAGTGCCCCCAACCCATCAAGCAGTGCCAGTTCGACATCAGCCGCTGCAGCTGCCAATGTGGCGCAAATGATTGGAAAGGCCAAGTCCGGGTCCTCGGAACGGGCCTGTAATTGCATCAATGCGTTTTGCAACTCCTCGGGACGCTGGCCAACAGCGAGGAAGCCATGCCACATCACATCGGGTGAAGGCAGCTTGATCCCTGGCAGTTGCTCCAGCTGAGACCGTTTCCAAGCAACAAAATCTTTACCAAGAGGCAAATAAGGGGCGGATACCGCCCCCGAAAATGGCTGGGATCGCCGAGTTGCCATGTCAGCCAATAGGGATTTATGTGAGCCGGTGCCCAAAAACAGCAGATAGCCTGGCGTGTCAGGTCGGGTATTCACGGCGTCGCGCGCGGCCTTCAACGCAAAAAGCAAATGATTGCCTTCTTCCGTGCCAAGGGCCTGTTGCACTTCGTCTACGATCAGCACTACGTCGGTTTTCACCTTATCCACCAACTCGGTGAATACCTGAGCCAGCGTGGCACCCTCAGGTTTGCCGACGCTATCCAGCTGAAAGCTGAAGGACAGGCCTGCTGCACCAAGACTCAAGCTCTTCAAGCGCGCCAGCAAGCTACTACCCGGAGTCACCAGCTGATCCAGAGTTGCACGCACTGCTTCATGCACCAGCGACGAGGGGCTCTTGCTGCGGTCAGCCCACAGATCAACATACACCACCAGTGCCCCCATGGCCTCCAAGGCGGGGATGAGGTCATGCCGCAAAAACGTGGTCTTGCCAAGGCGTCGGATCCCCGACAAAAACACCCCTGAACGCACCTGTACCTGTAATGCCGTGGGGCGCAGCATTTGCTGCGCCGTATCGGCTGCGTAGGCGGAACGACGAAAAAGCGTGTCTGTGCGCATGGCTTTACCCACATTTATCTGTTGAAGATAATTATCGTCCTCGAATAATTATGTGTAAAGCAAACCTGCATCCGGCATTTCATGTCCAAACCGACGGTTTGCCATGGCAATCAAGCCCACTGTCCCCAACGCATCCCCGACCGGAGGGGGACACGGAAATCCCGCATGAGTGCAGGCTGTCCCGGCTGCCCCGGTGTCCCACCGAAAAGATTGAATGAACCGAGCGAAGATAATTCGACCGCTGCCGGAATGGCGGGATCGAGGTTGATGGTGTCGGAGGTGCGGCGCCTGCGCGCACATTCCGACGTGCAAATCAGGCTGTGCCAAGCGCACCCTCACCGGCTCTGGCCGAACTGGCACTGATCGCGTGCACCGCAGAACGGTCGGCAGTTGACTTTTCCACCGGCCAGCCCGCGCTGAAGCACGTTCGTCCTCCGGCGCTGCGACATTGCCGCCGCCCCCCAAGCGCTTTCCGTTTTTGTCAGACTGCGGCTTGCCATTCGTCCGCCGATAAATTCTGAAGGCCGGATATCCTGGAGCATTCCACGGTGCCGGCCTTTTTTGCAGGCAGTCTCCGGTACGCGCAATCGGGACCGACAAGCTTTCCGGCCCGGCTGCGCGAGGACGTTCGCAGCCCCGAAACGGCCTCACTGACCAGCCTTCTCCGCCCCCAATGGCACAGTCTTCACGCGGCAGCTGCGCCCGGCTGGATGATCGCTCCATTTCTCCGCGCCGCCCGGCACCTGCACGCCCTTGCCCGAGGTTGCCAGCGCAAATGTCGCGCACAGCTCGAACTCGCCGACGCGGGCCGCTCCTTCGGTGCGCGACGCGACGACGATACGGTACTCGTAGCGCCGACGCGTCTCGCGGTCATAGGTCGGGCAGTTGTCATAGGAGCTGGCGCGCTCGAGCTGCGCGAGCCCGTCGGGCAACTGCCCCATCGCGCGCGCGTAGCGGTCGACGCAAGCAGAGAGCGCAGCGAGGTCGTTCGCGCGCGCGGCATCGGCCGCCCGGCTGCGCGCCGTCGTCGGTGAGCCGGCCGACAGGTAGCCCGCCATCGCGGCAAGCAGGACGATTGCCGTCGCCCCCCATCCGAAGCCCCTGAACACGTCCGGCGAAACCGCGTTCCCCAACTGCACGGCACGCCGCTCGAACAGGTAGAAGCCGAACACGATGCCGGCAACGCCGAGGATGACAATGACCTTCAGCAGGAAGCGCACGGTCATCTCGCCCTGCAGCAGTGAATACACGACGGCGATCAGGTCGCACACGATGACGATAGCCGCGATCAGCAGCACGATGTAAGTCAGCCATTTGGTCAGCCGCGTTTCGCTGCAGTCGTGTCCAGCAGCGAAACGCGTGATCCACCATCGCATCCCAAATGCATACAGCGGAAACGCGATCGCCAGCGACGCCAGCGAACGATGGATTTCGCTCGCCGTCGCCATCTGCAGGTAAGCGCCAAGCTGTTCGCCCTGCTCCGGGAAGCTGCGATTGATCAGCGCGAAGCACAGCACGATCAGCGCGCCGACCACGATGCCCAGCAGGATGAAGGAGAACAGGTTGACGGCGATGTCCAGGGTCGCCGCCTTCGGCGCTGTGCCGGCGCCCGCCACGCCGGGCGCATCGCGGGAACCGTCCGGCCGGGGAATGCCGAGGGCGAGCAGGCCGTCGCGATACGCGGCCTCCGCCGCCTCCTTCGACCAGCCGACGGCCATCAACTCGGCACACACTTCCGCACCCGACCGGCCGGCGTCGAGGCGGCGCACCACATAGTCCGACAGCGTGCTCATTCTGGTCCGCTCCTTCCATGATGGCCTGATGGCCGAAATCCGCGAACTTCCCGCAATCGCGCAGCCTATGAAGCGATCGCGCGATGCCGCTGCAACCAGCGCTCGAAGTCCCGTGCCGGCAGCGGCTGGGTGAAGACAAAACCCTGCCCTTCGTCACAGCCGAGCTGCTCCAGCATGCGCGCCCGCTCGTCATCCTCGACACCCTCGGCAATCGTGCGCAGGTTGAGGCTGCGCGCCATCTGCACGACCGCCTGCACGATCGCGCGGTCTTCTTCGTCCTGCAGGATGTCGCGGACGAAGGACTGGTCGATTTTCAGCTTGTCGACGCTGAAGCGTTTCAGGTAAGACAGGCTGGAATAGCCCGTGCCGAAGTCGTCGATCGACAGCCGCAGCCCGTGCGCCTTCAGCCGGCTCACGCTGCTCATCACCGCTTCGACATCGCCCAGCAGGATGGACTCGGTCAGCTCGAGCTCGAGGCCGCGCGGCGGCAATCCGGACTCGCGCAGCGCGGCGAAGATCGTGTCCTCCAGTTGCCCGTGGCGGAACTGCGCGCCCGACAGGTTCACCGCCACGACGGCATCCGCCCAGCCGGCGGCACGCCAGGCGGCCGCCTGCAGGCAGGCCTCGCGCAATACCCATTTGCCCAGGGCTACGATCAATCCGCTTTCCTCGGCGGCGCCGATGAACTCGGCCGGCATCACCAGGCCGCGTCCGGGACGATGCCAGCGCACCAGCGCCTCCGCGCCGACGACGCGGCCGGTGCCAAGCTCGATCTGCGGCTGGTAATGCAGCTCGAACTCCTGCCGCTCGAGCGCAAGCCGCAAGGCGTCGCGCGTCTGCACATAGCGCAGCATGGCCGCATTCATTTGCTGGTCGAAGAAGCGGTAGGTATTGCGGCCGTCGAGTTTGGCCTCGTACATCGCCGTGTCGGCGTTGCGCATCAGGGTCTCGGCGTCGGCGCCGTCCTGCGGGTACATCGCCACGCCGATCGAGAATGACGTGTGCAGGCGCAGGCCCTCGAGGTCGAAGGGTTCGTCCAGCCGACCGAGGATCTTCTCGCAGACGCCGACGACATGCTGCTGGTCTTCCATATCCTGCAGCATGATCATGAATTCGTCGCCCGACAGGCGGCACAGCAGGTCTTCCGTGCGCAACAGGTGCATCAGGCGCTGCGACACCGCCCGCAGCAAGGCGTCGCCCGTCGAGTGGCCATGCGTGTCGTTCACGTACTTGAACTTGTCGAGGTCCATGTACAGCACCGCGAACTGCCGGTGATGGCGCGCGCCGGAGACGACGGCCTGCTTCAGCCGGTCCTGTCCCAGCACCCGGTTGGGCAGGTGCGTGAGCGCATCGTGGAACGCGAGGAAGTCGATCTTCTCGCGCGCCTGTTTCTGCGCGGTGATGTCGGTGAAGACGCCGAGGTAGTGCGACACCCTGCCGGCATCGTCGAGCACTGCGCTGACGCTGAGCCGCTCGAGGAACTCGCCGCCATCCTTGCGCCGGCTCCACAGTTCGCCCTGCCATTGCCGCTCGCGCTTGATCCTGTGCCACATCTGCCGGTAAAAGGCAGGCGGCTGGCGGCGCGAGTTCAGCACACTGGCCTTCGCGCCGACGATCTCGTCGCTGCCGTAGCCGGTGATGCGGGTAAAGGCCGGGTTGACGGAGACGACCACGCCGCGGATGTCGATCACCACGATGCCGTCGCTGCTGCTGGCCAGTGCCTTGTCGGCCAGCAGCAGCCTTGCCTGAATCCGCTTTTCCTGCGTGATGTCCTCGACCACGTCCAGCCGCGCGGCAATGTCGCCATAGGTCGATGGCGATGAATTGACCCGCACGTCGATGCGGCTGCCGTCGCTGCGGCGATGCTGCTGCTCATTGCCGGCACGGTCGGCCAGCACGATGTCATCGAGCCGCATCTGCAGCCAGGCTTCGCGCGGCCAGCCGTAATGGGCCACGGCACGGTCGTTCACCAGCAGGAAGCGCCGGCTCGCCGTATCGACCAGCCATGCGGCCAACGGGTTCTCGTTGAACAATTGCAGGTAGCGGCGCTCGCTCTCCAGCAATTCATCGTTCTTGCGCTGGACCACGGCAGCGCGTCCGGTCATGCCGAGCATCAGCACCTGCAGCAGGCTGGCGAACAACAGGCCGGCGACGCCGACGGCCCATGCGAACCAGCGCCGGCCCTGTTCGCCATACAGGTCGGTCGGCACCAGCGCCAATTCCCAGCTGCGGTCCGCGATGCTGATCGCCTTCGACCATGCAACGATGCCCGGGTCGAAGGGCGCCGCCTCGAGCGCGCTCGCATCGGAGCGATACAGCAGGGAATTCGCGGCGGGTGCATGCACGTCGCGCAGTTGCACCCGCAAGCCCGGCGGCACCACGCCCTTCAGGGCGATGTCGATCAACTGGTCGACCTTCAGCACGCCGACGGCGAAGCCCAGTGGCGTGCCGCGCTGCTCCGGCGAGCCATCGGCGGCCGCGCGGTAGACGGGATACAGTTCCAGCAGGCCGACGCGGCGACGCTGGTCCTGCACCAGCCACAAGGGCGCAGTGATCGCCATCGAGCCGCGCCGGAGCGCGCTCTCGATCGCCTGCCGACGCACCGGTTCCGAATGAATGTCGAAACCGACTGCCGGCAGGTTACGGTCGAGCGGCACGATGAAGCGCACCGCGACATGCCGCGACGCTGTGCCGGCCCGCACGAGCTGGCCCTGCGCATTGCGCTCGGTGATCTGGAAACCGGGCAGCGACGTCAGCCTGCCCGCGCGCTTTTCGTAGGCGCTGCGATCGGCTTCCTCGACCAGGTCATTGAAGCTCAGCGCCGAAATGTCCGGGTTCTCTTTCAGCGCGTGGCGCGTGAAGCGCTCGAACTGAGAGAAGCCGAATTCGGGCGTCGCCACCGCGAAATTGCGCATCGAGGACAGTATCTCGCGGTGCCGCATCAGGTGGTCGGAAATCCGGTCTGCCAGCTGTTGCCCGTCTTCCTGCAGCCGCCGGGCTTCGACGTTGTATTCGGCCCGCGCAGCCGCATAAAAGACAGCGCCGGTGATGGCGAGCGTCAGCAGCATCGGCGCGACCACGCGCCGACGGCGCTGTTGCCACAGCGTGCCGGGCATCAGGAAGCAGAGGATCAGCGGCGCGAAGATCATCACGCCCAGCACATCGCCGGTATACCAGGTCCACCAGGTGAATACGACCTGCAGCGGCGCGATCAAGCCGAGGGCGGCCAAGGTGGCGACGCTGATGCTTGCCGACACCAGTCCGGACAGCATCCCGCCCCACACCATGAAGACGAAGACATCCTGCTCGCGCTCCAGCAAACGCCAACGCTGGCGCTGGCGCCGCTGCACCAGCCACGCGCCTGCGGCGGCCTGCGCAGTCGCGCCCAGCGCCACCAGGACCGCGGCCACCAGCGGGATCCACTCGAATTCCGCGTGATGCCACGAGTGCAGCAGGTTCAGCACGAACGATCCCAGCCAGACGCCGGGCAGGATGCGATAGCCCTTCGTCAGGACCAGCGCCAGCGCCAGTCCGGCCGCCGGGAATACCGGGCTCGCATAACCCGGGGGAACAGCCAGCTGCAATCCGACCCATCCCAACGCGACGTAGCCAAGGCCGAGGATGGCGAACCACCGCAGCGGAAGCGAGGGGGAGGAAGGAAGGGTTTCAGGCATGCCGGGCCGGGGTCAGGAAGTCATGCACTGGTTATGAAGTTTCAAACGGCTGCTTGCATGTCGGCATTATAGATTTCAATGCCATGCGAAAGTCGAGAAGAATAATCACCTCGGCGGCCGGATCGTCGCACGGCGAGCATTTTTGTCGCAAACACGCCAAGGTACTGCGGGCAGACCTCGGCAAGCGAGTGAAGCCGCACTGCAGCTATCATGCGCACGCAGACCTGCTCTCATCACCGCCACTCGCACCGTCACCTCGAACCGAGCGGCGTCGTGGCGAGCGGTCCGGATGTACTGGCGCCGCCGGGCGGCGTGAATTTTTGTGCACCGAATTTTGATTTTGCATTCAGCGAAAAGGAAATGACATGAACATCCCTGACAGCAAGGCCATCGTCGCGCAGTCGCGCAGTGTGGAGCAGCTGGTCGCCGGACAGGAAACCTCCGACGGCGCCGGCGTCAGGCTGACGCGCGTGCTGACGCACAACCTGCAGCGTCGCCTCGATCCCTTCCTGATGCTCGATGCCTTCGGCAGCGACAATCCGGACGACTACATCGCAGGCTTTCCCGACCATCCGCATCGCGGCTTCGAGACCGTGACCTACATGATCGCCGGCCGCATGCTGCACCGTGACAGCGCCGGCCATGAAGGCCTGCTGCAGAACGGCGGCGTGCAATGGATGACGGCCGGGCGCGGCGTGATCCACTCCGAGATTCCGCAGCAGGAAGAAGGCGTGATGGAAGGCTTCCAGCTGTGGCTGAACCTGCACAGCAGCGAAAAGATGACCAAGCCCTGGTACCGGGACTTTCAGGACAGCGACCTGCCGAAATTCGCGACCGGTGACGGCGTGGCCGTGACCGTGATCGCCGGCGCCAGCCACGGCGTGGCAGGCGCCGTCACGCGCAGCATCACCGAGCCGCTCTACCTCGATCTCCACCTGCCCGCAGGCACGCGCTTTTCGCAGCCCGTACCGGCCGGTCACAACGCCTTCGTCTACGTGTACCGCGGCGACGTGAACGTGGCCGGACAGCGCGTGCCGACGAAGCGCATGGCAATCCTTGCCAATGACGCACAGGCCGACGGCGTGATCATCGAGGCCGACGCCGAGGCGAAGGTACTGCTGATCGCCGGCCGCCCGCTGCGCGAGTCGATCGCGCAGTATGGGCCGTTCGTGATGAACAGCGAGGCGGAGATCTACCAGGCACTGAGCGATTTCCGCGAAGGCCGGCTTGGCGAGACGGCGTAAGCGCACCACCTTCGGCTACGCGAGACAACCGCAACGAGGCAATCGCACCACGTGCCGGCAAGGAGCCGGCATGAATCCAGTCCATTCTCCACATGCCCGATACCTCTGATACCCCTTGCCTGTCGGAAGACTGCTTCCGCCCCATCGACGAAACCGCCTTGTTCGCCGGCAGGCGCGCCACCCATCCGCCGCGCATCCTGTTGCTCTATGGCTCTCTTCGCCAGCGCTCGTTCAGCCGTTTGCTGGCCGAGGAAGCGGCAAGGCTGCTGCAGCGTTTCGGCGCGGAAACGCGCTTCTTCCACCCGTCGGGCCTGCCGCTGCCGGACGACGCCGCCGACACCCATCCGAAAGTGGCTGAGTTGCGGGCGTTGTGCCAGTGGGCCGAAGGCATGGTGTGGTCATCACCGGAAAGACATGGTGCGATGACCGGCATCATGAAAACGCAGATCGACTGGATTCCGCTTGCACTTGGCGCCATCCGGCCCACGCAGGGCAAGACACTGGCGGTCATGCAGGTTTGCGGCGGCTCGCAATCTTTCAATGCAGTGAATCAGATGCGCGTGCTCGGCCGCTGGATGCGGATGCTGACCATTCCGAATCAGTCGTCGGTCGCCAAGGCTTACGAGGAATTCGACGAAGGCGGTCGCATGAAGCCTTCGGCGTATTACGACCGCGTGGTCGATGTGATCGAAGAACTGGTGAAATTCACGCTGCTCACGCGTGATATCGCGCCTTATCTGGTGGATCGCTACAGCGAGCGCAAGGAAGCGGCAGAAGCACTGGCAAAACGCGCCGGACTCGGGAAAATCTGAATCCGCACGGATCCGCCAAAAAAAACTCCCGCCACCGGAGGTTGCGGGAGTTTTTCCCTACGGCGCCGCGATAAATCCCGGCGAACTGCTGCCGGGATTTTACGGCCTGCCTGCCGGGGAATTAATCCTGGCTTGCGCCTTCGGCTTTTTCACGGGCCATGCCGGCGTTGATCATTTCAGCGCGCAGTTCATAGGCCAGTGCCTTCGCTTCGCTGCTCACGGCAATGCTTTCTTCCATTTTGCTGCGCATTGCGGCGGCGGTCGAACGTGCGTTTGCGGCCATGCCGGCTGCGTCGTAGGCGGCGATTTCAGCCTTCTTCGATGCGATCACGGCTGCCTCCAGCGCTGCCTTCTGGCTTTCCGCGATCGACAGCGCTTCCTTGCTGTTGCTGACAGCAGCGTCTGCCGCAGCGTTGGCGCTCTTCGAATTCGACTCAGCGGCGTTAGCGGTCTTGACGGCATCCTGTGCGGCGCTGTTCGCGTCCTGCGACGTCTTCACTGCCTGCTGCGATGCGGCGCCGGCGTCTTGCGAATTCTTCAGAGCCGAATCAGCCGAACGCTCTGCGCTCTGCGAACGGTTCACTGCATTGTCAGAAATTGCGCGGATTTCGGCGATTTGCGCATCGACGGAATCCTTCAGGGCAGCCAGGTCCTTGTTGCTGGCGCAGCCGGTCACCAGGCCAGCCAGAACGACCATCGCAGAGAGTCCGGCCACGCGAACCAGAGTTTGTTTCATCTTGCAATCTCCTATGCAGTACTTGAGGTAAGTTAGAAATCCGATTGAACTGCGCGCAAAAAATCCTGTTGCCAAGTGGCGCTTTGCCGCAGCCGTAACTTATTATAAAACCCCGGTTCGATCAACGATTTTCAGGGTTGGCGCCATCGCGAATGTGAAGGGCCACTGACATCGATTCGGCTTCGACAGAATAATGCACGGTGTTTGACATTCTCGTTAAACAGCAATCCGCCGATAAATCGCAGGCAGCGGTTTGCCTGCAGTTGGCGACGCCGGTTCGGTGGATTTTCACGATGGACAAGCGACGACTGCGGTCGCCGGAGAAAATCCGAATCCCGTGATTTTCCATCATTTTTTCGCCGGCCCGCCCGAGTGGCCGTCGTTGACTTGCCGACCGGCGCACGGGGGCATTTTTCTTTTTCTGCTCCTGTGCCGGTCTTGCGCCGGTCTTTCGCTCTACGCGATGCTGCGACGCGACGCCACAGAAGGCTTCGCTTTTTGCGAATTTTCCTTCTTGTTCATTCTGCTTTGACGGAAGCGTGGACCTCCCCATGATAAGCAGGCTCGCAACGTGAAAAAATGTTGCGCCAGCACAACAATCGAGTCTTTCAGCCACTCTTGGAGGGAACTTTGGAACGACCGAAAAGCATTGCCATTGCCCGTACCGGCAGCTTGCCGTCCAGCACGGGCGTCATGGCCGCGTTGCCCGAACAGGCGCAGCGCGTACTGCGCAATACCTATGCGCTGCTATCACTGACCCTGCTGTTTGCCGCAGGCATTGCCACCGGCAGCACGGCGCTGGCCTTGCCCGCACCCGGCGTGATCCTCACCCTGGTCGGCTATTTCGGCCTGCTGTTCGCGGTTCACCGGCTAAAGAACAGCGGCTGGGCGCTGCCTGCGGTGTTCGCGCTGACCGGCTTCATGGGTTACACGCTCGGCCCGCTGCTGTCGCGCACGCTGAGCCTGCTGGGCGGCGCGGGCACGATTGCGCTGGCGCTCGGCGCCACCGGCGTGACCTTCCTCGCGCTGTCCGGCTGGGTGCTGGCGACCCGGCGCGATTTCAGCTGGATGGGCGGGATGCTGTTTGCCGGGATGGTGGTGGCGATCCTTGCCGGCCTCGCCGCGATCTTCTTCCAGATGCCCGCGCTCGGCCTGGCCGTGTCCGCCATGGTCGCGCTGCTGTCGGCCGGACTGATCCTGTACGAGACCAGCGCGATCGTGCATGGCGGAGAGACGAATTACGTGCTGGCGACCGTCAGCCTGTTCGTGTCGCTGTTCAACCTGTTCACCAGCCTGCTGCACTTGCTCGGCTTCGGCAGCTCGGGCGAATGAGCGCGTACAGAAAATAAAGGAGACACTCGCGATGAAATGTCCGTCTTGTACCGACACCCTGCTCGTGATGAGCGAGCGGCAAGGCGTCGAGATCGATTACTGCCCGCAATGCCGCGGTGTCTGGCTCGATCGCGGCGAACTCGACAAGCTGCTCGAACGGGCAGCGCAATCGGCGCCGCCCGCGCGCGGCGCCGAGCAACGCCCTGCATCGTATCCGCAGGAGCGCCATGAGCATTCGCGGCACGATTACCCGCACCGCCGCAAGCACAGCTCGTGGCTCAGCGAAATTTTCGACTGAGCCCGAGCAGGCAGCGTGGCAACAGCGACGGGCTCAACCCAGCCCGTTCGCTGTCCGGTAAGCATTCAGGAAGGCTTCCGGATCGACATTGTCGAGTTCAATGATGGCCGTGATGCCGCTGCCGTCGATATCGTAGGCAATGAAGGTCTTGTCCAGCACCAGCGAACCACCGACCAGCACGCCCGTGACGGGCACCGCTTCATCGCCGCCGTCCATGTTGAAATGCTCGAGCGCGGAATTCATGAATCCGGTCAGTGTCGTCGTCAGCCCGTCCGCCGCCTGAATACCCTGCAGGTTGCCGAAGTGCAGCGCATCGGCGTCCGCACGGAAGCCGACGACCTTGAGCATGGTTATCTCGGCGGCGGTCAGGTTGTCCTGATCGATGTTGAAGTTGACGCTGGCATGACCGAGCTGGCCGGTGAAATCGACGTCGATCACTTCGACGAACTGATTGCCGCTTTCCGCCGTATCGCCCGCCAGCGTCAGCTCGGCGGTGCCGCGCTGGCCGGTCGCGCCGAGCTTGACGGTGCCGCCGGCGCCGACCAGCTGCAGCGTGACTGATGCATGGTCGCTGCCCTGCGCCGCAGTCAGGGACAGGTCGACACTGGCACTGCCGAATTTCCCGAGCGTCAGGTCGGCCGTCGCAGTCGCACCGCTGACGGCGCCCACGCCGCTGTCGGCGGCCACCCGGATATGGCCGGCCACCGAGACCGTCGGCCCGGCGCTCTGTGACAGCGTGAGGTTCACCTCGCTGCCGTCCGCCAGCGCGCTTGCGCGGACATCCTTCATGATCGTCAGGCGCGCCGCCGAGGTCAGCGCGACATCCAGTTGGCTCGCCTCACCGCTGGCGATCAGCGACACGCCGCCATTCACCGTCACTGCGCCGGCGGACGAAGACAGTTCCACCTCGGCCCGGCTGCCGAAGCCGCTCGCCTGCACGTCCAGGCCGCCCTGCAACAGGCCGAGGGTGTCGGCCGCCTTCGCATGCAGCGTCGTTTGACTCTCGGTGCCGCTCGCGAGGACCGACAAGCCGCCGATGGACACATCGCCATAGCGGGCCTCGAGGTTGGCGGTCGCGGTGCTGTTGACGGACGAGGCCAGCAGCCTCACCCGTTCGGCCACGGTCACCTCGTTGAATGCCTCCTCGGACATGATCGTGGCCGATTCCAGCGCCAGCGTGGCCGTTGCACCGGCGCCTTCGGCGCTGACGCTGACGCCTTTGCCGACGGCCACGCCGTTGTGGGGATTCGCGCGCAGCGCAATCTCCGAGAGGGCATTCGTACCGGTGGCCTTCACCTCCACATTGCCGGCAACATTGATCCGGCCGGGCAGGTCGGACAGGGTGGTAAAGGCATTGCTCCCTGAGCTGTGGGCCTGCAGCTGGGCGTGGCTATGGTCGCCGGACGCCAGCGTGCTGACATCCCCGCCGAGGACGAGGTTGGCGTAGTAACCGGCCAGTTCGGCCGCGCTGGTCGCGCGCTCGCCGGTGGCCTGCACACCGACGTTGCCGCCGACACGAAGTTCGCCTCGCCCGGTGGACAGTTTGAGATTGGCATCGGCACCGGCATTCGACGCGAGCACCGCGACCTCACCGCTGACGGTCAATGGCACGGATGGCAGGAGACTGACATCAAGCAAATTGCTGATCGACACATGGTTCGATGTCGCTTCGGCCTCCATGCCGGCGCTGCTGTTCTCGCCGGCGGCAATCACCTTCAGCGACGCGCCAAAACTCATGCCCTCGTTGTGCGACACCATGCTGGCCGTTACGGCGCTCTCGGCGCCGGTCGCCCGCAGCAGCACGTCGCCGGCGACGCTGACCTTGCCGGTGCTTGCATTCAGGATGAAGAACCCGGCACGACCCAGCGTGCCTGCCTGCAAGTCCAGGCTGGCCGACCCTGCCGACGCCTCGACGCGCAGGCTGCCAATGCTGAGGTCGCCGTTGTAAGCGCCGATCTGGCCGCCAGCCTGGGCTCCGAGCGCACGCGCATAGACCGATACGTTGCCGGCAATCGCCAGATCGCCGTCGCCGGATGCGCCCTCCGGATTGTTCTCCGGGTCGAACAAGGCTTCGGCGACCACGACCCTGCCCTCCGCCGTACTCCCGACGCCGGAGGCCTCGACCAGCAGCGCAGGCAACAGCAAAGCGCCCGACAGCGTCGACAGGTCGATGCTGGCCGAACTCAGGTAGCCGCTCGCGAACGCAGACGCCATTCCGCCCAAGGTCAGGTCGGCCTTGCCGGAGGAAGAAGACAGCAGCGTCGAGGCGGATGACCGTGCGCCGCTGGCGTGAACCTCCAGCTGGCCAGCGGTGGAGATTTTCCCGACACGGGTCTCGCTCGACGACGGCGCCAGTACGGTCTCGACGCGCGCGGCCGCGCCGGCACCGGTCGCATGGACGATCAGGTCCGCGCCGAACAGCACCTCGCCGGTCTGCAGCCGGTTGATCAGTGTCGCCTCCGACTCGTCACCCACCGCCTCGACCCGCACCTGTCCCATCGATGTCTGTCCGTCGTCACCGCTGTGGCCCAGGTCCATCTGCACGGACGAACCGAGGCCGGTGGATCTCAGCGAGACGGCCGACTGGAAGTCGACCTCGGTGGCGCCATCCGGCACCACCGGAGACACATACAGCACCATCACGCGGCCATAGTCGCCGGCCGCCTCCAGGCTGACCGTGCCGCCGACCTCGAAGCGCGTGCCGGCATTGAAGAGGACGACGTTGGCGATCGATTGCGCTGCCGAAGCGCTTGCCGTGAAGTCGCCGGTGATCACCGCAGCGGCCCCGGGAGTCAGGCTGGCTTCGGCCGTGCTGCCCACGCCGCTGGCCGCCACCTGCAGGTTGCCGCCGACCGTGACATTCGATGTGGCTCCGCCTGCGTTCAGCAGCGCGACCACGGTGCTGCGATACGCACCGGCGCCGACCGTCAGATGGCCGGTGCTGACCTGGCCGGCCGAAGCTGTCAGGTCAAACGTGTTGCGCTGTAGCGCGCTCGCGGACACCGCCACCGCGCCCCGGCTGATGTCGCCGGCGGACTTCGACTCGGAACCGGCATCGCTGACGTCTGTCTGCGAGATCGTTGTCACATCGAGGCTCAGCTGCTGCGGAACTGTCAGCACGCCAGCCAAGCCAGGTCCGGTTACCGATCCATCGGCACCGTTCACCAGTTTGATCAGGCCGGTCACACCGATGCCATCGTAGTCGAAGGCGATGTACTCATCCTGCCCGATCAAGGTCGCCGTGTACCCTCCCTGCGTGAAGCCACTGAGCTGGAAGTTTGCCTTCTGCAGGAATTCGTCCAGTTGCGCCTCGACGGTGCCGGGACCGACGCTGATGAACCCCTGCCAGGCCTGCGCCGGCAGCTGCGTGAAATCAAACCGGAACTTGTCGATGCCCTGCCGGAACCCGGACAAGCTCATCATCCCCGCCTTGAGTTCGCTGGCGCTGAAGTCTTCATCCTCCATGTGCAGCGCAACGACGGCTCGTCCCAGGCTGCCGGCGATATCGACTTGCTCCGTCATCGCGTCGCGCAGCTGCAGGTAGGCCACGCCCGTGCTGCCGGCCGTGCCAAGCTGCACCGACCCGCCGTAAACGGCCGACGAGATGTCCAGCACGGCGATATCGAGCGCATGCACCGGATCCGCCACCCACACCTGCCCCGCCACATCGGACAGCACCTGCACGCTCACGCGGGCGTACGCGCCGCCGTCGCCGGACGCTTGCGCGGAACCGGCCGTCACCGTCAGCTGTCCATCGAAATCGGACAGGTTCGCCATGTCCAGCACCGCCTGCGCGCCGAGGCCCACGGCCTGCAGCGCGATGTCGCCGCCGACCGACAGCGTGGACGCGCCGGCCAGGCTGACGGCAGCCGTACTGCCCACGCCCACCGCCTGCACGGCGATCCCGCCATCGATACGGCTAGCGACCGCACCCTCCACCGGGCGCGCCTCAAGCAGCGCGCTGGCGTAGGCCAGATCGCCGTCGGCCTGCACGCCGAGATCCCCGCCGATCACATAAGACGCGCCGGGACCCTCCGCAATCACCGTGGCAATGGCGCCGCGATTGCCGGCACCGGCCGTGCCGGCGGCAGTCGAGCGCAGCTCAAAGTCGCCGGCAACGGCAAACTGCGACACCGCATCGACCGCCGTCTCCCGGGTCAGGTGCACATTCAGTCGTGCGCTGCTGTTGAATGCCTGCGACTCGATCAGCGCGCTGCCCAGGCTGACATGCCCGGACACCGAGTTCAGGGTCGCCTGCACCCTGGCATTCACGGCGCCGTCGTCCGCCACCAGCTCGAGTGGCCCGCTGATATCGACATCCCTCGCCAGCGTCGACACCGACAGCTGCGTGAAATCCCTTGCGCCATCGATGGCGCCTGTCCCGGCATCGCGGTAGAGCCTCACTCGTCCGTCGATCTCGACATTCGCACCATCGACATTCAATACGGCATCCGTTCCGCTTCCATAGCCGGACGCCTCCATCAGAAACGCATTTCCTGCATCGACCTGCGGACCGGCGATGGAAAACGCCGTGCCGGCATCAAAGGTCGTGCCTGCATAAGTGAGCGCATCGGTGGCCGTGATGTGGATGCCGCTGCCAAAGCCCAGCGCCTCGCCCGCGATGAAATTCGCAATGATCAAGCTGCCCGCCTTGCCCACGTGCTGCTGCATGCCGAAGATGTTGGCCGCACCGGAACGCGAACCCAGTTCGGCTTCGATCAGCGCGTTCGCGCCGAGGGTGCGGAAATCCATGCCGGCCGAACTAGTGAACTGCCCGGATTCGGTCACCAGCGACAGGTCGATCTGCGAGCTCTGGATGAGCTGGCTTCCCGCTGCATTCAGCTGGATGCTGTGCACGCTGACGTCGCCGCCGGCCGCCGGTGAACCGGCCTGCAGCCACAGGCTTGCGCCGGCGTTGGCGCCGGTCACGGTCAGGTTTAGCGCCTGCCCGAAATTCAGCGCAGATGCCACGTTGCCCTGGCGGGTGATTTCGGTAATCGCCAGCGCGCCATAGCCCGTGGCCGACTGTGTCCAGCTGCCGCTGAACGACATCGCGGATTGGCGCGCTGCCAGCTGCATCTCGGATACCGCCTGACCCCCGCTCGCCAGCGAGACGACCGGACCGGCGAACGCCATCGTCCCGCCGTCTGCGGCAATGTACGTCGACGCATTCGACACGAGGCCGGTCGCGGACTGCGACAGGCCGGCCATTTGCACGGCCGGTGCGGTCGATGTGCCGGCCACCTTGCCGGACAGGTGGATCGATGCCAATGATTCCATCCCGCTGGCCTCGATCGCTGCTGCACCATTCACCACCACGGCACCCGCGCCCGAACCCAGCACGATGCTGGCCCGGCTGCCCAGCCCGGACGCCTGTGACAGTGTGGCGCCGACAGCCAGGCTGCCGGCCGCCGGGACAAGTTCGACGCGGGCGAGGTTGGCGCGGGTCTGGTCGCCGGTCGTCAGCACCGAACCGGAAGCGATTGCCGACACGTCGCCATGCACGAAACTGCTGCCGCTGGTGGCGCCGATCTTCAGGCCGCCGCCGGCCGCCGCCAGCTCGATCGTGGCCGTGCTGCCGGCGCCGGCGGCATGGGCGCTGGCGCTTGACGCCGTCGCCCCGCCGGAGCCTGCCTCGGCCCGCACGACGGCGTCGCTGCCAACGCCATGGCTGACGGAGGACAGCGCGCCCGTTGTCAGCGACCGGTCGGCCGCCGAACGCAGCACCGCATTCGCGCTCGCGCCGAAGCCGGTCGTAACGGCGGCAACGTCGGCCGTGCCCAGCGCATGGTTCGAGAACGCCGTGAAACTGGCCTTCGATCCCGCGCCCGCTGCCTGCACGCGGACGGGACCGGCAATGCTGCCGGCCGTGCTGCCGCCAAGCCCGGCAATGAAAGTGGCCTCGCTGCCGGCCACGCCATGCAAGTTGCCTGCCGCAAGGACAGCGATCGCGCCGAACTGTGCGGTGACGCCTTGCGTGGCATCGACTTCCGGCAATTTGCCGACGCTGAGTTTCGCCACCGCACCCGCGCCGCGCGCCGTCAGCGACAGATCGGCCTTGACTCCCTTGTCCTGCGCCGCCTTCAGCAGCGCATTCGCATCGGCGGCCGCCCATTTGAGGTCGAGCGCATTGGCGAAATTGGCACTGTCGAGATCGATCGCAACACGATCATTCGCATTCAGCGCCGACAGCGTCGCCACCTGCGCCGCGAGCGGCAAACCCTGCCAGCTGATCACGACCCGGTTCGCCGCCAGGTCGGCGTTGCCGCCCGCGCCGAAATTCGCGGCGACCAGGCTGCCCCCGACCTTGTCGGCATCGTCCAGCCGGCCGTCGACATTGCGGTCGATGAATGCGCCGCTGCCATTGAAGATCACGCGCGCATAGGCCGACGGCGTGCCGTCGGCGAGCGCGCTCTGCAGCGAAGTGCGCAGCCGCTCGAGTTCCGTCGCCAGCAGGGACTGCGTGGCAGCCGCGTCCAGCGTGCCGTTCACCATCGGCGCGTTCAGGGACGCCATCAGGCTGGCGAGCTGCGGCAGCACGGCCTGCGCCGCAAGCGCCATGCCGTGGTCGCCGTCGGCCGCCAGCGCAAACGCCGACATCAGCGGCGCCAGACCGGCCGCCAGTGCGTCATCGATCGCCAGCGACTGCGGCAGCACGCTGGCCAGCAGCAGCCTCAGCTGCGCCGGGTCGGCCGGATCGAGGCTGCCGTGGTTCACGAGGTAATTCGCGAGCTGCTGCGCCATCGCGGCCGTCGCCTGTGCGGAAGCGGCCGGGTCGGAGGCATCGCTCTTGCCGCTGGCCAGCGCCACCAGTACGTTCAGCAGCGCGTTCATCTGCCGCTCGGCGATGATGCGCTGCGGCGCGCCCCGGTCCGGCGCCGTCGACGACAGCTGGGATGCCGACATCGGCACGCCCAGCGTGGCGGCGACGAAACCGAGGTCTTCGGCATAACGCGCATCGGCGTCGAAATTCGAAGGCGCTCCCTGTGCCAGCGTATTCCTGAACAGGTGCGACGCCAGCGTCGACACCGGACTCAGCACCGTCTGGAAATGCGTGTCGCTGTCCGCGATCGGATGCGTCATGTACGACATGTACTGCACCGGACCGGAGACGGCTACCTGCTGGCCGAGCACCATCGCCGAGCCGCCGGTCGAGGTGAACTGCAGCACGCCCAGCGGCGAAGCAAATGCCTGCACGACGGGGGCAGGCATGTCGAACTGCCCGCGCAGGTCGGCGATGCTGCTGCTCGACAGCGTGGCCTGCAGCTCGTTCGCATCGACCCGCGCGTTGGCGTTGGCATCGTGCCAGATGCGCACATTGGCACTGGCCAGCGCATCGTCGGCGACCAGGCCGGCGCGTGTCGAGATCAGCACCGACGACGACGTTGGCGGCGGCGGCGGTGGCGGCGGCGGCGGTGGCGGCGGCGGCGGCGGTGGCGGCGGTGGCGGCAATGGCCTCGACCCCATTGATACGCGGCATCCGGATATCGCAAATGATGACATCGACCATCAACGGATTGTCGCCGCTGTTCAAGACCTCAACCGCCCTCCCGCCGTCCTCCGCCTCCTCGACGTCGTATCCCGCCTGTGCCAGCGTCATGCGTAGCAGGCTGCGAATGGAATCCTCATCGTCCACCACCAGTACCCGCCCTAGACAGACCTTCTCGTCTGCAACCAATCCGAACGGCCATGCCATTCCCATGGTGACCTCCCCTCGTCCTTCGCAACGGGTTTTCTCACACCATTCAATCGTGCAAAGAATGCAAGGAGGACGCCTGCGGCGTGGGGTGAGCAGGGTCACGCCAAATCGCCTGGTTCGCCTTGGATGGATGGCAGGACATCCGGGGATCGATGAAATCGGGTGGTGGAACCCCACCACCAGCGGTGCAAATGCACCATCATTCCCCGCGGAGATGAGGTTGAGGGCGCAAAGAGGTTGTCCTCACGATCCGTCGTTCGTGAAACGTCGCTGGTCTCTCGTCCGCAGAGGTACGTTTCACCTTTCACGTTTTACTTTTACCCTTCACGAGGCCACACTCGACTCACGTTCAAGTAACATCCGTTTGCGCTCAATACCCCAGCGATAGCCCGAGAGGCCACCATCGTTGCGCACGACTCGATGACAGGGAATGGCGACCGCCAACGGATTCGCCCCGCAAGCCCGCCCAACCGCTCGCACGGACTTGGGCGAACCGATGCGAGTCGCGATCTCGGTATACGTCGCCGTCGAACCCACGGGAATTCGTTGCAAGGCCTTCCACACCAGCTGCTGAAACGCCGTGCCCCGAATATCAAGCGGAAGCTTCAACCCTCGCCCCGGAGCTTCCACGAAGCCGACCACAGTTGAGACCAGCCGCTCAAATGCAGCATTCCCACCGGTGAGATTCGCCAGGGGAAACCGGTCCTGAAGATCCCGCGTCAACGCATCCGGATCATCGCCCAGCAGAATGGCGCAGACCCCACGCTCACTTTGGGCCACCAGGATCGCCCCCAATGAACACTGTCCCACAGCAAACCGGATCTTGGTCTGTGCCCCCCCGGCCCGATAGCGTGACGGGGTCATACCCAGGAGGGCATTCGAGGCTTCATAGAATCGCCCGGACGAATTGAATCCGGCCTGGTACAGTGCCTCCGTCACTGGACGATCACGCCCCAATTCAAACCGTACCCGTGTCGCGCGGTGCGCAACGGCATACCCTCGCGGCGTCAGGCCCGTGACGTGGGTAAAGACCCGATGAAAATGGGACGGGCTCATCTTCGCGCGTTGCGCCAACTCGTCGAGAGACGGCAGGTGCTCGGCCTGCTCAATATACCGGCAGATGGCGACCACCATTGCCGCCTGCCGATCAACCGACGAGGGCTGCTCGGGCCGACAGCGCTTGCACGGACGGAACCCGGCCTGCTCGGCATCCGCGCAGGTCGCATGAAACCGGACATTCTCCCGCAGAGGCTGCCGCGCCGCACAGGAAGGACGGCAATACACGCCTGTCGTCCTGACGGAATAATAGAAGGTGCCGTCCGCGGCAGGATCGCGGGCCAGGATGGCCGCCCAACGCGGGTCCTGCCTGATGGTCCGGTTGATCTGCCGTGTAGTCGAGGTCGAGGATGTCATAGACACTCCGTTCACCTTGGCATGAGTCACTACAAGGTAGCAGACAGAAGCCCACGCGACACTCCGGATCCTGCTGTCGAATTCGAGAAGAGCCCGGCTCCGCCTATTTGGTTTCGACGGCCGTGCCGTACACCTGCGTGCAGGCTCGCGAGAACAGAATGAAATACTGGAAATAGCCGTCGACCGTCACTTCGACCAGCGCATCCGCCAAGGGTTTCGTGCGAAGCGCATCCTCGACCGCATTTCTCATCTCATTGCCACCCGTCACCGGAATGAGGCCCAGCAGGTGATAGACACAATCCTGCCCGCGTACCTTGCCCAGTTCGGTATATCCGCCAGGAGCCAGCGGCTTGGTCGAAGGGGCGATGCCACCGGGATGATGCATACAGCCGGTGGTGAACGTCGCCGCCAACAGCACCGCACAAGTCCAACCCCTGACCTTCCATTGCTTCGAATGTCGTCTCGTCATCACGTGTCATTCCTTTCGTGTGCGCGACTGCAACCAGCCACGCCGTGTGATACCCACGTCGGGAGCCTCATGGTTCTGATGTCTCTGAGGGTCGATACCGAGAGTGACCGGGCAGCGCAAACCGTAAGAACGTGAACCGACATCTTGCACGTCTGCCGGAGCATCCTCAACCCTAAAACGCACGCTGCAAGTGGATGACTGAATGTGCGACAGACAGCAAGCAGTCCAAAGGCAACTGGCGAGCGCAATCACGGGCTACCGAATCAACAGGACTCACGCCGGAGAAAAAGCAGCGGGCTAATGAATTCAGGAGCACTAGCGGGGATTACAGGAATGCCGAATTTGTATGGTGAGTCGGCTGGGATTCGAACCCAGGACCCTCGCCTTAAAAGTTCGTTAAGTAGTATTTCCATAGCGGCTTGATTTTGCGAAGGTTTCCCCGTTTTACATCTTGAATCAAGCAGTTGGGGACGTTATATAGATTCTACTAATTCGAACCAATATTGAGCTTTTTTAAACTTTTTAGCACAAATTTAGCACAGCAATTTAGCCGTGCGGGTGAACTTGAATACTCAAATTACTGTCCATTACTTTTTATGCGAGTGAAGGTGCTGCGCAGTCTACTGGCAGATAATATATCTTCCACATAGGTGTTCGATTCTAGGTCTGCAGCCCAAAGTGAGTGAATTTTCCTAATCTCCACTGCTCTTATAAGTTTAATGCCACTTTGCCGCTGGGCAGTTAGAAGCCTTCGTAATAGTTCCTTTCTCGCGCTAATGCGGAATGGACCCAGTCCTGGCACTCCATTCCGGCGAACGGTGCATCGATATCCCACATCGTCGCGTATAAGCATCAACCAGTCCCGATATTCCAGAAGCGGGCTCAACTCAGTATGGCCCTCGCTAATAAGTCCCTTTGTCAGTAATCATGCCAAATTGACCCCTGTCATCATGTGAAATGGACCCCTCCCCCACAACCAGGAGAGGACACCCATGGAGCTAGCAGAACCAGTGCGCACCCCACTACCTTCTTCTCGGGAGACGGCTCGAACGGAGGAGGATGGGATGCTGCGAGAAGACGGCGTGCGAGAGGTGCTGGCGCGACTACAGCGCGGCGAGCGTATCAAAGCCATTGCGCGGGATCTCGGCGTGGCCCGCAATACCGTGAAGCGGTGGCAACGGCTGGGGGGCTGGCGCCCGCGGCCGTCGGGACCCCGCCCCAGTCAGATCGATCCCTATCGGCTATTCGTGGAACGCCGCGGCCCCGAAGTGAATTGGAACGGCCGGGAGAGGGGGCTCCGGAAATTCGGACAGTGTGGTAAGTGGTAGCCTGGCTTCACC
>CAZTIF010000048.1:0-23878 GCA_964613635.1 uncultured Bifidobacterium sp. | reverse complement strand
CAGAGGATTGAAAATCCTTGTGTCGGTGGTTCGATTCCGCCCCGGGCCACCAAGATGTAAGAAAACCACCTTCGGGTGGTTTTTTCATTTCCGGCCCTTGTAAGCTTACTGACTGATCCGTATACTTGTACGACTTATTGTGCAAGTTCTATCGAGGGCGCCATGCGAGTCATCAATTTTTCTGATGCAAGAAGCCAGCTGAAGCAAGTCATTGATCAAGTCGTTGATGACGCCGACTTTACCGTTATCGCTAGACGCGATGCGCAAGACGCAGTGGTCATGTCGCTTGACACTTTCAACAGCTTGATGGAAACACTCCATCTGATGAAAAGCCCAGCAAACGCCAAGCACCTGGACAAGTCCATCTCCCAATACCGCAAAGGCCAGACCAAATCCAAGGGATTGGTCGATGCGCAGTAAGCTGGTCTGGACCAATGCTGCGTGGGAAGACTATGTTTATTGGCAAAGTCAGGATAAAAAAACGCTCAAGCGCATTAACCTGCTGGTGAAAGAAGTGATGCGCGATCCCGAGGTCGGCATCGGCAAACCAGAACCTTTACGAGAAAATTTGTCCGGACTGTGGTCAAGACGGATTGATGACACGCACCGGTTAGTCTATGCGATTGAGAAAGATCGGATTGTAGTAATCGCATGCCGGTATCACTACGAGTGACTTGATGCGTTGGATCAAGCACCCTCAGCTCGGTTCGATTCCGCCCCGGGCCGCCATATAGACCCCGTAGCTTTACCGCTGCGGGGTTTTGTTTTTGGGCGTCGAAATTTTTTTCGCTCGCAGCAAATTGGCGTCACTACAATGAGGTTCGGCCGCATTCAAGCGTGGAAGATCAGACACCGGCAGAGTTCCGTCAGCAGCAGAAAAAGGAATCATCAACCGGGGCTATCCCAAATTAACGTGGTCCGAAAAACCGAGCAGGTCACCGCCAAATTGACAACCCCTGTCTGAAGCGAATCTCCGAAACATGAGCGCGCACTCCCCACGACTTCAGCGCCGCATCGCCCTGCTCGGATCCGGCGTGGTGCTGGTACTCGCCGGATGCGCCACCACGCGTCAATTGGACGCGCATGTGACGGCATACACCTACAGCGCTTTCGATTTTTCGGGCGACGCCTACAGCCGTGCGCGCAAGCTATGCGACGCCAAAGGCCACAAGCTTCGTCACATGGGCACGGACTGCGGGTTCTTTTCCTGCACCAGCATGTTCGACTGTTCACCCTGACGGCGCTTCAGTGACCGGCGCGGGGTGCGTGCATGGCGAGCCCGCACGCCGACGATCTCATCGTGCCCGGCACCGGGTTTGGCTTGATGGCAATGGCAGGTCGGGCTGATTCGGCGAACCACATCAGGCACTGATCTGCTGACAAACCCTCCAGGCATTCAAAAGTACCCATGGCATTCCGGAGGCTCAGAGGCTGCCTTTTTGGCGACTTGATCGCCGGGCGCTTTTTGCGAAGCGCTCCACTTGTCGTCGTCAAGCAGCAGCTCGTTCAGTGATTTCCGTTGATGCTGCTTTGCAGCTCGGTGCAAGTGCTGATGATTTCGCGAAAGCTCGGCTGGCGAGTCGATAGCAGTCCGTCTTCCAGCATGGCGGCATAGTCCTTTTCCAGTGCTTCCAGTGGAGGACCTGCGGGGACAATTTGAATTTCGTCGGCGACTGCCGCTTGGTAGTCAATCGGGTTTCTGCCGATGTCCTTTTCGACATAAAACAGCGACTTGTGCCTGGCAACTGCATTGGCAAGCTGCTTGTCTGAAATTGCGGCGTGAGCGTGTCCCGAGCCGGACATGGCAGCCAAGTCGTACCAGTGTCGTGAAAAACGCTCGCCGCGCAGTCTGTGCTGTCGACAATACACATGAGCGGCCGTAGCTTTTTCCCAAAACGTTCGCTCGGCAGTCATCACCAATGGCTGTGCCGTCGGAAATTCGATTCCGTTGATCAGCGATGCCATATCGCTGACCACGGTGTATCGCTGGTGTGGTTCACCGGTGGCACGACCGCCAAACTCAAGCTGAATAGTGGGCGCGATGTAACCGTTCCCAACCTTGACCGGCTGGTAGGTCAGAACCAGCTTTTCTTTTTCGGCGCCGGCAAGGGTCAGGCTTGCCTGAAGTCCGTCACGCTGAAATGCAGATTGCAAAACCGGAAGTACTTCACTTTCAATCCATCTGGGTAATCGACCACGAACCTGATCCGTGATCTTTTTGGCCTGGCTCGATGAGACTGGCATCGGATTGGAATCGCGCAAAAGGTCGGGCACCAGCTCGCGAATGTCGTAAGTCAGGTCGATGTCTTCGGAAAACCGGTCGATGATCTGGTAAACCTTGGATAGTGATGTACCACCTTTGAAAGTCAGCTTGCCCGCCAGGGCTGATCCATAGATCGCAGAAAGAGCCCAGACAACCCAGATGTCTTTCTCCAGAAGGTGCGGAGCGCGGCCGCTCCTGGCGGCCGCTACTTCGAGTGCCTCGCCCTGATCTTTGCGACTGAGGGCGAACCACGAATCAGCCAATGGCAACCTCGCTTATCGCTTTGGCCATCCAGCTCGGCAATTCCGCACGGGCTTGGCGTATGGCCTCCCATTCCCGGGCTGGCAGTTTGCTCCTGAGCGCTCCCAAAACCAGCGGTGCTTGCTCAGGGCCCAGCCAGATAAGCGCCCGGACGGCTTGGCCCGCCGGGCGCTTCCCCAACAACATCTGCCACCGGTTCCCGTGCCGGAGTTCAACTTCCCGGTTCCCCAGCTTCAGACGCCGGGAAGGGCCTGAGGTCAGGTAGACCTCGCGCGCAGGAACCTGTGTAGTCAACCCCAGCGCATTCGCCTCGGCAGCTCCACTGGCGACCACCATCTCCCCCTTGGCCAATTCGATCGCCTCCATCACTGATTCCGTCGATGGGGGGCGTATACCAAAGCGCCCCTGAACTGGTAGCGAGTAGGTGCCTCGGCCAACCCGGAGCAACTTCCCCTCGCGGGTGAGGCGAGAGAGAGTTTGATCAATCGCCGCGCGAGAACCCAAATGCAGGAATTCCTTAGGCGAAAGCAGACCTCCCTCCGGCAGGGATTGAGCATGGAAGAGAACAGATTGGGCTAGTTGGCTCATGGCTTTGCAGTGCTTGTCAGAAGTCTATCCCACTTTCTGACAAACAGACAAATCAGGCCAACGGCCCCTGCGCGCCCATTGGAGCGAGCCCGTGGTTGGAGCGTTGTCCGGATTGCCATGATCCGCTTGCCTTGGAAATGGCCCCGATGCGCCAAGCCATGACCGTTTGTCCTGCCGGGCTCTTTCCACATGTGCGACGGGTTGGGGCTCAAGGGCCAGCGCGATGCCGTGTCGGTAGAGGCTCGTATCAGAAACTGCACGAACGTAATGAAGCGCAGGATTCCATGGTCGTGCAGGCGAATACCCGCCGGACAAGGTCCCGCCCCGGCTCGGACACCGGCTGACGGAACCCCAACCAACGCGGCCAGTTGCCCTCGCCTTCGGGCTGCGGAACAGAAAAGAAGCTTTCCACAGGAATCGGTGTATGATATGGGCGCTACTGCAGAACGCTCTCCATTGCAGCGGCTGTTGTCTGACCCGGTCCGCGGCACTTTGATCGCCGCCCTCCACGTTGACGCGCTGATCTCACCGGTCCGTCACTCGTCAAACTCCCCACCCACGGCGAGCCTTACATCTGCAGTTGCCGGTACAGCACCGGCAACCCATCGGCCTCGGCCGTAACGTTCCAGCGTACACGCTGAACGATTTTTCAGCGAACACCCGCACGCATCATTGCGCGCCAATTATCATGTTTAACATTACAGAAAATACACTCTCGGTGGGCAGGTATCTTGTCTCACCCCTTACCCGCTTCAATGAAGCGGGACAGTACACCGCCGCGGTTTCGATTCGCAACGGCAGTCACGACCGCGTTTTTCGTTTCACGCCCGAGTTTCCGACCAGGGAAGACGCTGACCGCTACGCCATCGCAGAAGGCCGTCGCTGGATACGCCAGCGTTTTGCCTGATCCGGCGGCGCCGGTTTTCTCATCCGAATTTAATCAACTCAAGGAGTCGTCATGGCCAAGGAAGAATTGATCGAAATGCAGGGCATCGTCGACGAGGTGCTACCGGATTCGCGTTTCCGCGTCACCCTCGACAATGGCCACAGCCTGGTTGCATATTCAGGCGGAAAAATGCGCAAGAATCACATTCGCATCCTGGCGGGCGATGCGGTGTCGTTGGAACTGTCGCCCTATGACCTCGGCAAAGGTCGGATTACCTTCCGCCACCTGCCCCCGCGCACGGGCGCGCCGAACCCGGCTCCGAAGCGGCGGAATTTCCGATAAAGCGCCGGAAAAAACCCCCGCCAGGAAACCCCTGCCAGGGGTTTTTTGTTTTTGAAGACCCGGATTTTCCCCGGCAGCGGGATTGACGGGCGGGCGCTTTCGGCACACGATAACCGGGCAACATCTCCGGCCAGAAGCCGGTCTCGTCAGGTCGATCGCAGTGTGGCAGTCCGGCAGACAGTACAGACGGACGGCAAGATGCCCCCAGCACGGCCTGCCGCATTTCGATGGAGCGTCTGAGTCCACCCCCCAGGAGGGCCTGCCCGAATGAAGAAGCTGGCACATGTCTTTTGCGCTTTCATGATCCTCATCTCGTCACCTGCGATGGCCGAATCGAAAACAGCGGCGCTGGGCGCGGTGCAGGCGTGGATCGATGCAGTCAACCGCAACGACCTCGATGGCATCGTTGCCGCCTTCGCCAGCGACGCCAGTTTTTTCGGCACGACCACGAAGACCCTCGTCACCTCGCCCGACGGCATCCGAAAGTACTTCGAAGAGGTCTTCGCAAAATATGCGCCGCTGTCAGTCGCGCTGGGGCAGGTCACCGCCAGCGAACTGTCGCCCGGAAGCGCCGTCGTTACCGGCTACGACCAGTGGAAGGTAACCTTCAACGGCAAGCCGGCAGACGGAGTCGGGCGACTGAACATTGCCGTCGCGGTTCGCGATGGTCAATGGCGGATTGTCAGTTTTCATCGCTCGGCGATGCCCAACTGAGCCGCCCGGGGGGTGCCATGCTCGAACTGCGCCCGAATTGCGAGTGCTGCAACCAGGACTTGCCGCCCGATGCGGCCGATGCACGCATCTGTTCGTTCGAATGCACATTCTGCGCATCCTGCGCCGAGACGCGGCTGCAAGGCCGCTGCCCGAATTGCGGCGGCGAATTGCTGGCCCGCCCCCGGCGACCGGCGGAAAAGCTCGCAAAACATCCGGCATCGAGCCGTCGCGTATTCAAACCGGAAGGCTGCGGCGGCGACGCCTGAAGGCGGCGGGCATCGTCACGCGGGGACAAGCCCCGGCGATCGCTGTCCTCGCGCCGGATGCCGGCTCATCCCGGACCGACGTACTTGCAGCGCCGTCCGCTGCGCAGCCGGTAGCCCGCGCTTCGCACGACATCTTCCTGCGTGAATTCGATGACAAAAGACTGGCAGTGTGGCGTATCGTAGCGGTAATGCCAGACGTAGCCGCGATCGCGGCCAAGTCCGTTCGTGATCCGGGTGGCACCGAGGACATCGATGACCTGCTCGCTTGTCATGCCGGGCCGGATCGTGCCGAACTTTTCCTCGGTGAGCACCTGCTCCCAGTTGACGACGCGACCGCTGCCGTCGAGGTAAACGAAGTAGGTATGGCTGCCCGCCGGTCCGCGCGGGAAATGCAGTTTCTGGCCAGCCGGCGAAGGGTATTCACGCTCGGGCACACCCATCGTGGAGATCAGGGTGGCGCGGCTTTGCCCGATCAGATCGGCCGGGGGCGCGTAGCCCGCGCATCCGGATATCAGGCAGGCGGAAATGAGGCCGACGATGGAGAGTCCGGTTTTCATCGGAAGCGTCCGGTTGAAACACCCTGCTGGGCGGTTTTTCATCATATCCGAACTTGATTTTTGGCACCGCAAGCCGTGCGATGCCGCAGCAAACCGGCCTCCTTCCGCGACGATACTCACCCAAACCTCAGGAGATTCGCGATGCCCCCCGATCCCCGGCTGGACCTTCAGTTCCACCGCGACGTGCCCGTCTCGCCCGCGCAGCTCTGGGAGGGATGGACCGATCCGGCCGTCCTGATGAAATGGTTCTGCCCGAAGCCGTGGCGGGTCGTCGATTGCGAAATCGACCTGCGCCCCGGTGGCATTTTCAGAACCCGGATGCAATCACCGGAAGGCATCAACATGCCGGACAACCTTGGCACCTACCTGGCCATCGAGCCGCTGCAGCGGCTGGTCTGGACGAATGCGCTCGGTCCGGGATTCCGGCCGAAGCCGAGGCCGGAGGACGAACATCTCGGTTTCTTCTTCGTCGTCGACCTGAGGTTTTCGGCGCTGCCGAACGGCGGCGCGCATTATGCCGCGCTGGTAATGCACCAGGACGCGGCGGGCAGGCAGAGCCATGCCGACATGGGCTTCGAACAGGGATGGGGGCTGGCGCTCGACCAGCTGGTCGACCTGATGCAATCGGCCAGGCGCGGTTGATCCGCACGCGCAGCGATGCGGTCGCGGGCAAGACGCCCCCGACGCCGCAAGCGGCGTTTTGTCAGCGGCTCTTATTCAAAAACGCGCGACCACCGCAGCACCAGCTCGCCATCATTGCGGAAACCGTTCTGAATGACGGCATCGCGCGCATAGCGCAACTGCAGCTGGTGGCCGCCGCCGGCAAACCACAGGACGCCGGCGGCCACGCGCGTATTCTCCGGCCCGTCGAGGGCCGGGCGGCCAGTCAGCTGCGTTGCGCCGCCCCGGTTGACCTGCCCAGTCACATACCCGTGCACCTCCGGCGTGAAGCGGTAACGCAAGGTGCCGGTCAAGGCATATGCAGCGTCCTGCCTGAGGCGGCGGTTCGACAGGTAACGGTCGTTGTCGCCAAAGAACGCGACCTCCGGCGCCAGCTCGAGCACCCAGCCCCGTCCAAGCTGCTGCATCCAGCCGAGCGAGAGCACGGCCTTCCAGCGGTTCTCGCTCACATTCAGCGCCTGTCCCGGCGTGTAGTCGCCGGTCGGCAGCGTGAACAGCAACGTCGCCATGCCGTACTCCCGGTTGGCGCGGTCGACGTGAAACCAGAACGCAGAACCCAGCCTCAGGTCGCCCAAACCGGACGCCTGCCGCCCTGTCGCCGCAAGCGACGGCACGCTGGTATGCATGTCCGCCGCGCTCATCACCATCACCGGCGCGATGGTGTACTTTCCACCGTCGCCCACCGAGAAGTGGCGGGTCGCACGAACCGCGAACAACTCCGTGGTGACCTCGCCGCCCGGCAGCTGCCTGCCGTCTCGCCACGGTCCGCTCAGGGTTTGACTGACGGCGTAGGCGGCCACATTGACGGCGCCATCAGGCAGGGCGACATAATCGGTCGGAAACTGGAAGTCATTCTGCGCCGCGCCGGCGTGGGCGCAGGCCAGCGTGATGCACAAGCCGCATGAAACGGCGTGGATTGATCGGCGCACTTGCCTTCCCCTGATGGTTTTCTTTTTTATAACTTCAGCCGCATACGATGAATCCGGATTGTTTCACATTCCGGCTCATCCCATGCGTCAGGGGAGGCGCCATTTCCCGCGGCAGCGGGACGGCATCACGCGGCGACTGGCAAGGCCGCTTGCCTGGCTCGGCGCAGCAGCCACCACACGATGATGAAATTCATCATGTTCCACGCGATCCCGTTGATGAAGGCCGCCTGGTAGCGACCGGTCAGGTCGAAGATCACGCCGGAGATCCAGCCGCCCAGCGCCATGCCGATCAGCGTGCCGAGGATCACGCTGCCGACACGGGCCCCGGCCTCGCGCGGTGAAAAATACTCGCGAATGATGATCGCGTAGGACGGCACGATGCCGCCCTGGAAAAGGCCGAACAGCGCGGAGATGACGTACAGCGACGCGAGATCGTCGAACGGCAGGAAGAGCAGCAGCGCGATGGCCTGCAGCGCAGAGCCGACCAGCAGCGTCCTCATGCCGCCGATGTGATCGGATATCCAGCCCGAGGCCAGCCGGCTGACGATGCCGAAGCCCAGCATCAGCGACAGCATCTCCGCGCCGCGCGATGCGCCGAAGCCGAGGTCGCTGCAATACGCGACGATATGCACCTGCGGCATCGACATCGCCACGCAGCAGCCGACCGCCGCGATGAACAGCGCCAGCTGCGCATGTTTCGGCGCCAGGCCGAAGGGCGCGTCGCTTCCCTGTGTCGTGCTGCCCCGACCCGCACTGCCGGCGGCAGGCGCGGCGGGCAGCTGCACCGGCGGACGTTGCCGCAGCAGCAGGCTCAGCAAGGCCACGCAGGTCGCGCACAGCACGCCGAACAGCAGGTAGGTGTCGCGCCAGCCGATCTGCTGCACGCCGTACTGGACCAGCGGCGGCCAGACCGTGCCGGCAAGGTAATTGCCACTGGCGCAGACGGCCACGGCAATGCCCCGGCGGCGGTGCCACCAGAGTGAGGTGTCCGCCAGCAGCGGCACAAATGCGCTGCCCACGCCGAGGAAGCCGATCAGCGCGCCGTGCGCGATCCCGAAAACATAGATGTTCGAGGTGGTGCCCGCCAGCGCAAAACCGGCGAGCAGGCCGAGCGCGCCCAGTTGAATCACGCGGCTGAGTCCGAAACGATCCGCCCAGCGGCCGCAGGCGATGCCGCCGATGCCGAAACCCACCATGGTCAGCGTATACGGCAACGACGCGTCGGCGCGACCGACGCCGAACTCGCGCTGGATTTCAGGCAGCACCACGGAGAGTACGTACATGCCGGCATTGCCCAGCGTCGCCACGGCCAGCACAATCAACAGTCTGAAGGCGGCATAGCGGGAATCGATCAGGCTGCTGTCGGCGGGAAGATGGTATCGGCTCATCGGACAAAGACGGGAACTCGGGGTGGCACCGCAGTCTACGGCAATCCGCCTTGACCGGATTTCGAAAAAACAATGGCGGGATTTCTCAACAGGCATGAGCTGCATGACAGCCCAACAGGCGGGCGCGCGGAACTCCTCTGCAAACAGGCAATGGTGTCCAGCAAGCGGCCGGCGAATTTGATCCGGGTCAATGACGCCATCGCAGGCCGGGGCGGAAGATGGCCTGAAAGTGGAGCAAGCCCCGATGGCCCCGAAAATTCCGATTCATCCCGCGCATCCCGAGCGCATCTGCTGGGGATGCGACCGTTATTGTCCGGCCGGCTCGCTCGCCTGCGGCAACGGCTCCGAACGCTGTCCGCATCCGCTCGAACTGTTCGGGGCGGACTGGGCGCAGTGGAATGCGGTCCTGCCGGCGGGCGTCAGCGTTCCGCCCCCGCGCGAGTCTGGTTGCGCCCGCTTTCCTTCGCCTGGTACATCGCCCGGTCAGACCGACTGATCAGCTGCTTCATCGCCTGGTAGGTATCCGTCTCCTTGGACGGCCGCAGCACGGCAACGCCGAGGCTGACCGTCACGCGGATCTCTTTGCCATGGGCGCTGACACAGGCCAGCCCTTCGATGCCCTTGCGCAGGCGCTCGGCTGCGGCAAAGGCTTCGGCCTCGCTCGTGTTGGGCATCAGGATCAGGAATTCCTCGCCGCCGAAGCGACCAAGCACATCGATCTCGCGGATGCTCTTCTGGCAAAAGCTCACGAGGCTGCGCAGCACCTCGTCGCCGGCGTCGTGGCCATAGCTGTCGTTGACCTGCTTGAAGTGGTCGATGTCGAACAGGATCAGCGCCAGCGGCGACGCATAGCGCTTGCCGCGGCCGATTTCCTGCTCGGTCCGGCGCTCGATCTCGAGGCGATTCCAGGCGCCGGTCAGGTAATCCGTCCGCGAACGGCTTTCGATCAGGTCCGTGTAATCCTCCAGCCGGTTCATCGAGGTGCGCAGGCCGAACAGGCCGAAGAAGAGCAGGCAGGAAATGGCGACGGACAGCACGCTGTCGGCCACCAGGTCGCCGCTCAGGAAACCGAGCCCGGGAGCGAACTGCTTGAAAGGCACCAGGCGGCGAACGGCCATCAACGCAAGACCGCAGGCCAGCAGCAAGGTCGCTGTCCGGTGATACCGCAAGCGGCTGGTCAGCGACAGCACCAGCACCACGGCCGCCGCCTGAATGACGAACGCCACCAGATACAAACCTAAGACATAGGGGCTGTTGGACATGCTTGTTTTTTCGGATTCGTCACCCTGCTCGGGCGGATGACCTGCTCATGCCGCGCGCCCGAAGGCAGCTCTTGTTTTCCTGGCATCCATCCTATACCGACTCCCCGCCAAAAAGTGACATTTAATGCAACTATATCGGATGGGAAATTTTTTGTTTCATGAGAAATCCGGAACACACAGCGACCGCCGCAACAACGGGCCGTGCCGGCGCCGTCCGTATAATGCGCATGATTTGATTCTCCCCGGAGCTCCATGGAATCCGTGCCCTTGTGGGTGCAAGTGATTGCCCTCGTCGCGCTGACGGCCACGTCCGCGTTCTTCTCGATTTCGGAAACCGCGCTGATGGCGCTGAACCGCCATCGCATCAAGCATCTGGCGCGGCGCGGCTCGCGGCTGGCGCAGACCACGCTGTGGCTGCTCGACCATACCGACCGGATGCTGTCGCTGATCCTGATCGCCAACACGCTGATCAATGCGCTGGTCACCGCGCTGGTCACGTCGATCGCGATCTCCGCGTTCGGCAACAACCAGGAAGTGCTGACCGTCGCCACGGCCGTGGTCGCGTTCTTCCTGATCGTATTCGCCGAGATCACGCCGAAGGTGATCGGCGCCACCTACCCCGAACGCATCGCGCTGCCGGCCTCGTTCATCATCAAGCCGCTGATCTTCATCGGCAAACCGGTGCTGTGGTTCGTGAACCTGTTCGTGCGCAGCCTCCTGCGGCTCCTGCGCATACGCACCGGCAGCGAGGCGCGCGACCAGCGTCTGTCGCCGGAAGAACTGCGCTCGATGGTGCTCGAGGGCGGCAACTTCATCCCGGTCAAGCACAAGAGCATCCTGCTGAACCTGTTCGACCTCGAGCGCGTCACCGTCGAGGACGTGATGACGCCGCGCTCGCAGGTCGAGACGCTGAACCTGTCGCTGTCGGTCGACGAGATCAAGCACGAGCTGACCACCTGCTATCACAACAAGCTGCTGGTGCATGAAGGCGAGATCAACCAGATCGTCGGCATCCTGCATGTGCGCAAGGCGATGGCGCTGCTGAACCAGGTCGACGAGCTGACGGTCGAGCATTTCCGCGAACTGCTGACGCCGCCTTATTTCATCCCGCCCGAGACCGACCTGTTCACCCAGCTGCAGTACTTCCAGGAGAACCAGGAAAGGCTGGGCGTGATCGTCGATGAGTACGGCGAAGTGCAGGGCCTGGTGACGCTGGACGACATCATCGAGGAGATGGTCGGCGAATTCACCACCTCGACCCCGGGCAGTGCGCGCGCCGACCAGTTCGGCTGGGACGAGGACGGCGAATGCCTGCTCGAAGGCTCGGTCTCGCTGCGCGACATCAACAAGCGGCTCGGCCTCGGCCTTCCGCTCGACGGCCCGAAGACCATCAACGGCCTGCTGCTGGAAACCCTGCAGGAAATCCCGGACACCAGCGTCAGCGTGAAGATCGCGAACTGCGTGATCGAGATCGTCCAGGCGCAGGAGCAGGTGATCAAGATGGTCAAGCTGCACCGGCCCGACTGACGCTGCCCGGCCGCCGCCCGGGTGGCTTGTTGCTCGCTTACGTCATTCCCTCCACCCGCACGGCCGGCGCAGGCCCGGTGCGTGGCCGGAAACGGCACTGCCCGCGCGACGGGCCCGATGGCTGCCGCATCATCGCGCGGCTGCCAACCCGGCCTCGACCCATGCGCCCCACCTCCACGCCTCCGTCGTCCACGTCCGGCCTGCCGCGCGCGCTGCAGCAGGCCGGCAAGCTCGACGCCCAGCAGATCGACGCGATCCAGCGCAGCGCGCTGGCCGACAAGCTGCCGTTCATCGACGCGCTGCTGCGCAGCGGCGCGCTCGATGCCCGCTCGCTGGCGATGTTTTGCGCAAGCCACTTCGGCTGTCCGCTCCTCGACCTCGCTGCACTGGACGTGCAGGCGCTGCCGCAGAAGGCCATCGACGATCGCCTGATGCAGTCGCACCGCGTGGTGGTGCTGGCAAGGCGCGCGCACAAGGTGTCGGTCGCGATCGCCGACCCGACGCAGACGCAGGCGCTGGACCAGGTGAAATTCCAGACCGGACTGGCGGTCGACCCGGTGGTGGTGGCGCTGCCGCAGCTTAATGACCTGATCGCGCAGCTGTCGCAGAGCGCGGAGCAGAACCTGTCGGCGCTGATCGGCGACGAGCTCGACGGCATCGCGCTGGTCGACGAGCCCGGCAATGCGGCCGCCGACAGTGCGTCCAGCGAGATCGACGACGCGCCGGTCGTTCGCTTCCTGCAGAAGATGCTGACCGACGCGATCAACCTCGGCGCGTCCGACCTGCATTTCGAGCCCTTCGAAAAGTTCTACCGCATCCGCTTCCGCATCGACGGCGAATTGCGCGAGGTCGCGCAGCCGCCGCTGGCGATCAAGGAAAAGCTGGCGTCGCGCATCAAGGTGATCTCGCGGCTCGACATTGCCGAGAAGCGCGTGCCGCAGGACGGCCGCATGAAGCTGTCGCTGTCCGGCACGCGCAGCATCGACTTCCGCGTGTCGACGCTGCCCACGCTGTTCGGCGAAAAGATCGTCATGCGCATACTCGACGGCAGCCAGGCGCAGCTCGGCATCGACGCGCTCGGCTACGAGCCGGCGCAGAAGGCGCTGCTGCTGGAGGCGATCCGCCGTCCCTACGGCATGGTGCTGGTGACGGGCCCGACCGGTTCGGGCAAGACCGTGTCGCTGTACACCTGCCTGAACCTGCTGAACAAACCCGGCATCAACATCGCGACCGCCGAAGACCCGGCCGAGATCAACCTGCCCGGCGTCAATCAGGTGAACATCAACGAGCGCGCCGGCCTGACCTTCCCCGTCGCGCTGCGCGCCTTCCTGCGGCAGGACCCGGACATCGTGATGGTCGGCGAGATCCGCGACATCGAGACCGCCGACATCGCGATCAAGGCGGCCCAGACCGGGCACATGGTGTTCTCCACGCTGCACACCAACGATGCGCCATCGACGCTGACCCGCCTGCTGAACATGGGCGTGGCGCCGTTCAACATCGCCTCGGCCGTCACGCTGATCACCGCGCAGCGGCTGGCGCGCCGGCTGTGCGGCTGCCGCCAGCCGGTCGAACTGCCCCGCGATGCGCTGATTGCCGCCGGCTTCGCCGAGGCCGAGCTCGGCGGCTGGACCCCCTACCGCGCCATCGGCTGCGAACGCTGCAACGGCAGCGGCTACAAGGGCCGTGTCGGCGTCTACCAGGTGATGCCGGTCAGCGAAGCGATCGAGGGCATCATCCTCGCGCACGGCAGCGCGCTCGAGATCGAAGCGCAGGCGCGCCGCGAAAGCGTGCTGACGCTGCGCGAGGCCGGGCTGCTGAAGGTGCGGCAGGGACTGACCAGCCTCGAGGAAATCCTCGGCTGCACGAATGCGTGACGGCACCGGCACGCGAACCGCATAACCCGTCAACAAGGAGCGCGCGATGGCCACCTCTCCCGGTACTGCGAAAAAACCCGCCGATGTCCTGTTCAGCTGGGAAGGCAGCGAACGCGGCGGCCGGCCCGCCAGCGGCGAGATACGCGCGCCGAATGCGCCCACGGCCAGCCTGCAGCTGCGCAGGCAGGGCATCACCGTCGCGCGGCTGAAGAAGAAGCCGGCGCCGCGCGGGCGCAAGGTCGGCGCGAAGGACCTGTGCGTGTTCACCCGGCAGCTGGCGACGATGATGAAGGCCGGCGTGCCGCTGCTGCAGGCCTTCGACATCGTCGCGCGCGGTCATGCGAATCCGGCGGTGATGCGGCTGCTGCTCGACATCCGCGCCGACATCGAGACCGGCACCAGCCTCGCGCAGGCCTTCCGCCGCCATCCGCAATATTTCGACCGGCTCTACTGCAGCCTGGTGGCCGCGGGCGAGCAGGCCGGCATCCTCGAGGACGTGCTCGCGCGGCTGGCGACCTACAAGGAAAAGACGCTGGCGCTGAAGGGCAAGATACGTTCTGCGCTGTTCTATCCGGCGGCGGTGCTGGCGGTGGCCGTGATCGTTACGGCAGTGATCATGATCTGGGTGGTACCGTCGTTCAAGAACGTGTTCGAGAGCTTCGGCGCGGAGCTGCCGCTGCCGACCCTGTTCGTCATCTGGCTGTCGGACCAGTTCGTCGCCTATTGGCACCTCGCCTTCGGTGCGATCGTTGCGGCGGGCGCGCTGTTCGTGCGCAGCTGGAAGCGCTCGCCCGCCTTGCAGGCAGCGACCGACCGGCTGCTGCTGCGGCTGCCCGTGTTCGGGCCGCTGATACGCAAGGCAGTCATCGCGCGCTGGACGCGCACGCTGGCGACCATGTTTGCCGCCGGCGTGCCCTTGGTAGAATCGCTCGAGCCGGTCGGCGGCGCAGCCGGCAATGCGGTGTACCATGAGGCCACGCTGCGCATTGCCGCCGCTGTCGCCAGCGGCACCAGCCTCACCGCCGCGATGCAGCAGTCGCAGGCCTTTCCGGCGATGGTCACGCAGATGGCCGCGATCGGCGAGGAGTCCGGCGCGCTCGACGACATGCTGCGCAAGGTCGCCGAATTTTACGAAGAAGAGGTCGATGCGGCCGTCGCATCGCTGTCCTCGCTGCTGGAACCGCTGATCATGGTGGTCCTCGGCGGGCTGATTGGAGGATTGGTGATAGCAATGTACCTGCCGATTTTCAAGCTCGGGTCCGTGGTCTGATGGAAGGACTTGCCTCCCTGCTGTTCGGCGCGCAGCCCGGCACGGCCAGCGCCGCGATCGCATGGGCGCTGCTCGGGCTGGTGGCCGGCAGCTTCCTCAGCGTGGTGATCCACCGCGTCCCCGTGATGCTGCAGCGTGAGACCGACAATTTCATCGCGATGGAGCGCGACGAGCCGCCGCCGCACACCGACCGCTACAACCTGATCGTGCCGCGCTCGGCCTGTCCCGCCTGCGGGCACCGGCTGTCGGCGCTCGAGAACATCCCGCTGCTCGGCTGGCTGTGGCTGCGCGGCCGCTGCCGCCACTGCCGCACGCCCATCCCCGTCAGGTATCCGCTGGTCGAGCTGCTGTCGGGGCTGCTGGCCGCGCTGCTGGTTTGGCGGCTGGGCAGCAGCGCCACCGGCATCGGCGCGCTGGCGCTCGCATGGACGCTGGTTGCGCTGGCCTTCATCGACCTCGACACCCAGATCCTGCCGGACGACCTGACCTTGCCGCTGCTGTGGGCCGGGCTGCTGGTAAACCTCGGCGGCGTGTTCGTGCCGCTGACGGACGCCGTGATCGGCGCGGCCGCCGGCTACCTGTCGCTGTGGAGCGTGTACTGGCTGTTCCACCTCGCCACCGGCCGCGAGGGCATAGGCTACGGCGACTTCAAGCTGCTGGCGGCGCTGGGCGCATGGCTGGGCTGGGTGATGCTGCCCGTGATCGTTTTGCTGTCCTCGGTGCTGGGCGCGGTGGTCGGGCTGACCCTGATTGCGCTGCGCCGGCACCAGCGCGGCAAGCCGATTCCCTTCGGCCCCTTCCTCGCGCTGGCCGGACTGGTGGCGCTGGCCTATGGCCGCGAGATCGTGGACGCCTGGCTCGGCCGGCTGCCATGAACGCGCTGCCGCAGCGCGTCTACCGACACTTTCAGGATCTGCAGATTGCCATTTGAAAAATTTTCCATCGGCCTGACCGGCGGCATCGGCAGCGGCAAATCCTTCGTTGCCGACCTGTTCGCCCGGCATGGCGCGAGCATCATCGACACCGACCTGATAGCGCACCGGCTGACCGCGCCCGGCGGCCGTGCGATGCCGGCGATACGCGAAGCCTTCGGCGCAAGTTTCATCACAGCCAACGGCGCGCTCGACCGCGCGGCGATGCGCGAGCGCGTGTTTGCCGAGCCCGGCGCACGCCGGCAGCTTGAAGCGATCCTGCACCCCATGATCGGCGCCGACACCGAGGCCGCAGCGCAGGCCGCCGGCGGCGACTACCTGATCTTCGTGGTGCCGCTGCTGGTCGAATCCGGCCGCTGGGCCGACCGGGTCGACCGCGTGCTGGTGGTCGACTGTCCCGAGGCGCTGCAGGTCGAGCGCGTGATGCAGCGCAGCCAGTTGCCGGCCGCGCAGGTCGAATCCATCATGGCCAGCCAGGCCAGCCGGCAGCAGCGGCTGGCGATCGGCGACGACATCATCGTCAATGACGGCCAGCGCGCGCCGGTCGAAGCTGCAGTGCAGCGCCTGCACGCGCAGTATCTGGCGCTCGCGCAGAAAAAATCAGCGGAAGCAGCGGCCAAGGGTTTGTAATTTCCGGCCGCTTCGGTCAGAATCTGTTACTTAATTTCTAGCCAACTTGCGGGGACACGCCCTTGACCGTCTACGAATACCCTTTCAACGAGCGTATTCGCACGCTGCTCAGGCTGGAAGACCTCCATCAGAAGTTCGACTTCTTCATCCGCCAGGACCATCCGCTGCAGCATCACGTCGCGCTCGCGACGATCTACGAGATGCTGGAAGTTGCCGGACGCGCCGACCTCAAGTCCGACCTGCTGCAGGAACTGGACCGCCAGAAACACACGCTGATGGGCTTCAAGTCCAATCCGAACGTGGAAGCGGCGCGGCTCGATGCGATCCTGACCGACATCGAGCAGACCAGCGCCGCGCTGATCGGCATGCAGGGCAAGACCGGCCAGCACATCCGCGACAATGAATGGCTGATGAGCATACGCGGGCGCACCATCATTCCGGGCGGCGCCTGCGAATTCGATTTGCCGTCGTATCACGCATGGCAGCAGCTGCCGGCAGAGCAACGCCGCACTGACATCCTCAGCTGGTTCGCGCCACTCGAGCCGCTGTTCTCGGGCATACGCATCGTGTTGCGGCTGCTGCGCGAGTCCGGCCGCGCGACGCAGATCATCGCGATCGCCGGCAGCTACCAGCAGATGCTGCAGGGACGCAGCTACCAGCTGCTGCGCGTGCACATCGATGAAAGCCTGAGCGCAATCCCCGAGATCTCGGCCAATAAATATGTGCTGTGGATACGCTTCACCAGCCAGGACGGCGACATGAAGCCCAAACCCTACGAAGGCGACGTGCCGTTCGAACTGACCCTCTGCAATTTCTGATCACCCGCACGCGAAGATGGTAGCTGTCGTTGATTGCCCGACCTGCGGCAAGAAGGTCGAATGGACCGAGGCCAACAAATACCGGCCGTTCTGTTCCGAGCGCTGCAAGCAAATTGACCTGGGCGCCTGGGCGGAAGAAAAATACAAGATCGCCGGCCGGCCGCCGGAAGAAGAACAGGATCCGGACGAACTGCAATAGCGTGAAGCCGCTGTGCGCGGCCGATCAGCCGTAGCGTACGCCGTCCAGCGACGCCAGCAGCGGTATCGTCGCCGGCAGCACCGGCTCCACCTGCACGCTGCCCTGCCACGCGAGCTGCTGCCCCTCGAGGCCCACAGGCTCGCCCTGCCATTCGCGGCTGATGTAGAAATGCAGCCGCACATGCGCATGCGGATAGACATGCTCGACGCCGCACCAGGGCTCGGCGGACACGATGGTCACGCCGATCTCTTCGGCAAACTCGCGCCTGAGCGCATCGAACACCGATTCGCCGGGCTCGACCTTCCCGCCCGGGAATTCCCAATAGCCCGCATACGGCTTGCCATCCGGACGCTGGCCAAGCAGCACATCGCCGTTCGGCTTCATCAGGATGCCGACCGCGACATCGATCGGTCGTGCGGGCCCGGCCATCGGCATCAGCCCGGATGCTTGCCGGCCCAGTCGCGCGCGAACTGCCACGCGACGCGGCCCGAGCGCGAACCGCGCTGCAGCGCCCAGCGCAGCGCTTCCGGCTCGGCCTCGGCGAACTGCGACTCGGGCACGCCGAAATGCTTCAGCCAGTGCAGCACGATATCGATGTAGTCATCCTGGCGGAAAGGATAGAACGACAGCCACAGGCCGAAGCGCTCGGACAGCGAGATCTTTTCTTCCACCGTCTCGCCCGGGTGCAGGTCGCCGTCGTCGACGTGGCGATAGGTTTCGTTGTCGGAGAATTTTTCCGGCAGCAGGTGACGGCGGTTCGAGGTGGCGTAGATCAGCACATTGTCCGACTGCGACGCGACGCTGCCATCGAGCGCGACCTTCAGCGCCTTGTAGCCGCCTTCGCCCTCTTCGAACGACAGGTCGTCGCAGAAGATCACGAAGCGCTCGGGGCGGAGGGCGACCATCTCGACGATGTCGGGCAGGTCAACGAGGTGCTCCTTGTCGACCTCGATCAGGCGCAGGCCCTGCGGTGCGTATTGCGCGAGGCAGGCCTTGATCAGCGACGACTTGCCGGTGCCGCGCGCGCCGGTCAGCAGCACGTTGTTGGCCGGCTTGCCGGTGACGAACTGCTGCGTGTTCTGCTCGATCTGCGCCTTCTGCGGGCCGATGTTGCGCAGGTCGTCGAAATTGATCCGCGCCGGGTTGCGCACCGGCTGCAGGTAACCGCGGCCGTCGCGCGGCACGCGCCAGCGGAAGGCGGTGGAGGCAGTCCAGTCCACTTCGGCCACCGGGCCGGGCAGCAGTTTCTCGACGCGCGCGAGTACGGCTTCGGCGCGCTGCAGGAATTGTTCGAGTTCTTTCATGCGTTTTTCGTTCTAATTGCGAAGGCTTTAAAAGATGCCGGGGCCCGTCTATCGCGAAATGCCGTTTTAACGAAACTTCGTTTTAGCCGGGACGACGCTCAAAAGGCTGGCCAGCCCTGAATTCGTCATTCCAGCGAACGCTGGGATCCACCGTCGATCATCCAATGGCGCCGTTCCTCGGTATGCGACCATGGGGCCCAGCGTTCGCTGGGACGACGGTCAAGAGGCCGGCGGCACCGAAAACGTCATTCCGGCGCAGGCCGGAATCCAGCGACTTCGAATTCCGCCAGCGAGTTCAATTCGAGCCAGCAGTTTCAATTCAGTCAAAAATCAAGACCGGTAATCCGCATTGATCGACACATACTCATGCGACAGGTCGCAGGTCCAGACCGTCGCCGCCGCGTCGCCGCGCGCGAGCGTCACGCGCACGGTGATCTCGCTTTGCTTCATCACGCGCTGGCCGTCCTCTTCCTTGTAGTCCGGATTGCGACCGCCCTGCTTCGCGACCCAGACATCATCGAGGTACAGGTCGATCTTGCCGACATCGAGATCGGCCACGCCGGCGTAACCGATCGCCGCGAGAATGCGGCCAAGGTTCGGGTCGGACGCAAAGAAGGCGGTCTTCACCAGCGGCGAATGGCCGATCGCATACGCGATCTTGCGGCACTCTTCGGCGTCGCGGCCCTGCTCGATGTTGATCGTGATGAACTTGGTTGCGCCCTCGCCGTCGCGCACGATCAGCTGCGCCAGCTCCTGCGACAGCCAGGTCACCGCCGCGGACAGTGCCTGGTATTCATCGGATTCGGCGCTCGTGACCTCAAGCTCGCCGGCGCCGGTGGCGACCAGCATGAACGAATCATTAGTCGATGTATCGCCGTCGATCGTGATGCAGTTGAACGATGCGTTCGCCGCCTCCTTCACCATCTGGTCCAGCAGCGGCTGCGGCACCTTCGCGTCACAGGCGACGAAGCCGAGCATGGTCGCCATGTTCGGCTTGATCATGCCGGCGCCCTTCGAGATGCCGGTCAGCGTGACCTTCTTGCCGCCGATGGTCACCGTGCGCGACGCCGCCTTCGGCAGCGTGTCGGTGGTCATGATCGATTGCGCGGCGCTGAACCAGTGGTTGTCGGCAAGGTTCGCGATCGCCTGCGGCAGGCCGGCCACCAGCCGGTCAACCGGCAGCGGTTCGAGGATCACGCCGGTCGAGAACGGCAGCACCTGCGACGGCTCGCAACCGAGCAGCTTTGCCAGCGCGTCGCAGGTCGCCTGCGCATTCGCCAGCCCCGCCTCGCCGGTGCCCGCATTCGCATTGCCGGTGTTGACCACCAGCGCAGCGATCGGCTTGCCGGAGGATGCGGCCAGTTCGAGGTGCGCCTTCGACAGCTGCACCGGCGCCGCGCAGAAACGGTTGGTAGTGAACACGCCGGCGACGGTCGCGCCCGGTGCGAGCTTCATCACCAGCAGGTCCTTGCGGTTCGGCTTCTTGATGCCCGCCTCCGCGTAGCCGAGCTGTATGCCGGGTACGGGTTTCAGTTTTCCGGGGGTGATGAGGGGGAAGTTGACGGCCATGGTCGTGCGTCTCAATAAATGAAGCTGTCGTTAAATTGAGATGGGTCCCAGCTTTCGCTGGGACGACGGTTGGAGGGCGGATAGCCTTCGATACGTCGTCCCAGCGAAAGCTGGGACCCACTGTCGTTCTGCTGCGAAAACCGGCGGCTCGCCGGCATGTCAAATCAAGCCAGCTTGCCGTGACACTGCTTGTACTTCTTGCCGCTGCCGCAAGGGCAGGGGTCGTTGCGGCCGACCTTCGGCAGCCCCGCCGATTCCGGCAGGCTTTCCAGTGCCGACGGCGCCAGCAGCTCTTCCGGCGACGCGGACGGGTTGAAGTCCGCATGCTGGTAGTTCACGTTCTCGAGATGCGGATGCGCCATCTGCTGCTCCGCGGCCTCGATCTCTTCCTGCGACTGTATGCGCACCGTCATGATCACGCGCACGACATCGTTGCGGATCAGGTCCAGCATCTGCGCAAACAGCTGGAAAGCCTCGCGCTTGTATTCCTGCTTCGGGTTCTTCTGCGCATAGCCGCGCAGGTGAATGCCCTGGCGCAGGTGGTCCAGCGCGGCCAGGTGCTCGCGCCAGTGCGTGTCCATGCTCTGCAGCATCACGTTGCGCTCGAAGCCGCCGAAGTGCTCGCCACCGACGAGCTCGACCTTCGACTGATAAATCTGGTCGGCCGCCGCGATCAGGCGCTCGAGCAGCGCTTCGTCGGTCAGCTCCGGCTCGGCTTCCAGCATGGCCGTGAACGGCACGTCGATCTGCCACTCGAGCAGCAGCACGCCCTGCAGGCCCGGCAGGTCCCACTGCTCTTCCATCGAGCCTTCCGGCACGTACTGGCGGAACAGGTCGGTGAACACGCCGTGGCGCAGCGCAGTGCTGGTCTCGGCCATGTCGTCGGTCTCGAGCAGCTCGTTGCGCTGCTGGTAGATCACCTTGCGCTGGTCGTTCGCGACATCGTCATACTCGAGCAGCTGCTTGCGGATATCGAAGTTGCGCGCCTCGACCTTGCGCTGCGCCGACTCGATCGAGCGCGACACGATGCCCGCCTCGATCGGCTCGTCTTCCGGCATGTTCAGCCGCTCCATCACCGCGCGCACGCGGTCGCCGGCGAAGATGCGCAGCAGCTGGTCGTCGAGCGACAGGTAGAAGCGCGACGAACCCGGGTCACCCTGGCGGCCCGAACGGCCGCGCAGCTGGTTGTCGATGCGGCGCGACTCATGGCGCTCGGTGCCGATGATGTGCAGGCCGCCGGCGGCCACCACATGTTCGTGCAGCGACTGCCATTCGTCGCGCAGCGTCTGCGCGCGCGATGCCTTGTCTTCGGCCGACAGCGATTCGTCGGCCTCGATGAACTGGATCTGCTTGTCGACATTGCCGCCGAGGACGATGTCGGTACCGCGACCGGCCATGTTGGTCGCGATCGTGATCATCTTCGGACGACCGGCCTGCGCAACGATCTCGGCCTCGCGCGCATGCTGCTTCGCGTTCAGCACGTTGTGCGGCAGGTTTTCCTTCGTCAGCATCATCGAGATCAGCTCGGAGTTCTCGATCGACGTGGTGCCGACCAGCACCGGCTGGCCGCGCTCGTAACAGTCGCGGATGTCGGCGAGCAGCGCGCGGTATTTGCCGGCGGCGTTCTTGAACACCTGGTCCTGGCGATCCTTGCGCTGGCTCGGACGGTTCGACGGGATCACCACGGTCTCGAGCGCGTAGATCTCCTGGAATTCGTAGGCCTCGGTGTCGGCGGTACCGGTCATGCCGGCCAGCTTGCCGTACAGGCGGAAATAGTTCTGGAAGGTGATCGACGCCAGCGTCTGGTTCTCGTGCTGGATGCGCGCGCCTTCCTTCGCCTCGACCGCCTGGTGCAGGCCGTCGGACCAGCGGCGACCGGACATCAGGCGGCCGGTGAATTCATCGACGATCACCACTTCGCCGTTCTGCACCACGTACTGCTGGTCCTTGTGGAACAGCACATGCGCGCGCAGCGCTGCATACAGGTGGTGGATCAGCGTGATGTTGGACGCGTCATACAGCGACGCGCCCTCGGCCAGCAGGCCCATTTCGGTCAGGATGCGCTCGGCCTTCTCGTGCCCGGCCTCGGTCAGCAGCACCGTGTTGGCCTTCTCGTCCTTGGTGTAGTCGCCCGGCACCTCGACCTTGCCCTTGCCGTCCGGCGTCTCTTCGCCGACCTGCAGCGTCAGCAGCGGCGGCAGCGCGTTCATCTTCAGGTACAGCTCGGTATGGTCCTCGGCCTGTCCGGAAATGATCAGCGGCGTGCGCGCCTCGTCGATCAGGATCGAGTCCACTTCATCGACGATGGCAAACGCCAGCCCGCGCTGCACGCGCTCGTTGGCCGCGTAGACCATGTTGTCGCGCAGGTAGTCGAAGCCGAATTCGTTGTTGGTGCCGTAGGTGATGTCGGCCGCATACGCGCCCTGTTTCACGTCGTGCGCGGCCTGCGACAGGTTGACGCCGGTGCTGAGGCCGAGCCAGCCATACAGGCGGCCCATCCATTCGGCGTCGCGCTGCGCGAGGTAGTCGTTGACGGTGACGATGTGTACGCCCTTGCCGGTCAGCGCATTCAGGTAGGCCGGCAGCGTTGCCATCAGCGTCTTGCCTTCACCGGTCGCCATCTCGGCGATCTTGCCTTGATGGAGCACCATGCCGCCGAGCAGCTGCACGTCGAAGTGGCGCATCTTCAGCACGCGCCTCGACGCCTCGCGGCAGACGGCAAATGCCTCGACGAGGATGTCCTCGGTGGTGGCGCCGGCGGCCAGCTTCGCCTGCAGCTCCGGCGTCTTCGCCTTCAGCTCGTCGTCGGACAGTTTCTCGAGTGCCGGCTCGAGCGCGTTGATCGCGCGAACGGACTTTTCCAGCTGCTTGAGCAGGCGCTGGTTGCGGCTGCCGAAAATCTTGGTCAGTAGGGACATGCCAAATGTCGAAAGTGTCAGGGCCTTGCGGCGGTTAAGGCGCGCCTTCGTGCGCGCACGGGCCGGCGTCGGCCAAAGCCGCGATTCTAGCATGTGCCCCCTTCTTGACAGACTGCCACTTCAGGGGACGTTGACGCTGTGCTAAGGTTGCCGGATGGCGAAAAATCCCCCGAACTTCACCCCGGCACGGCGTCCCGGCCCGCGTCCCGGTGCGAAGGAAGCCTTCGAGTTCCTGCAGACCAGCGACAAGCTGGGCGGCCTGCTGCCGGCCGCGCAGCGCGTCGGCCAGCTGCAGGCGGACTGCGAGCGGCTGCTGCCGACCCTGTTCGCCAATTGCCGTGCGCTGCAGATCCGCGAAGGCCAGCTGCAGGTCGCCGTGCCGAACGCCGCGCTGGCGACCCGGCTGCGGCAGATGTTGCCGAAATTGCAGGAAGGCTTGCGCGAGAAAGGCTGGCCGGTGGAGGGCATCCGGCTGAAGGTGCAGCTGCTGCCATCCGAACCGGTGCGTCCGGTTCACAAGCCCGTCACCCACGACCTGCCGCGCGATGCGGTCAGTTCATTTGCGGCACTGGCGGCGTCGCTGGAGGATAGTCCGCTGAAGGATGCGCTGGACTGCCTGGTCGCGCGTCGGCAGGCGAGCCGCTAGGCTTGTCTGCACTGGTTTCCGTGGGCTGGTCATGACGGGATGAAAGTCCAA
>CAZTIF010000047.1:0-24222 GCA_964613635.1 uncultured Bifidobacterium sp. | reverse complement strand
CTTCTTCCTGAAAATCAAGGCCGCCTTCCCCGGAAAAGCGCGATGAACCTTTTTTTTGGCGCTGCCGGTGCTGCGGATCAGATCTGTTCGAAGCCGAACGCCTTCCATTCGCCGGTGCGCGGCACGCAGGCGCGGGCAAAATCCAGCGCATGCTGCTGCGGCGACTGCGGCCGGCTGAACACTTCGTCGAGCGCCGCGCGCAGCAAGGCCTCGTCATCCTCGTCCTGCACGAACCAGCGCAACGACGGCGGCACGCGCGCGATCAGCTGCATGTCGCGCTCGAACACGTCCATGAAGGCCGCCTCGGTCATGCCGCCGTCACGCGACAGCGCGGCATTGCGGATGTAGTCGGAACCTTCCATGCACTCGCGCGCGGTCAGCTCGTGCGCGCCGGCCACCGCCGCAGCGGCTGACAGCGCCGACAGCAGCGGCAATGCCTTGATGAATCTCGACATGCGGATGTGTTTCATCGGGACCTCCCGGCGTGATGAAGACACCCGATTGATAGCAGCCTTCGGCGCGGAAGGCACGCTGCGCTGCATCAGGCGGCGCGATCCTCCGCGGACGGATCGTCATCGACCGGCAGCTCGTCGGACGGCGTCGGCAGCAGCTCCAGCTCAAGCTCGGCCTTGTCGACCAGATATTGCGGCAGCGTGCCCTTGACGGCCACGCCGAGCTGCTCGAATTCCTTCGCCTGCTTGATCAGGTTGCCGCGGCCCTGGTACAGCTGGCCGAAAGCCTTCGTGTAGCTGGCGCGCGCGCCGTCGAGCTTGCGGCCCAGATCTTCCATCGTGCCGATGAACACCGTCAGCTTGTGGTACAGCTTGCCGGCACTGTCGGCCAGCGCGGCGCTGTGCGCATTCTGCTTTTCCAGCCGCCACAGCTGGCGCACGATGTTCAGGCTGGTCAGCAGCGTGGTCGGCGTGGCCACCAGCACGTTCTGCTCGAGTGCGCGCTGGAACAGGCTCTCGTCGGCGCGCAGCGCCTCGACGAAGGCTGATTCGATCGGCACGAACATGAACACCATCTCCGGCGAATTCAGGTCGCCGAGCTCGAAATAGCGGCGGTCGGCCAGCTCGGTGATGCGGTCAGCGACTGCCTTCACATGCTCCTTCAGCGCCTGCTTGCGCTCGAGCTCGTCGTCGGCATTCACGTAGCGGGTGTACGCATTCAGCGACACCTTTGCATCGACGATCAGGTGCTTGTTTTCCGGCAGGTAGATGATCACGTCCGGGCGCTGGCGGCCCTGCTCGCCGTTGAAGCTGACCTCGCGCCGGTAATCATGGCCTTCCTGCAGGCCGGAGCGTGCCAGCACGTTCTCCAGCACCAGCTCGCCCCAGTTGCCCTGCTTCTTCGCCTGTCCCTTCAGCGCGGTCGCGAGGTCGTGCGCCTCGGCCGTCATGCGCTGGTTCAGCTCCTGCAGGTGTTTCAGTTCGGTGCGCAGCGCCGCCTGCTGCTGCGCGTCCTGATGATGCATTTCCTCGACGCGGGTCTTGAATTCGTTCAGGCGTTCGCGGAACGGGTTCAGCAGGTTGCCGAGGCTCTCGACATTCTGCTCGCTGAAGCGGCGCGACTTGTCTTCGAGGATGCCGTTCGCGAGGTTCTGGAATTCCTCGGTCAGCGACTTGCGCGCGGACTCGTTCATCTGCTGCAGCTGCCGCAGCTGCTCGTCGGCATTCCGGCGCACCTCTTCCAGCCGCGTGTTCACGCTGGCAAGCGCCTCGCGCGCGGCCGACAGTTCGGCGCGCAGCTGTTCGGCCTGCTGCGCCGACTGCGCGAGTTGCCCCTCCGTCATCCGCAGCCTTTCCTGCGTGGCGGCGAGCTCGGCCTGACGGCCGCGACCGAGTGCAGAAACCAGCAGCGCACCGGCCGCCAGCCCTGCAACCAGTCCGATGATGAGGGCCACGATGTCCATGAAATTTCTCCGCTGATCAATCGCGCGAGTTTACCAGCGGCGCGCGCGCCGTCACGCACTGCGCGCAATGTCCGGCCTACAATGTCGGCTGGATAATTTCAGAGCGACCATGGCGCACATCCATCCCCCGGGCTGGCGCGAGCTGGCCGTCACCGGCGCAGCGCAACGCGAGATCGAAACCCTGGCCCTGCTGGAGCAGGCCTTGTCCGACGACTACACCGTCTTTCACGGCGTTCACTGGACGAATGTCGAGAAAGGCTGGTCGGCCTATGGCGAGGTTGATTTCATCATCGTCGCGCCCGATGGACGGCTGCTGCTGGTCGAGCAGAAATCCGGTTTCCTGACCGAGACCGACGAAGGCCTCGGGAAACGCTACGCCGGCCTCGACAAGCCCAAGCTGGTACGCAACCAGATCGTGCGCGCGGTATCGGCGCTGAAACAGCGCTTCGGCCATGACGGCGAGCCGCTGGCGATCGACTACCTGCTGTACTGCCCCGACTATCAGGTGAGGAAGGTCGAGACGGCCGGCATTGCCGCCGACCGCATCGTCGATGCGCGCCGGCGCGAGCAGCTGCCGGCGGTGGTACGCGAGATCCTGCCGCTGACGCCCGTCGCCGCGCAGCGCGAACGCGTGCTGCGCTTCCTCGGCAATGTGCTGCAGCTGGTACCCGACCCGAGCGCCATGATCGGGCAGGCGAATGCGCTGGTCACGCGGATCTCGGGCGGGCTGGCGAGCTGGGCGCGCAAGCTCGAGTTTTCACCGTTCCGGCTGCGCGTGACCGGCACCGCCGGCAGCGGCAAGACCCAGCTGGCACTGGCCGAATTCCAGGCGGCGGTCGCCGCCGGCCTGAAGCCGCTGTACGTCTGCTACAACCGGCCGCTGGCAGACCATGTGCAGCGGCTGCTGCCGGCCGGCGGGCGTGTCGCCAATTACCACCAGTTGTGCGACCTGTTCGCGCGCGACACCGGTCTTTTGCCCGACTACGCAGACCCGCAGGTGTGGCAGCGGCTGGAGACCCACCTTGCGCAGGCCACGTTGCCGCCGGAATGGCGCTTCGATGTGCTGATCGTCGATGAAGGACAGGACTTCTCGGAAGGCTGGCGCGACGCGCTGCTGCGCCTGCTGAAGGACGACGGCCGCGCGCTGTGGCTGGAAGACCCGCTGCAGAACCTGTACGCAAAGGCACCGGTGGCGCTGCCGGGCTGGGTGACGCTGCATGCCGACAGCAATTTCCGCAGCCCGCGGCAGGTGGTGCAGCTGCTGACGGCCTTGTCGCCGCAGCCGCTGGCGATCGACGCGTCCAGTCCCTTCGTCGGCGCCGACATCGATGTGCTCACCTGGCCGGCGGATGACATCGGCCAGATGCATGCGCAGACCCGGCAGGCGATCACGCGCTGCCTTGGCGCCGGCTTCACGCGGCAGGACATTGCGCTGGTGAGCTTTCGCGGGCGCGAGCATTCGGCGCTGCTGAATCTGGATGCGCTCGGCCATCACACGCTGAAGTCCTTCGACGGCAGCTACGACCTGTTCGGCAATCCGGTGTTCCGCGACGGCGAGCTGCTGGCCGAATCGGTCTACCGCTTCAAGGGGCAGTCCGCGCCGGCGGTGATCTTCACCGAGATCGATTTCGAGACACTGGACGACAAGAGCTTTCGCAAGCTGTTCGTCGGCATGACGCGCGCGCGGCTGAAGCTGGTGCTGGTGATCTCCGACCGTGCCGCGCGCTTCCTCGCCGACCGGCTGCCCTGACGCGCTGACCGCAAACAGGCGGGCGGTTGCGGGTAAAATCTGCGCAAAACAATAACCAACCGTACGGAGTCCCCCATGAACACCGCCTTGCCCCGTTCGTCCCGTCGCACTTTCCTCAAGCAGGCCGCCGCGCTCGGCGGTGCTTTCGTCCTCGGCATCCAGGGCCGCGCCCTCGCCGCAGCGCAGGATGGCGCGCCCGAGGTCACGCACTGGGTGGTGATCCGGCCGGACGACACCGTCATCATCCGCATCGCCCGCTCCGAACTCGGCCAGGGCACCTTCACCGGCCTCGCGCAGCTGGTGGCCGAAGAGCTGGACTGCGACTGGAGCAAGGTGCGCCCCGAATACGCGGACGTCAACGAGCACATGCGCCGCAAGAAGATCTGGAAGGACATGTCGACCGGCGGCAGCCGCGGCATCCGCGATTCGCATGAATACGTGCGCAAGGGCGGCGCAGCCGCGCGCGAGATGCTGGTGGCCGCCGCCGCGCAGCAGTGGAACGTGCCGGCCTCCGAGTGCCGCGCGTCGAATGGCGTGGTCACGCATGCGTCCGGCAAACAGGCGCGCTACGGCGAGCTGGCCGCGCTGGCGTCGACGATGCCGGTGCCGGAGAACCCGCCGCTGAAAGACCCGAAACAATGGAAGATCGCCGGCACCTCGCCGGCCCGCTTCGACATACCGGCCAAGGTGAACGGCTCGCAGGTGTATGCGTCCGACGTGCGCCTGCCGGGCATGCTGTATGCGTCGATCTTTCAGAGCCCGGTGTTCGGCGGCTTCGTGAAGAGCGTCGATGACGCCGCGGCGCTGAAGATGCCGGGCGTGAAGCAGGTGGTGGTGGCCGACGACTGGGTCGCGGTAGTGGCGACCGGCTGGTGGCAGGCCAACCAGGCGCTGAAGCAGGTGAAGGTCGCCTGGGAAAACGGCGGCAAGGACAAGATCTCCAGCCAGTCCATCATGGCCTACCTGCGCGAGGGGCTGGAAGCGCCGACGGTACCCGTGGCGCGCAAGGATGGCGACGTCGACAAGGCTTTCGCAAGCGCGCACCAGCTGCTCGAGGCCGAGTACACCACCGGCTTCATGAACCACGCGACGATGGAGCCGCAGACCGCAACCGCGCTGTACTCGACCGACCGGCTGGAGGTCTGGGTCGGCACGCAGAACGGCGAGTCGTCGATCGCCGCTGCCGCCGAAGTGTCGGGCCTGCCGCTGGACAAGGTGTACGTGAACAAGATGCATGCCGGCGGCGGCTTCGGCCGGCGCGGCCCGCACCAGGACTACACGCGACAGGCAGTGAAGATCGCGATGGCGATGCCGGGCACGCCGGTGCGCCTGCAATGGTCGCGCGAGGAAGACATGCGCCAGGGCCGCTACCGGCCGGTGTCGCTGGTGAAGCTGCGCGGCGCGCTCGACAAGGACGGCAACTGGACCGGCTGGCAGGTGCGCCAGTCCGACCAGTCGATCGCGATCACGGTGTTCCCGAACTTCGTGAAGGACGGCATCGACCAGATCAATACCCGCGTGTTCCGCGACAACCCGTATGCGGTGCCGAACTTCACCAATGAATACATGATGCGCGATGTGCACGTGCCGCCGGGCTTCTGGCGCGCCGTCGCGCATACCAACAATCCGTTCTACCGCGAATGCTTCATCGACGAGCTCGCGCATGCGGCCGGCAAGGATCCGGTGCAGTTCCGCCGCCCGCTGCTGCAGGGGAAGAAGGACCTCGCGGTGCTGGACGCGGTCGCAAAAGCGATCAACTGGGACACACCGGCGCCGGCCGGCGTGCATCGCGGCATTGCGGTGGTGGATTCGTATGGCAGCTTTACGGCGGCGGCGGTCGAATTGTCGGTCAGCGACAGCAAGGAGATCGACGTCAAGCGTGTCGCGGTGGCGATCGACTGCGGCCACGTGGTGCACCCGAACGCGGTGCAGGCGCAGATCGAGGGCGGCGTGCTGTGGGGGCTGTCGGCGATCATGGCCGAGGAGATCACGATCGAGAACGGCGCGGTGAAGCAGTCGAACTTCCATGACTATCCGCTGGCGCGCATCAATGTGAAGCCCGAGATCATTCCGGTGCTGGTGCCGACCTTCGACTTCTGGGGCGGCGTCGGCGAGCCGCCGATCGGCGGCGTGATGCCGGCGATGGTGAATGCGCTGTTCTCGGCCACCGGAAAGCGCATCCGCTCGCTGCCGCTGAAGCACCACGGCTTCCGCTACAAGACCTGACGGCCCGACCGACCGGCGCCTCTCCTGCCACGGAGAGGCGTCGTCACCTTGCAAGGGTCAGAGTTTGACCATCACATGCCGCGCGACCGTGTAGTCCTCCAGCGCATACATCGACATGTCCTTGCCATAGCCGGAGGCTTTCACGCCGCCGTGCGGCATTTCGTTGACCAGCATGAAGTGGGTGTTGACCCAGGTGCAGCCATACTGCAGCCGGCGCGCGATGTTCATCGCCTTCGATACATTGGTCGACCAGACCGATGACGCCAGCCCGTACTCGGAATCATTCGCCCACTGCACCACCTGCTCTTCGTCGGTGAAGCGCGTGACCGACACCACCGGGCCGAACACCTCGCGCTGCACGATCTCGTCTTCCTGCCGCGTGCCCGCGATCACGGTCGGCTCGTAGAAGAAGCCATTGCCTGCGCGCACGCGCCCGCCGGTCGTGACCTCGACATGGCCGGCCATCTGCGCGCGCTCGACGAAGCTGGCCACGCGGTTGCGCTGCCGGTCCGAGATCAGCGGGCCGATCTCGACGCCCTCCTCGTCCTGCGTGCCCATCCGGATCGATGCGACCGCCGACGACAGGTCCGCCACCAGCCGGTCATACACCTTCGCCCCCGCATACACTCGGCACGCGGCGGTGCAGTCCTGTCCGGCGTTGTAGTAGCCGAAGGTACGCACGCCGTCGACCACCGCCGCGAGGTCGGCATCGTCCAGCACGATCACCGGTGCCTTGCCGCCCAACTCCAGGTGGGTGCGCTTCAGTCCGGCAGACGCTGCCTGCAGGATCTTGCGGCCGGTCGCGACATCGCCGGTCAGCGACACCATGCGCACCAGCGGATGCTCGACCAGCGGCTGGCCGACGCTGGGCCCCTTGCCGCAGACCACGTTCAGCACGCCCCTGGGCAGGATGCCGGCGGCCAGCTTGGCAAACAGCAGCGCCGTCAGCGGCGTCTGCTCGCTCGGCTTGAGCACGACGGTGTTGCCGGCTGCGAGTGCCGGCGCGGTCTTCCACGCGGCCATCATCATCGGGTAGTTCCACGGCGCGATCGAGCCGATCACGCCGATCGGGTCGCGCCGGATCATGCTGGTGTGGCCGGCCAGGTACTCGCCGGCCGCGGTGCCGCTGATGCAGCGGGCGGCGCCGGCGAAATAGCGGAAGCAATCGGCAATGGCCGGAATCTCGTCATTCAGCGCGCGCACATACGGCTTGCCGCAATTCAGCGACTCCAGCCGCGCGAACGCCTCGGCATTCGCCTCGATCGCATCGGCGAGCTTCAGCAGCATGCCGGAGCGCTCGGCCGGCGTGGTCTGCGACCAGCTGTCGAATGCGCGGCTGGCCGCCGCCACCGCGCGCGACACCTGCTCCGGCGACGCCTCCGGCACCTCGCACAGGCGCTCGCCGGTGGCCGGATTGATCACCACCTCGACCGGGCCTTCGCCGCGCACGGGCTGGTTGTCGATCAGCAGGTCGGTCGGAAAGACGATGGCGGCTTCGGCGTGGTTTCCCATGATCGGATCTCCTCGTTGGGTTGTGCAGTACGGGTGATGCAGTCCTTACTTTTGCTCTTCCGCCCCCTGCGTCAGCCAGTAGGCAGCGACGATGGGAACGAAGGTCAGCATGATGATGAATACGGCGACGACATTGGTGACCGGGCGCTGGCGCGGCCGTATCAGTTCCTGCAGCATCCAGATCGGCAGCGTGGTCTGCTGCCCGGCGGTGAATGTGGTGACGATCACTTCGTCGAAGCTCAGCGCAAAAGCCAGCAGCGCGCCGGCCAGCAGCGCCGAGCCGAGCTGCGGCAGCAGCACGTGGAAGAAGGTCTGGAACGCATTCGCGCCGAGGTCCATCGACGCCTCGACCAGTGACGGGCTGATGCGCCGCAGCCGCGCGACCGCGTTGTTGTAGACCACCACCACGCAGAAGGTCGCGTGGCCGATCACGATGGTCCAGAAGCTGAACGGTATCTCGGCGGCGTGATACGCCGAGCGCAGCGCGATGCCGGTCACCACGCCCGGCAGTGCGATCGGCAGGATCAGCAGCAGCGAGACCGCATCGCGGCCGAAGAATGCGAAGCGCGCCAGCGCGCCGGCGGCCAGCGTGCCCAGCAGCAGCGCAATGGCGGTCGACCACAGCGCCACCTGCACCGACAGCGTGACGGCCGCCCACACATCCTCGCGGCCGAGCGCGACCGCGAACCATTCGGTCGTCAGCCCCGGCGGCGGGAACACATAGCTCTTGTCCTCGCTGCTGAACGCGTACAGCACGATCAGCGCCAGCGGCAAGTGCAGGAACAGTACGCCGCCGAGCGCGGCGGCCTTCAGTCCGCGTGATGCGCGCGGTGCGCCGGCCAGGTCAGAGCGCATCGAAGGCCCCCTTCCTGCGCGCGAACCACAGGTAAATGGCAATGATCGCGATCGGCACGATCGAGAACGCGGCGGCGAACGGCAGGTTCCCGGCCACGCCCTGCTGCCGGTACACGACCTGGCCGATGTACAGCGTCGAATTGCCGATCACCTGCGGGATGATGTAATCGCCCAGCGTCAGCGAGAACGAAAAGATCGAGCCGGCGGCAATGCCCGGCATGGCCAGCGGCAGGATCACCGTGCGCAGGGTCTGCCGCGCATTTGCGCCGAGGTCGGACGAAGCCTCCAGCACCGAGGCGGGTATGCGCTCGATCGCCGCCTGTATCGGCAGGATCACGAACGGCAGCCACATGTAGACGAACACCACGAAGGTGCCGAGCGGCGAGAAGCTCAGCGAGTTGCCGCCGACCACAGGCAGCGACAGCACGCCGTCGAGCAGCCACTGCAGCTGCAGCTGCTGCACCGCCCACGCGACCGCGCCCTCCTTCGCCAGCAGCAGCTTCCACGCATACAACCGCACCAGATAGCTCGACCAAAGCGGCAGCATCACCGCGATGTACAGCAGGGCCTTCTGCGGGCCGCGCGCATAACGCGCCATGTAGCAGGCGACCGGGAAGGCCAGCACGATGCTGGCGAATGTGACCAGCGTCGCCATCAGCACGCTGCGCCGCATGACGTCGAGGTTGGCCGGTTCGAGCAGCGCGACGAAGTTCTGCAGCCCAACCTCGCGCACCACCACGCCGGAGAAATCGTCGAGCCGGAAGAAGCTCTGCGCCAGCAGCGCAAACAGGGAGCCGAGGTAGATCACGCCGAACCACAGCAGCGGCGGTATCAGCAGGAGCAGCAGCACGCGGCGCGACCGGCGGAACAGCACGGCCGAGACGCGGTCGGCAAAGCTCGCGTCGCGTGCTGGCAGGCCGGTCGGCGGGGCGGTCGCACGCATGTTCAGTCCGCGACAAGCAGCGGATGCACCGCGTCTGCGTCCCAGTGCAGATGCGCGGTATCGCCGAGCGCCGGGCGCGGCAGGTGCGGCGGCAAATCGACCAGCAGCGTCTGCGCGCCGCTGGCGATGCTGACGCGCCAGAACGCGCCGAAATACTGCTGCGCGGCGACGGTGCCGGACACGCGCGCGCCGTCCGCGCCGCCGAGCCGGATGCGCTCGGGGCGCAGCACCGCCGACGGTGCGCCGGCCAGCTGCCGCGCCGCCTCGCCCTCGAACAGGTTGGCGGCGCCGAGGAATTGCGCGACGAAAGGCGTGCGCGGTCGTTCGTACAAGGCGGCCGGCGTGGCGACCTGCTCGAGCCGGCCAAGGTTGAAGACGCCTATCCTGTCGCTCATCGACAGCGCTTCGTGCTGGTCATGCGTGACCAGCACGAAGGTGATGCCGAGGCGACGCTGCAGGTCTTTCAGCTCGCCCTGCATCTGCTCGCGCAGCTTCAGGTCGAGCGCGGCCAGCGGCTCGTCGAGCAGCAGCACGCGCGGCTCGCTGACCAGCGCGCGCGCCAGCGCGACCCGCTGCCGCTGCCCGCCGGACAGCTGCGCCGGCTTGCGCGTGGCGGCGTCGGGCAGGCGCACCAGTTCGAGCAGTTCGCGCGCGCGCCGGTGCCGCGCATCGCGCGCGACGCCCTGCACCATCAGCGAATAGGCGACGTTGTCCAGCACGCTCATGTGCGGGAACAGCGCATAGTCCTGGAAGACGGTGGTCACCGGGCGCAGGTAGGGAGGACGGTCGTCGACCTCTTCGCCGTTGATGAAGATGCGGCCTGCCGTCGGCGCGGTGAAGCCGCCGATCATGCGCAGGCAGGTGGTCTTGCCCGAACCGGACGGGCCGAGCAGGGTGAAGAATTCACCCGCGACGATGTCGATGCTCACGTTGTCGACCGCCGTCAGCGGACGGCCGCCGGAGGCGAACACGCACGACACCTGCTGCAGGCTGACGGCATGCGTCATCAGAGGGGCTCCGTGGGCCGCCGCCCCGCGCCCGGCAGGCGCGACGCGGCGGCGGTTTCAGGCCGGCTCAGCGGCCGCCGAGGATGGCGATGTAGTCAGACACCCACTTGTGATAGGGCACGCACTGGTTGTTCTGGCTCTTGCACTGCGCGACCGGCGTGCGCCAGAACGAGATCTTGTCGAAGTCGTTGTAGCCCTGCCGCGCGCAGCCGTCGTCGCCGAGCAGCTTGTTGCCCTTGCAGGCGGCCGGTACCGACGGCACCGAGCCGAACCAGGCCGACAGGTCGCCCTGCAGCTTCGGGTTCAGCGAATGCTCGAGCCACATGTACGCGCAGTTCGGATGCTTGGCCTCGGCATGCATCATGGTCGAATCGGCCCAGCCGCTCGCGCCCTCGACCGGCACGACGGTGGCGATCGGCGCCTTCTTCGAGCCGAGGATGTTGGCCTGGAATTGCCACGAGCTCGATGCGACCACGCCCTCGTTGGTGAAGTCGTCGATCTGCACGAACGCGTCATGCCAGTACTTGCCGACGATCTTGCGCTGCCCGCGCAGCAGGTCGAGCGCGGCCTTGTACTGGGCCTCGTTGAGTTCGTACGGATCCTTGATGCCGAGCGCCGGGTTCTTCTTCTTCAGGTACAGCGCCGCATCGGCGATGTAGATCGGGCCGTCGAAGGCCTGCACGCGACCCTTGTTGCTCTTGCCGTCGGGCAGGGTCTGCTCCTCGAACACCACGCTCCAGCTGGTCGGCTTCTTGTTGCCGAACACCTTGGTGTTGTACATCAGGACGTTCCAGCCCCACTGGTAGGGCACGCCGTAGTGGGTATTGTTATCGTAGTGCCACGGCGCCTTCTGCAGCCGCGGGTCGATGTTCTTGTAGCTGGGGATCAGGCCGACATTGATCGGCTGCACGCGCTTGCCGCGGATCAGCCGGGTCGATGCATCGCCGCTGGCGGTGACGAGGTCGAAGCCGCCCTCGTTCATCAGCGCCACCATCTCGTCGGAGGTGCCGGCGTTCTTCACATTGACCTTGCAGCCGGTCTTCTTTTCGAAGTCGGTCACCCAGTCGAAGTTCTTGTCGGTGGCGCCGCGCTCGATGTAGCCGGGCCAGGCGACGATGTCGACCTGCCCCTCGCCCTTGCCTATCTTCTGCAGCGGGGCCTGCGCGAAGCTCGCGCCGGTGAACGCCGTCAATGTCAGTGCAGCTGCTGCTCGCTTCATGTCGCTCATGATGGTCTCCGCAGGTTGGGTACAACGACAGTGTGTCCTGATGCCGGACCGCGACGTCCTCTCCCCCGGCAAGCCCGGTCCGCGCTGCCAGCCGACCGAACATATGCCTTGACCCTGATTTCTGGAAAGTTCAATATTTCATCAGCTGGCGTTCTCTTTTTCAGATAGCCCGCCGGCTCCTTTCCATTCCGACGATTTCTGTGCGGCGCAAGAAAATGCACAAGCACTTCACGCTGAAACAGTTTCGGTACTTCCTCGCGGTCTCCGAATCGGGCTCGGTGGCGTCGGCCGCGCGCATGGTCAACATCGCGCAATCGGCGCTGACCAAGAGCATCCAGGAGCTGGAAAGCACGCTCGGCACCCCGCTGTTCGAGCGCTCTGCGCGCGGCATGGGGCTGACACAGGCGGGCTACCGCTTCGAGGCCAGCGCGCGCAAGGTGATTGCTGCAGTTGCACAAGCCGGCGCGGTCAACCATGAGCACCGCAACGAGCTGACCGGCTCGCTGACCATCGGCGTGACCAGCCTGATGGCCGGCTACGGGCTGTCGGACCTGCTGTCCCGTTTCCAGCGCGCGCATGCCGAGGTGCAGGTGCACATCCTCGAAGACTCGCCGCCCTTTCTCGAACACCTGCTGGTGAATGGCGAGGTGGATCTCGCGATCATGGTCGTGAATGCGCTGGGCGATCCGCAGGCGCTGGAAGTGGAGACGCTGTCGAGCTCGCCGAACCGGGTGTGGCTGTCGCCCAGCCATCCGCTGGCCGAGCGCAGCCAGCTGTCGCTGGCCGACTGCGCGGCCACCCCGCTGATCGTGCTGGAGGCGGACCGCATCGAGGACATGCAGCGCGCGGTGTGGCGACGCCACGGGCTGGTGCCGGACGTGCGGCTGCGCACCAGTTCGCTCGAGGCAGTGCGCTCGCTGGTGGGCGTCGGGGCGGGCATCTCGATCCTGCCGGATTTCCTCTACCGGACGTGGACGCTCGATGCCGAAAGGATCGAGGTCAGGAAGCTGCGCGATGCGGTGCCGGCGACCGACGTCGGGCTGGTCACGCGCCGCGGCATGCGCCGGCGCGAGGTGGTCGACCAGTTCATGCAGATCGCGCGCGCACAGGGCGGGCACCGCCGCTGAGCGCGGCGGGCGGCAGCGCTCAGCCGGTGTGCCAGCTCGCGATCCAGTCGCTGGTGTCGCGCAGCGCGCGGTCGAAGCGCGCCAGCAATTCGTCGATCTCGGCGTCGCTGATGACCAGCGGCGGCGAGAACGCGACGATGTCGCCGGCCATCGTGCGCAGGATCAGGCCGTGCTCCTGCGCACGCCTGACCAGATAGGCGCCGACGCCGCGCTCGGGCGGGAACGGCCGCCTCGCAGCCGGGTCGGCTGCCAGCTCGACGCCGGCGATCAGCCCCATGCCGCGCACGTCGCCGACGAAAGGATGGCCGATGTATTTGCGCAGTCCCTGCTGCAGCCGTGGCGCGACGCGCCGGACATGGCCGATCACGTCATCCGACTCGTAGATGCGCAAGGCCTCGAGCGCGACCGCGCAGGCCACCGGATGGCCGCCATAGGTGTAGCCGTGGCCGAACACGCCGACGGCGGAACTGGCGTCGGCCACGGCCTGGTAGACGCGGTCGCTGACATACAGCGCCGACATCGGCACATACGCCGAGGTCAGCATCTTGGCGACGGTGATGAAATCCGGCTGCAGGCCGTAGATCTCGGCGCCGAAGCGCTCGCCGAGGCGGCCGAAGCCGGACACGACCTCGTCGGCGATCAGCAGGATGTCGTACTTGCGCAGGATGGGCTGGATCAGGTCGAAGTAGCGCGGCGGCGGCACGATCACGCCGCCGGCGCCCTGCACCGGTTCGGCGATGAAGGCGCCGATGGTGTCCGGGCCTTCGCGCAGGATGGTCTGCTCCAGTTCGCGTGCCAGCCTGTCGGCGAACGCGTCCGGCGTCTCGTCGGGTGCGGCGAACTGGTAGGGATGCGGACAGGACACGCGCACGACGTCGGGCAACGGCAGGTCGAAGTTCTTGTGCATTGCCGGCAGCCCGGACAGCGACGCCGACGCCAGCGTCACGCCGTGATAGCCCTTGTCGCGCGCGATGATCTTCTTCTTGTTCGGCTTGCCGATCGCGTTATGGTAGTAGCGCACCAGCTTGAACGCGGTATCGTTGGACTCGGATCCGGAATTGGCGAACAGCACGCGGGCCATCGGCACCGGCGACCAGGCCATCATTTTCTCGACCAGCTCGGCGACCGGCCCGGGCACCTTGCCGGAGAAGGTGTGATAGTAGGGCAGCACCTGCATCTGCCGGTACGCCGCCTCGACCAGACGCCGCTCGGAAAAGCCGAGCGCGGCGCACCACAGCCCGGCCATGCCCTCGATGTATTCCTTGCCGCGCTCGTCGGTCACATGAACGCCGCGCCCGCTGACGATGACCAGCGCGCCGTCGCGCTCGACCTGCCGCTGGTTGGCATAGGGGTGAAAATGAAACCTGGCGTCCAATTCCGCCGCATGGGTCAGCGTCATCTGTCGAGCTCCCGGTCCGGGGTTGAAGGGTCATGTGTGCCGGCCGATTGTATTTCGGAAAGCACGCAGGGTATAGATTTCAAAAGATCGCAGCGCATTGCGGCGCAGCAGCCGCGCATTGGCTACAATCAGGCCGATAGTACTTAGATACGAGACTTCCATGGCCATCAACGTCCTCGGCACGCCGCTGAAGCCCTGTTCCACCGATCCGATGACGGGCTATTTCCGCGATGGCTGCTGCAATACCGACGAGACCGACCGCGGCTCGCATGTGATCTGCGCCGTGATGACCGAAGAATTCCTTGAATTCTCGCGGCAGCGCGGCAACGATCTCGGCACGCCGCACCTGGAATTCCGCTTTCCCGGACTGGTGCCGGGCAATCGCTGGTGCCTGTGCGCGCTGCGCTGGAAGGAAGCGTTCGATGCCGGCATGGCGCCTTACGTGGTGCTCGAATCGACCCATGTGAATGCGCTGAAGTACGTGGACATCCGGCAGTTGCTCGAGTACCGGCTGCCTGCCTGAGCGACCGTTCATGCTCATCAACAGCATCGTCTACGAGAATGGCCAGCGGGTCGCGCAGGTGGCGCCGGAGGACATCAGCGAACACCTGCACCGTCCCGGCAGCTTCGTCTGGGTCGCGCTGAAGGATGCGACCGACGACGAACTCGCCCGCATGCAGGAAGAGTTCGGGCTGCACCGGCTCGCCATCGAGGATGCGAGCCACGGCCACCAGCGGCCCAAGCTCGAAGAATATGGCGACACGCTGTTCTGCGTGATCCACCTGCTCGAGCAAGACGGCGACGAGATCCGGGTCGGCGAGGTGGATGTGTTCGCGCATCCGGATTTCGTGCTGTCGGTGCGCAGCGGCAGCAGGGTCGATTTCCTCGGCGTGCGCGAGCGCTGCGAGCGCGAGCCGGACATGCTCAAACAAGGCCCCGGCTTCGTGTTCTACGCCATCCTCGACCATGTGGTCGATGGCTATTTCCCGATGCTCGACACCCTCGAGGGCGAGCTCGAGCGCATCGAGGCGAGCATCTTCGAAAAGAACACGGCGCGCCAGAACATCGAGCGGCTGTATGCGCTCAAGCGCAAGAGCATGACGGTCAGGCACGCGATCCTGCCGATGCTGGAGTTCATGGGCAAGCTGCACGGCGGGCGCGTTCCGCCGGTATGCCAGCAGACGCAGGAATACTTCCGCGACGTCAACGACCACCTCGCCCGCCTGGCCACCCGCCTCGAAGGAATCCGTGAAGCGATCTCCACCGCGATCCAGGTGAATCTGGCGATGGTCGGCATCGAGGAATCCGAGATCACGAAAAAGCTGGCCGCCTGGGCGTCGATCTTCGCCGCCTCGACCGCGCTGGCCGGCATCTGGGGCATGAACTTCGATGTGATGCCCGAGCTGCGCTGGCGCTGGGGCTATCCGGCCGCGCTCGGCCTGATCGCGGTGGTGTCGGTTGCGCTGTTCCGGCGCTTCCGGCGCGCGGGCTGGATCTGAGCGCGACTTCGCGCACGGTCGAATTCGCGTTCCGGCCGCAATCTGGCCGCAATCCGGCCGCGCACGGTACTACAGCGCCAGCGTGATGCGCGCGCCGGCTGCACGCGAGCAGCAGGCCATCATGCGGCGGTTTTCCTGCCGCTCGGTGCGCGTCAGCACCAGGTCGCGATGATCGACGCTGCCGTCGATCACGGCCACCTCGCACGAACCGCACAAGCCCTCGCCGCAATCGCTCTGCACATCGATGTTCACGGCGCGCAGCGCCTCCAGCAAGGTCTGGTCGGCCCTCACCTGCACGACCAGCCCGGAATCGCGCAGCTCCACCTCGAACGCCTGCTCGCGCGCCGGATCGGGCCGCCCGGCAGTGGTGTGGAAATGCTCGACCCGCAGCGCGCCCGCCGGCCAGCCGGCACAGGCGCGCTCGAGCGCATCGAGCATGCGCTGCGGGCCGCACGCGTGAATGACGGTGTCGGCATCCGCGGCCGGCAGCAGCGCAGCAAGATCGGCGCGCGATCCTTCTTCGCTGATGTGCAGCTGCAGCCGGTCGCCGTGCAGCGCGCGCAGCTCATCGACATAGGCCATCGCCGCGCGTGTCCGGCCGCAGTAATGCAGGACGTAGTCGATGCCCAGCGCCCGCGCGCGTCCGGCCATGGCCATCAGCGGCGTGATGCCGATGCCGCCGGCGATCAGGATCACGCGCCGCGTGGACTCGTCAAAGCGGAAATGATTGCGCGGGCCGCGCACGCGGATGCTGTCGCCGACCTGCAGCTGCTGGTGGATCCATGCCGAGCCGCCGCGGCTGGCCGGATCGCGCAGCACGGCCACCACCAGCGACTGTGCATCCGCCGGATCGCCGCACAGCGAGTACTGGCGCGACAGCCCGCTGTCGCCGCATTCGATGTCGATATGCGCGCCCGGCTGCCAGCGCGGCAGCGCGCGGCCGTCGGCGCTGGCCAGCGTCAGTTCGACAATGTCTCTGGCCACCCTGCGCCGCCCGGCAACGCGCATCAGTCGCGCAGCAGAAGCGCGCGTCGATTCGCCGATGCGCACCGGCTGGCGGCGCGACAGGAGGGACGGGTCGCGACGTTCGGGATTCTGTGCCGGATCCCATTCGACCCACAGGTGTTCGGGGCCGCGGAAAGAGATGTTCGGCAAGTAGGTAAAGGACTGCGGCGCCAGCTTCATGTGCGGCAGGCGGCGCGACAACTCTTCGAGGAAGACTTGCAGCTCCATGCGTGCGAGGTTCTTGCCCATGCACTGGTGCGCGCCGTAGCCGAAGGACAAATGATCGCCGGCATTGTCGCGATGGATGTCGAGCAGGTCGGCGTCATGGAAGTGCCGCTCGTCGTGATTGCCCGAGGTCATGACCATCATGATCTTCGCGCCGGCCGGCAGCGCGATGCCGCCGATGCTGACATCCTCCAGCGCCACGCGCCGCCACGCAATGATGGAGCCGGAAAAGCGCAGGCACTCTTCGACCGCATTTGGCAACAGCGACGGATCGTCGGCCAGCTCGCGCCACGCGCTCGGATGCTGCAGCAGCAGCCGCAACGCATTCGCGGTGGCATTCGCCGTGGTCTCGTGCGCGGCGACGATACCGGCCATCATCATCGAATGAAGATAGGAATCGGTGACCACGTCCGGATGCTCGGCCTGCAGCCGGAGGCCGTATCTCATCCAGCCCGGCCCGGACGGGTCGCGCCGCATCTTGTCGAGGATGCGGCCGGACAGCTGCCAGAAATTGCCGACTGCATGCGCAACGCGCAGCTGTTCCTGCTCGTCCGGCCGTCCCCAGGTATTGAGCGTGTGCGCGATGGAGTACTGCCGCAGCAGCGGCATGTCGTCCTCGTCGACGCCGAGGAAATGCAATGCGATGGTCAGCGGCACTTCCCACAGCATCTGGTCGACCAGGTCGGCGCGGCCGTCATGGATGAAGCGGTCGACGTAGTCGCGCGCCAGCTGGCGCGCCAGCGGCTCGTGCTCGCGCACGGCCTCGGGTGTGAAAGGATCGATCAGCAGGCGCCGCCGCGCCATGTGCGCCGGCTCGTCCTCGTTGACCAGCGTGCGGTTCATTGCGTAGTCGTACGATGCCAGCACCTGCTGCACGGCCGCGGTCGGCGGCGTGATCTTCTCCAGCGCATTCGACGGGCTGAAGCGGCGATGGTCGCGGAAGATTTCCTTGATGTCGTCGTAGCGCGTGACGACCCAGTAACCCAGTTCCGGACTGAAGAACACCGGCTCCTGCGCGCGCGCCCACTTCAGGTAGCCGGGCGGGTCCTGCGCATACGCGTCTCCGAAGGGATTGAACGCGGCGGCCTCATGACTGACCGGGCAGCCGCGCGGGTCGGCCGGACACGCGGTCCGGCCTGCTTCGTTTGCTGCCGTCATGCCTTCGGTTTGATGTGGTCGCGCACCACGACCAGCGCAAGCACCGTGACCACCATCGATCCGCCCAGCAGGTTCAGGTAGGCGTTCGCGCCGCCGGCCGTGATCATGGCCGCGCCGACGAAGGAGCTGAGGATCGCGCCGAGACGGCCGAAGGACAGCGCCGCCGCCGTGCCGGTCACGCGGATCGACGTCGGGTAGACGTGCGCGCACAGCGCATACAGCGCGCACTGCAGCGCGGTGATGAACAACCCGTGTACGCCGAGGCCGAGCAGGAAGATCTGCGGGTCGGCGGTCACGCTGATGGTCTTCAGACCAAAGGCGGTGATGGCCGACATGGCGGCCCAGACCGTCATCGGCCAGCGCGAACCGAAGCGGTTCATTGCCAGCGCGCACAGCACGGCGCCGATCACGCCGCCGAAGTTGTAGGCTGTCAGGCCCATGCCGGCCAGCGCAGGCGACAGGCCTTCGGTGGTCAGCATCGTCGGCAGCCAGCTGAAGGCGCTGTAGATGGACAGCAGCGTCATGAAGAACGCCAGCCACAGCCACAGCGTGTCGTGGGCACGGCCTTGCTGGAACAGCGCGCGCAGGCTGCCCTGACGCGCGGCATCGAGCACGCCGTCAGTGAATTCGCGCACCTGCTCGACGTTGTGCGCCATGCGCGTCATCAGCGCGCGCAGCTCTTCCCAGCGCGCCGACTGGCGGGCGAGGTATTTCGGCGATTCGCGCAGCAGGAAGACCAGCACCAGCGCGTACACCACCGGCATCGCGCCGCCGATCACGAAGAAGGCGCGCCAGCCCTGCACCGGCAGGATCTGGCCGGCGACCAGTCCGGCCAGCATGCCGCCGAGCGGGTAGCAGACGATGGCCGTCGTCACCGCCATCGTGCGGAAGCGCAGCGGAATGTATTCCGCCGTCAGCGTGGTCGCGGTCGGCAGCGCCGCGCCGATGCCGAGGCCGGCAAAGAAGCGGATGGTGGCGATGTCCTGGATGCCGGTGGCTTGCGCGATCATCATCGTCGCGCCGCCGAACAGCAAAATGCTGGCGACCAGCACCGGCTTGCGGCCGACGCGGTCGGCGATCACGCCGGCGGCCAGGCTGCCGATGGCCATGCCGACCAGACCGCTGGCGACAGCCATCGAGAACGCGGCGCGGGTGACGCCCCACTCCTTCATGATGGCCGGGATCGCATAGCCGATCATCTGACCATCGAAACCATCCATCACGATCGCCAGCGCGGCGAGGACGTAGATCAGTTTCTGGGTCGACGAGAACCCGCCATCGTCGATCGCCTTCATCACGTCAAAGTTCGCACCTGACGCGTTCGCTGTTGCCAAAGTCATGTCTCCTCCCGTGGCCGGTTGATTGGCCGGCTCTGTAATCTGTTGATCGTCCCGGGCAGACCGCCGGGCGTCCCGCTGGCAGCCCTGCCCTCTGCCGCCCCGCCCTGCATTTACATCCGCGCGCGGGTGCAGCGGTGGCAACGTATCACTTAATTCGCAGATTGGAAACCTTTGCGACGAGGCCCGGCTGATAAAATCTGTAAAACCAAAGGTTTGGCCGCGCCCCTGCTAGCGATACGAAAAAATAAAAAACAAACTCTTTGCCATATCGTTTCAACAGGATTACTCCGACCGCCTCCGCACTGCAACATTCGCCTCTTGTTTCAATTTCATCATGCCTGAAGCCTGCCCTCTTCCAATGCCGCCACGAGCTTCGCGGCACCGACGCCGCGCCGCGCTGCCCCTGCTGCTGTTGATTCTTGCCATCAGCGGCAAGCCTGCATCGGCTGGCGAGGCCGGCGTCCAGGACACGATCGCGCAGCGCGTCGTTGCCTGTGCAGCCTGCCACGGCAAGGAGGGGCGCGCGACGCGTGACGGCTACTTTCCCCGCATTGCAGGCAAGCCGGCCGGCTACCTGTACAACCAGCTGATCAATTTCCGTGATGGCCGCCGGCGCTATCCGGCGATGAATTACATGGTGGCGCACCAGTCGGATGCCTACCTGCGCGAGATTGCCGACTACTTCGCGTCGCTGCAGCTGCCGTATCCGCCGGCACAGTCGCCGCTCGCGGACCCGGCCACGCTGGAGCGCGGCCGCCGGCTGGTGGCCAGCGGCGATCCGTCGCGACAGCTGCCTGCGTGCATCGCGTGCCATGGCGAGAGGCTGACGGGCATGCAGCCCGCCGTGCCGAGCCTGGTCGGCCTGTCGCGCGATTACCTGAACGCGCAGTTCGGCGCATGGCGCTCCGGCACCCGGCAGGCGGCCGCGCCCGACTGCATGGCCGACATCAGCCGCAAGCTGACGCCTGACGACATAGCCGCGCTGTCCGCGTGGCTGGCATCGCAGCCGGTGCCGGACAACATGCATGCGCAGCCGAAGACAGCGGCGAAGCTGCCGCTGCATTGCGGGAGCATGCCGCAATGAGCGCTACCCTTCATGCCCGTCCTGCGCGCGTGCTGAAGCGCGCATTGCTCGTCCTGTGCTGCGTTGCAGTCGCCGCCGCGCTGCTGGTCGTCGCTTACCAGATGGCGGCGGATCCCGGCAGCGATCGGCGCGGCAGCATGCCGGCGAATGATCCGGCGACCATCGAGCGCGGCGCGCTGCTTGCGCGCGCCGGCAATTGCATGGGCTGCCATACCGAGCGCGGCGGCCAGCCTTATGCGGGCGGCCGCGCAATCGCCACGCCGTTCGGCGACATCCACGCGTCGAACATCACGCCGGACGATGCGACCGGCATCGGCCAATGGAGCGCCGACGATTTCTGGCGCGCGCTGCACAACGGCAAATCGAAGGACGGGCATTTCCTGTATCCGGCCTTCCCGTACACGAGCTACACGAAAGTGACGCGCGAGGATGCCGACGCGCTGTATGCGTACCTGCGCACGCTGGCGCCGGTGCGGCAGCCCAACCGCGAACATCGGCTCGCCTTCCCGTACAACCAGCGCATCGTGCTGGCTTTCTGGCGGGCGCTGTATTTCCGGCCGGGGGAATACCAGCCGGAGACTCGCCGGGACGCGACGTGGAACCGCGGCGCCTATCTCGTGCAGGGGCTGGGCCATTGCGCGGCCTGCCACACGCCGCGCGATGCGCTGGGCGGCAGCATCGCCCGGCGTGATCTGGCCGGCGGCGTGATCCCCGCGCTGAACTGGCATGCGCCGGCGTTGAACGGCGGCCCGGGCAGCCTCGCGGACTGGAGCATCGACGAGATTGCCGGACTGCTCGGCGCCGGCGTATCGGCACGCGGCGCCGCCTTCGGGCCGATGGCCGAAGTGGTCGGTTCCAGCCTGCAGCAGCTGCCGGCGGAGGACCTGCGCGCGATGGCGGTCTACCTGAAATCGCTGCCGGCAACTGAGCCGGAGCGCCGGCGAGGCGCGACACAGCCGGATGCGGAACAGCAGGCCCGGCTCGCGCTCGGCGCGAAGCTGTACGAGCAGCATTGCATCGATTGCCACGGCGCCGATGGTCGCGGGAAGCCTCCCGCCTATCCGGCGCTCGCGGGCCGTGCGTCAATCACCGCAGGGGGCGGGCTGAACGCGATACGCATGGTGCTGAACGGCGGCTTCCCGCCGGGAACCCGAGGCAATCCGCGCCCGTATGGCATGCCGCCGTTCGGCACGGCGCTGGAAGACGAGGACGTGGCTGCGGTGGTCTCGTACGTGCAACATCGGTGGGGTGCGGGCGACTCGATGGTGTCGGCCCATGATGTTCGGCGGGCGCGCGGCGTGGCGGGGGAATGAGAGCGGTTTGGCGCATGCAATGGAAACCCATGCGAACGAGCCTGTCAGTAAGTTTGTGTTTGAGGCATAACATGTTCTTTCCAAAGGAGCATTTATGCCAACCAAGAAGAAGTCCCCGGCGGGCGCTGTTACGTTGCCCGCCATTCCTGCCGAACTGCTCGATCAATTCGGTACGGGTCCCCAACCGCCCGCCTCGAAACAAGGATCAGCGTCGACCTGCATGCGATGCTCAAGCGCGCCGGCATCCCGCCGTCCAGATTCGACGCCTGGCTGGCCGTCAGACAGACTTTCACCAAGTGCCGAACCCATTCCCGCCAAGACGGTCAAGGCCTGCACACTCAAAATCTAACATAAAATTTGACTTCTAACATTTTAAATGTTAGATTACATGCAAATGTTAGATAAAGCGCTCCCCCAGCAGACGGTCGACTACCTGAACCAAGTATTCGGGGAGGAGACCGTTTGCTTGGCTGCCGGCGATATCGCCCCATTGCCCTACTTCATCCAAGATGCCTACGACTTGCTGACTGTCAAGCTGCAGGGGCATCCCTTTACGTTTGCGTGCATCAAAAGCGATCAAGCTCCGGCAGCCCAACACGTCGATGTGCATACAAAGCGGCTTGCCGAGTTGTTGCAAGCGCCGGTAATCGTGGCCTTACCCGAGGTTGCGCCTGGCGAGCGGAAACGAATGATCCAGCGTGGCATCGCGTTTGTCGTCCCGGGTAAGCAACTATTCGCCCCCCGATTAGGTGTGATCCTGAGCGAGCGTTATGCTGCCGAGCCGCGTAAAGAAGTGGAGCTTGCCAGCCCTGCCACGCAGGCGCTGCTGATCTGGTTTTTGAATCACCACCCCATCACTGATACCTGGCATCCGTTTGAAGAAGCTGCGGCACTGGGCTACGCCGGAATGACCGCAACCCGCGCGGTCAGAGAATTACTCCAATTAGGTCTGTTTGAACTGCAAGAGCGCGGCCGCGCCAAACACCTGAAGCTCGCCGGCTCGCGACGTGAACTCTGGGAAAAAGCCAAACCTTGTTTGCGCTCCCCTGTTCAGAAAACCTTATGGACCTACGATCGACGCATTCTCGATGTGACTGACGTACGTTGGGCAGGCGAGAGCGCGTTGGCGCGGTTAACCATGCTCAACGAACCGCGGCAGCCAGTGATCGCCTTGCCGTCTGAGTCCGCACGGCAGGCCAAGCAAACGGGAGTGTTCTTCGAACCCCGCAAGCTTGCTGACGCGATAGCCGTTCAGGTATGGCGCTACCTTCCGAATATGCTGGCACAAGAGAAAACCGTCGATCCGCTGTCCCTCTGGCTGAGTCTCAGAAACGAGCAGGACGACAGGATTTTGATTGCGCTCGACGAAATCGAGGAGAAATTCCCGTGGTAATCGGACTGGCGATGTTTGAGGAATGGTTCAGAGATTTCAAGGACCAGTATGTCCTGATCGGCGGAACAGCCGCATCCATCGCCATGACCGAGGCCGGCCTCGAATTCCGAGGCACCAAGGATCTCGACATTGTTTTGCACGTGGAAGCGCTGACGCCCGAGTTCGGCAGATTATTCTGGGAGTTTGTACAAGCCGGCGGCTACTTGAAAAAAGAAGGCGCCCCACAAAAACAACCTTGCCTCTACAGATTCCAGAAGCCGCAAGACGACGAATTTCCGTACATGCTGGAGTTGTTTTCGCGGGTGCCCATTGGACTGGACTTTGTCCCGCCCGGACACATCACACCAATTCCGATAGATGAGCAAATCTCCAGCCTGTCGGCCATCCTGCTAGACCAGGATTACTACCAATTCGTCATAGACGGCCGCAAAACCAAGCATGGCGTACCGTCGTGGGTTGGCGAAGATCGGCTGATACCCCTCAAGGCAGTGGCATGGATGGAAATGTCAGAGCGTGTCCAGCAAGGCGAAGCGATCGATTCGAAGAAAATCCACAAACACCTGACGGACATCGTGAAATTGTCCTCCTTGCTACAACCCGGTCAGATCATTGACGTGCCAGCAAAACTGAAGACTGAATTACAGAAATTTGTACAGACCATTGCTGCATCAAACCACCCAGAGCGATCGGAGGCAATGCGTCGAATCGTAGCTGCGTATGGGCTGAGTTTGCAGATCTGAATTTTGCGGCGATCCAAATTCTGGAAGCGTTGGTACTTCCAGGCGACGCAAATCTGCCTGCCGCCGACGATCGCCGCTGCCAAGCTGATCGCTCGCCAATTGCCAAATGCGGTGACCTACTTTGCTCATCGTGTGCTGCGGTCTCAACCTATATCCGGCTGACGTGACCCACACGGAAGCCGGATGATTATAAAATTAAAGAGTATTCGAGCCAGGATTGCGCCTTCTGGGCTGCTACGGGTTTCAAATACACTCTGTGAAGGTCGATCAACTGCCCCCCCCCGGCCCGGCAAACAATCCCAGCCTGTGCAAGTGCCAGCGCAAACGCTTCAGCCCCTGAGCTTCGGCGCGCGGGGAAAACGCCCACACCCGAATCACCCGCCGAAAAAGAAAAAGGGCCGGCTTCTCTCGAAACCAACCCTTTGACTTCACTGCTGTGTAAGGTGGTGCGGCCGGCAGGAATCGAACCCACGACCCCTTGGTTCGTAGCCAAGTACTCTATC
>CAZTIF010000046.1:0-24229 GCA_964613635.1 uncultured Bifidobacterium sp. | reverse complement strand
TTCACTTGGTCTGCGCGGTGACGTGGATGAGGCAATTCACTGACACACCCTAGGCTTGTCTGCACTGGTTTCCGTGGGCTGGTCATGACGGGATGAAAGTCCAAAGGTGTCAGAGCTTAGGCAACCGCTGCCTGATATCTGGGACTTTTCTTACGCAAGATATTGATTCGTAAGACTTGACGCCCTTGAAAGAAATATCTACCATTGATAGATATCTTTCTTGAAGGGGTGGGAAATGGATCGAGCGAAGCTGTTTCAAACGGGGCGTAGTCAGGCCGTTCGGCTTCCCAAGGCCTATCGGTTTGAAGGCAACGAAGTCTTCGTCAAACACATCGGAAAAGGTGTCTTGTTAGTGCCAGCCAACGATGCCTGGTCCATGCTCGAAACCGCGCTGGAGATGTTCGAGCCTGGATTCCAACTCGACCGCAACCAGCCTGCCGTTCAGGTACGCGAGGAGTTGTTGCCTTGAGCCGGTTTCTGCTCGATACGAATATCTGCATTTACGTCATCAACAAGCGTCCTCTCCATGTCATTGACAGGTTCAAGGCCGTACCAGCGGGGTCTGTCGCTATCTCAAGCATATCGGCGGCTGAACTCGCCTACGGTGTAGAAAAAAGCGGTTCACCGCGAAATCGCAAGGCACTTGAATATTTTCTTTCGCCTATCGAAATTCTTCCTTTCGATGAGGAGGCACTCTGGGCATATGGAAAACTTCGTGCAGCACTCGAGAAGGATGGCAAGCCGATAGGCAGTATGGACACGTTGATTGCCGCTCACGCACTGGCGTTGGATCTGACGCTGGTCACGAACAATGAACGAGAATTCTCGCGTGTTGATGGCCTGAGAATTCAAAATTGGGCAATTAATTGATTTGGGATCAGAGAGCCAGCGGCGGCGTCCATTCCAGTACTTCCCAGCGCGACGAAAGGCCATCGACGGTCATGCGTACGCTGCCATCGTCGAGATCGATCAGGTCGACTCCCTGCTGCCGGCCCTCCAGCCACGGGAAAGTCGAATGCTGCACGCGCCAACCGCGAGCATTGCGCACGCCGCAGGAAATTTCGAAGTCCAGTTGCTGGCGCAGCAGTTCGCCGCTGCCCCAGCCTTGCGGGCCAAAACCGGCACTGCGTGCGCGCACCCGCATCACCATCGATCCGGCCGTCATCAGCAACTCGGTGCTGTCGCTGTCAAGGCGACGGAACACCGCACAGCCGTTATCCGTCGCCGGCACGCGATGCCAGTGTTCGACATAGTCCGCATGCACGCCGGTCTCGACCAGCATGCCTTGCGTGAACTCCGTGTAACCGGCATCCGGCAATGCGGACGGCGGCTGGAAGTCGACGAGACGCAGCCAGTTCGTTTCCTGTGAGCGCGGGTCCACGGTCGTCACGCCGGCAAAGCCCTGCTGGGTGGCCAGCCATGCGAGCTGCGCGTCGCTGCAATCCTCGAGTCGCTGCACGCCGCTGAAGTCCGGCCGGCCGGCGGGGATGCGGATGTCCGCATGCCAGCGCGCAGCCTGCAGCCAGAACACGGTGGTAGTCGTATCGTCTGCCGTGCCGGGGACGCGCAGCAGGCTGCGCCGCCACACGCAGCGCAGCGCCGGCGGCACCGGCGGGGGGTCGGGCACGCCGTTCATTCGTGCCAGCCCGGGAAGGCGTTCAGCGTGCGGTAGAACGCAAAATCATGGTTCGGCCAGATCACCGCCGATTCGCCGGCCGCGATGCGCTTCAACTTGCGGATACTGTCGACCGCCTGCGCATGCGCATCCTGCCAGCAGACGCCCGGCGCGATTTCATCGTCGAGGTTTTCTTTCAGGTCGGCCGCGTCGCCGGCAAGAAGCACCGGCGGGCCTTTCGGCAATTCTATCCACAGCGACATGTGGCCTGCGGTGTGGCCCGGCGTGCTGATCGCCGACACGCCGGCCGTCAGCGCATACTCGCCCTGCTTCATCGTGAACGGCCCGTGGCCGGCGAAGTCGTCATGGAAGCAGGCGACATCCTGCCCCGTCATCGCCGCATCAAGTTCATCCTGCTGCAGGTGGATTTCGGCGCCGCAGCCGCAGCGCCTCAATTCGCCCAGCCCGCCCGCATGGTCGAAATGCAGGTGACTGATGAAGACCACGTCGATATCCTTCGGCGACAGACCCAGCCGGGTCAGGTAATGCGGAATGCGCTGCTCGTCGCTCATTGCCGGCGCGCCGAAATGAAAGGTGGCGGGGTCGTAGAACTGCGCGCGCTTGGCCGGGTCATGGATCTTCGCGTAGTCGCAGCCCACGTCGTACAGGATGCGGCCGTTCGCGGTCTCGATCAGGTAGGCGAGGATGGGCGCATCGATCATCTGCCCTGCGCCGCGTCCCTGCGTGGAAATCGACTTGTCATAGCGATGCGTCGCCGTCAGCAGCGGCCACAGCTTCTTCACCGCGCTCATGCCGCCTCCCGCACGCGCCGGGCGATGTCGACAACGACCTCTGCCGCCGTGGCCAGCTCGCCGAAAATCCCGCCCTCGACCCGGAGCATCTGCAGCGCCGGCGCCTGCAAGGCCGGATCGCTGGCCGCGCAGCCATCGGACACCAGCACGCAGCGCAAGCCGCGATCGACCGCCTCGCGCAGCGTCGAGTGCACGCAGACTTCGGTCGTCACGCCGCACAGCAGCAGCCGGGTGATGCCGCGCCGCTGCAGCTCGTCCTGCAGCGAGGTGCGGAAGAAAGCGCCATAGCCGGGCTTGTCGATCACCAGCTCGCCCGCGACCGGCTGCAGCTCGTCAATGAAGTCATGGCCGTACTCGCCGCGCACCAGCAGGCGGCCCAGCGGCCCAATGCTGCCGATCTCGGCACCGGCCGCGCGGCTGCGGCGCAGCTTTTCCGGCGGACAGTCCGACAAGTCCGGCAGATGTCCCTCGCGCGTATGCACGACCGTCATGCCGGCAGCGCGCGCCGCATCGAGCATCAGCCGGATGTTGGAAATCACCGACGACAGCCGCGCGACATCCAGTCCCGCCTGCGCGGCATAGCCGCCGGCACTGCAGAAATCGCGCTGCATGTCGATCACCAGCAGCGCGCTGCGCGACAGCGATTCAGGCATGCGCGCCCTCCGCGCCGGGCGGCTTGCCGAGCGCCTCGATCAGCGTCGCCAGCAGGATCATCGCGCCGCCCGCGTACTCGCCGGCGCTCAGCGACTCGCCGCCGATCAGCACCGCCGACACCACCGCCACCAGCAGCTCGCCCACCTGCAGCACCGCCGCGCGGCTGGCCTGCACATGGGTGACGCCGTAAGTAGTCAGCAACGTGCCGCCCATCAGCCAGACGAAGGCGAACAGGCACAGCAGCGCCCATTCGGTGGCCGCGAGCATCGGTATCTCCGGGGTGTGGACGGCCAGCCCGGCCAGTGCCACCAGCCCGCAGCCGACGAAGGACACCAGCGTGCGGCTGGCAATCGGGATCGCGCGCGCAGCGCGGTTCGTGATGCCGGCAGCGGTGTACGCCAGTCCGGCGATGAAGGCGGCCACGTCGGCAAATGACAGCGGTGCGTCAAACACATCGACGCCGCCGACGATGGTGAACACGCCGCCGAGGCAGAGCGCCACCGCCAGCAGGCGGCGGATGCCGAGTCGTTCTTTCAGGAAGATCTTGCCGCCGAGGACGCCCCACGCGGGCAGCAGGAAGAACAGCAGCATCCCGCGCACCACCGAGCCGACCATCAGCGACCAGCTGAACAGGAAATTGGCGAGGCCAAAGAACAGGCCGATCAGCAACAGCCAGTGCCACTCGGGCCGCCACGCACGGCGTTCGCGCCAGATCAGCGGCAGCGACACCACGCCGACCAGCGCATACGCGGTCAGTGCGATCGCATGGCCGTCGAGTCCCTGTGCGCCGAAGTATTTCAGCGGCCACCACGCAAAGCCCCAGACCACGCCGCTGAGCATCAGCGAGAAAATGGCCAACGGGGATTCTTTCGGGCGGGCAGGCGCGGGTATGGCAGGCATGATCGGCAAGGTGAATGTTGCGGCCTTGGCGATGGCCGTCGGGCTGTGCATTATGCCCTCAAACCGCTGTCAGGAAAGACACGCCGACCGCGCCGACGAAGCCGTCCGCGCGGTGCGGCTGTGCGGGCGGCAGCACCTGCCCGTAATCGGGCGACAGTACGCGGCGCACGCGATGCCGATGAAAGGCGCGCAGCAGTTGCGGCACCGTCACCACCTGCGCATGCTGCTGGCCAAACAGCTCGCGATGCAGCGCCGGCAGCCGGTGCCAGGGTTCGATCGGACGCTCGTGGTGCGCATTGTGGTAGCCGAAGTTCAGCCAGAGCAGGTTCAGCCAGAAACGCTCGAGCCCGACGATGTTCGTGTAGGTATTCGCCTGCTCGTATTCGCGGTCGCGGATCATCTCCGGCGGCAGCGGCGTGTCGTCATCGACCGGATAGGCTTCGTAGGTATGCTGGAAGCAGTCGGCGAAACGCAGCACCGTGATCATCAGCAGATGCGCGCCGAAATACAGCAGCAGCGCGAGCGGCGAGACGGCGGCCAGCAGCGCGAAGCCGGTCGCGCGCAGCGCCAGCACCGCAACCACGCGCAAACGCTTGCGCCCGCCCTTGCTCCAGGCGCGCGCGATCACGAAGCCGCGCATCAGGAACTCGACTGCCGGGAAGTACAGCCACTCCAGCAGCAGCACCAGCGCACGCACCGGCGCCGGCGCACGCCGCAGCCAGGCCTGCACATCGAAGGTGATCACGTCCGCTCGCTCGATGTGGTGGCGCATGTGCTTCTTGCGCAGCTCGTCGAACTCCGCAACGCAGCTGCCGTTGATCCAGGTCATCAGCGTGCCCCAGCGGCGGTTCGCCGCGGGCGAGCGGAAGATCGCGTAATGCGCGAATTCATGCAGGTAGTACGCCGACCAGACCAGCGCCAGGCTGGTCAGCAGGAAGCCGGCGATGCGCAGCGGCCAGGCATCGGCCGCCATCATCGCGATGCCGAGCGGCCAGCCGCCGACCGTGACAGTCAGCGCGAGAAGATTCGGAACTACGCCATCGGCGTAGCGAAAATGACGTTCGAATAAAACCATGGTGACCCCGACGGTTCGATGCGGAAGCTTGCGCGGCGGCCGTACCACGATGCGCTGGCCGCCGCCGGCCGGCAGACTGCGCCGGCCATGCACGTGTCGCTGCCTACTTCGCGAGCGCGTTCACGAATTGCGGATCGATGGTCGCCTCGGTGGCCGGGATCTTGTCGATCTGGCCCTTCGCCTTCAGCAGGTTGGCGATGATCTCGCCGCTGGCGTAGTAGGACGTGGTGTCCTTCGCCTTCACGAAAGCCTTCGGCATTTCCTTCAGCGGAATGTTGTAGACGCCGGCCCACTGCTCCTTGACTTCCTTCGCGCTCACGCCCATCACCTTGCCGATGATCTTCGCCGCCTCGTCCGGCTTGGCCTTGATGAATTCAAGCCCGTCGAGATAGCCCCTGATGATCGCGTTGATCTCCTTCGGGTTCGACTTGATGTACTTGTCGTCGAACACCAGCACGTCGGCGATCAGGCCGGGCGCTTCCTTCGACGAGAAGATCACCTTGAACTTCTTGCCGCCGCCCTGCGACAGCACCTGCGACAGGCTGGGCTCGTACGTCACGCCCACCGGCAGCTGGCCCGAGGCCATCGCCGCCGGGACCGCTTCCGGCGTCATGCTGACCGGCGTGATGTCCTTCTCGCTCAGGCCGTTGTTCTTCAGCGCGTAGGCCAGCAGGAAGTCCGACGGCGACAGCGGGTTGAAGCCGACCTTCTTGCCCTTGAACTCGCTGATCTTGCTGATGTTGTTGGCGACGACGATCGCATCGCCGCCGTTCGAGTAGTCGATCGGCAGCACGACCTTGTGATTGATGCCCTTCGCGACCTGGCCGATCACCTGGTCATAGGTGACCATCGCGCCCTGCACCGAGCCGCCGACCAGCGCCGGCGGAATCAGCGCCGGGTCGCTGAACATCTGCAGCTTCACCGACAGCCCGTGCTTCTTGTACAGGTCGAGCGCCTCGGCGACATAGAACGGGCCATAGCCGATCCAGATCAGCGAAGCGATCTTCACCTGCGTCGCCGCGAACGACGCGCTGGCGGCCAGCGCGAGCGTCGCGCCGACGATTACTTTTTTCAAACCGAAAGACATCATGGGCCTCCTGTGGGGGTTGAACGTGCATTCACCGGTTGTTTAGCAATTCCCTTGCCAGTCGCAGGGTCGGACTGCCGCGGCTTTCGCGCGGATTCCGGCACTGTCATGGGGCGTGGCCGTGCGCGCGCACCAAACTGGGGTCAGCGGCTCGCCAGATAGCGACGCCATCCGCCGAAATGGCTGATGTCGGTCGCCCCGGCCAGCGCAGCCGGTTCGCAGACGAAGCCCTTGACCTGGCGACCATCCTGCAACTCGACCGTGCCAATCGCCAGCGGCGCCGGCACCTCGGCGACAAATTCGCCGAAGCGGCGCAGCGGCAGCTCCCAGACCTCGACCTCGATCGCGTGCCCGCCGGCCGCAACGCGCGCGAGGCCCGGCTTCGGCGGTACGGTGTCCGGCAGCGCCGACAACGCATAGTTGGCCGATGTGGTGGTACAGGCGAGCTTGCGCGCGCCGCGTTCCAGCAGCTGCCAGTTCAGCGGCTGTCCTTCGAGATGCGCGCCGACGACGGCCAGCTGCACGGTCGGCTCGCTGAAGGGCAGCGGATCGGCCGCCACCGCGATGTCGCCGTGCGCGTCCGGCAGCAACGCCTGCGCCGCGGCGGCCAGCAGCTGGTCGCTGCCGCAGGGGCCGATCAGTGTCACGCCGGCCGGATGCCCGTCGCTGCGTGCCACAGAAGGCACCGCGAGCGCGGCCATGTCAAAGAAATTGACGAAGTTCGTGTAGTGGCCGAGCTGCGAATTCAGCCGCACCGGATCGGCCTGCACGGCGGCGATGGTGTGCATCGTCGGCGTGGTCGGCACCAGCATCAGGTCATAGTCCTGCAGCTGCAGCTCGGCGGCGCGCCGCAGGTCGGCCAGCCGGTAGATCGCGTTGAAAGTGTCGACCGCGTCATAGTTCTTGCCCTGCCCGACGATGACGGCCACCGTCGGGTCCATGTCGGCGACATTGGTGTCGTAGAACTTGCCGACCGCCGCCAGCCGCTCGGCCACCCACGGGCCCTGGTACAGCAGCGCGGCAGCCTGCGCGAAAGGCTCGTAGTCGATCGTGCCGATCTCCACCTGCGGCAGTGCACGCAGGCGCGCGAGCGTCGCTTCGAACGCCTGCGCGGCCGCTGCATCTCCGAAAAACTCCGGCTGCGCCGGCACGGCAATCCGGTAGCTGCGGCGCTTCACGCCCGTCATCGGAATCGTGCGCGAATACGCATCCTCGGCGTCATGGCCGGCCGCGCTCTGCAGCGCGGTCCACGCATCGGCGACGGTCTGCGCAAAGATCGACACGCAGTCGAGCGTGCGGCAGGCCGGCACCACGCCGCGCGCGGAAATCAGCCCGCGCGTCGGCTTCAGGCCGACGATGCCATTCAGTCCGGCCGGCACACGCCCCGAGCCGGCGGTGTCGGTGCCGAGCGAGAAGCAGGTCAGGCCAAGCGCGACCGACACGCCGGAGCCGGAGCTGGAGCCACCGGACACATACTCGGGCGCCTTCGCATTGCGCACCGGGCCGTACGGCGAGCGCGTGCCGACGAGGCCGGTGGCGAACTGGTCGAGGTTGGTCTTGCCGACCAGGATCGCGCCGGCCGCCTGCAGCCGCTCGACGACGGTGGCCGAGCGATCCGGCGTGTACGCGAATACGGGACAGGCCGCGGTGGTCGGCATGCCGGCGACGTCGATGTTGTCCTTCACCGCAAACGGAATGCCGAACAGCGGGAATTTCGCGAGCACTGCCGCGCCCTCGGCCGCCAGCAGCGCATCGAGCGCCTGCGCATGCTCGAGCAGCTGATCGTCGGGCACGCGGCTGATCCAGACTTCGGGCCGGTCGACTGCGGCGATGCGCAGCAGCAGCTGCGTGATCACGTCGCCCGGCCGGAGGGTGCCGTCGGCATAGCTGGCGCGCAGCGCGTGCAGCGTGGGAAGGCCGTGGTTGCTGATGTCATTCATGGGTTTCATCCTTCGCGGAAAATCGCGATGTTCTGTCCGGCGGCGACCGCCGTGCCTTCGGAGACCAGCCACTCGACCACTTCGCCGGCAGCATGCGCGGCCAGCGGTATCTCCATCTTCATCGATTCGAGGATCGCGACGCTGTCGCCCTCGCCGACCGTATCGCCGGCCGCAACCGCGATCTTCCAGACGCTGCCCGGCACCGCCGCGGTCAGGTACTTGCAGCCCTCGGGCAGCGTCACCTCGGCGGTCGTGGCCGACGCGCTGTCGTCGCTGACGTACTCGGCCTGTCCGGCAACGCGCCAGCGCTCGCGCTCGGCCTCGAACGCGGCCTGCTGCTTCTGCTTGAACGACGCAATCGAATCCTTTTCCTGTTCGAGGAAGCCGCGGTATCCGGCCAGCGAGAATTCGCCTTCGTCGATCTGCACGTCGAAGCGGCCAAGCGGGAAATCGCGGCGGTGCTCGAGCAGCTGTTCCTCGCTGACTTCGTAGAAGCGGATCTGGTCGAAGAAGCGCAGCAGCCACGGATGACCGTCGCGGAAGCTGTCGGTCTGCCGGTAGCGGTTCCACATCTGCACGGTGCGGCCGACGAACTGGTAGCCGCCCGGGCCTTCCATGCCGTACACGCACAGGTAGGCGCCGCCGATGCCGACGGCGTTCTCCGGCGTCCAGGTGCGCGCCGGGTTGTACTTGGTCGTCACCAGACGATGGCGCGGATCGACCGGCGTCGCGACCGGCGCGCCGAGATAGACGTCGCCAAGGCCGAGCACCATGTAGCTGGCGTTGAACACGACGTCGTACACCTCCTTCTCCGACGCCAGGCCATTGATGCGACGGATGAACTCGATGTTCGACGGGCACCACGGCGCATCCGGGCGCACGGTGGTCTGGTATTTCTGGATCGCCAGCTGTGTCTGGCTGTCGTTCCACGCGAGCGGCAGGTGCACGGTGCGCGACGGCACCACCAGCGCATCGACCTGCGGCAGGTCGGCGATGATGCGATCAAGCCGCGCGATCAGCTGCGTCGCCGGCAGCCGGCGATGGTCGAAATGCAGCTGCAGCGAGCGTATGCCCGGCGTCAGGTCGATCACGCCCGGCAGCCGCGCTTGCTCGATCGCGAGCATCAGCGCATGCACGCGGAAGCGCAGCTCCATGTCGAGCACCAGCGCGCCGAATTCGACCAGCAGGTAATCGTCGCCGGCACGGCGGTAGACGATCTCGGTGCCGTCGACCAGCCGGCCTGCATTCACGATCGCCGGCTGGGCTGCGCCCGTGGCCGTTGCGGGAAGAATGAACGATGGCGCAACCGGCTGCGCAGTGAACACCTGCTCCATCTGCTCGCGCATCGCGGCGGCCTCGTCGGCGGTCACGCGGATGAAGCGCACCGTGTCGCCCGGCTTCAGCTGGCCCATCTTCCACAGGTCGGCCGACACGATCACGGCCGGGCAGACGAAACCGCCGAGGCTGGGGCCGTCCGGGCCGAGGATCACCGGCATGTCGCCGGTGAAGTCGATCGAGCCGATTGCATACGCATTGTCATGAATGTTCGACGGATGCAGGCCGGCCTCGCCGCCGTCGGTGCGCGCCCAGCGCGGCTTCGGCCCGACCAGCCGCACTCCGGTGCGGCTGGAGTTGAAGTGCACTTGCCAGTCGGTGCCGAAGAAGGTGGTGATGTCGTCGTCGGTGAAGAAGTCCGGCGCGCCATGCGGGCCGTAGTGCACTGCGATCTCCCACGCATGGCCGTAGGCGGGGATCGCGCCGGCCGGCAGCGCAACAGGCTGCGCATCGGCCGCGCCGACATGCAGCACGTCGCCGGCACGCAGCGCGCGGCCGCCGTGGCCGCCGAACTGGCCGAGCGTGAAGGTGGACTTGCTGCCGAGGTAGTCGGGCACGTCGATGCCGCCGGCAAACGCCAGATAGGCCCGCACGCCGGCGCCGCTGACCGACGCGAATTTCAATGTCTCGCCGGCCCGGATCGCATGCGCGCTCCAGTTCGACAGTGCGCGACGGCCTGCGTCGCCATTCACGCTGGCCTGCAGGTCGGCGCCGGCCAGCGCGATCGTGCAGTCGCAGTTGAAGCGCAGCGTGGCGCCCTGCAGCGTCATCTCCAGCGTGGCGGCCGCTTCGTCATTGCCGAGCAAGCGGTTCGCGAAGCGATGTGCGTAAGAATCCATCGGCCCCGACGGCGGGATGCCGACGTTCCACAGGCCGAGGCGTCCCGGGTAATCCTGCACCGTGGTCTGTATGCCGGCCTCGAGGATCTCGACCGTATGCGGGCCGTGCGGCATCGACGCCAGCATCTGCGTGGTCGGCTGGCCGGACGCGAACGGCGGATGGCGCAGGATGTCGGCGAGGTAGCCGAGGTTGGTCTCGATGCCGTCGATGCGGCTGTCGCCGAGCGCCGCGACCAGCTGCGCGATCGACGCGTCGCGCGATGCGCTCTTCACGATCAGCTTGGCCAGCAGCGGGTCATAGAACGGGCTGACCGCGACGCCGCGCTCGACCCAGGTGTCGATGCGCAGGCCGTCGGCGAAGCGCACTTCGGTCAGCACGCCGGACGAGGGCTGGAACTGCTTGGCCGGATCTTCCGCATACACGCGCAGCTGCATCGCATGGCCCGAGGGCACCAGCGTCGCCTGCGCCGGCAGCGTGAAGCCGCCGGCGGCCGCGCGTATCATCCATTCGACCAGATCAACGCCGAACACTTCCTCGGTGATGCCATGTTCGACCTGCAGCCGCGTGTTCACCTCGAGGAAGTAGAAAGCGCCGGTGTCGGCGTCGAGCACGTATTCGACGGTGCCGGCCGACAGGTAGGCAATCGCCGAACCCAGCCGCACCGCCGTCTGCGCAAGCGCGATGCGCGTTGCCTCCGGCAGTCCGGGCGCGGGCGTTTCCTCGATCACCTTCTGGTTGCGCCGCTGCACCGAGCAGTCGCGCTCGCCGAGCGACACCACATTGCCGCGGCCGTCGCCGAAGATCTGCACTTCGACATGGCGCGCGCGCTCGACGAATTTTTCGAGGTAGATGCCGCTGTTCTTGAAATTGTTCTGCGACAGGTGCAATACCGACGCATAGGCCGCGTCCAGTTCGGCCGCGCTGCGGCACAGGCGCATGCCAATGCCGCCGCCACCCGCCGTGCTCTTCAGCATCACCGGATAGCCGATGCGTTCCGCCTCGGTCAGTGCTTCGGCAGCGTCGGCCAACAGGCCGGTGCCCGGCAGCAGCGGCACGTCGGCCTGCTGCGCGAGTGCGCGCGCGGTGTGCTTCAGTCCGAAGTCGCGCATCTGCTGCGGCGTCGGGCCGATGAAGGTGACGCCGGCGGCGGCGCAGGCTTCGGCGAAACTTGCGTTCTCGCTCATGAAGCCATAGCCGGGATGGATCGCATCCGCGCCGGTCGCTTTCGCGGCGGCCAGCACCTTCTCGGCCGACAGGTAGCTCTCCGACGCCGGCGCCGGGCCGATGCAGACGGCCTCGTCGGCCAGCCGCACGTGCAGCGACTCGACATCGGCCTCGGAATAAATGGCCACGCTCGGTATGCCGAGCTTGCGGGCGGTGCGGATCACGCGGCAGGCAATTTCTCCGCGGTTGGCGATCAGGATCTTGTTGAACATCGTTGTCTCGTTCTTGTCGGTAGGCGTCATGGCGATGCGCGGCGGCGCTGCCGCACTGGCGTGCTCGTTATTGCGGATCCCAGACCAGGAAGCGCGCCGGCGTCGGGTTGTACGCGTTGCACGGGTTGTTCAGCTGCGGGCAGTTCGACACCAGCACCAGCAGGTCCATCTCGGCGCGCAGCTCGACGTACTTGCCGGGCGCGGACACGCCGTCAGCGAAAGTCAGGCCGCCGTCCGGCGTCACCGGCACGTTCATGAAGAAGTTCACGTTCGGCACCAGGTCGCGCTTGCCCATGCCATTGTCCGCATGCGCGAGCGCCAGCAGGTAGTTGTCGCGGCAGCTGTGCATGAACTTCTTCTGGATCGCGTAGCGCACCGTGTTGCTCTCGGCCGCGCAGGCGCCGCCGAGCGTGTCATGCCGGCCGCAGGTATCGGCGACGATGGTCAGCATCGGCCGGCCACGATTCGACATCAGCACCGAGCCGGTGGACAGGTAGATGCCGCCCTGCTGCTGCAGCGTGTCGGTCATGCTGTAGCTCTCGGCGGTGTCGTCGGCGTTGTAGAAGATGGTGTCGACCGCCTGGTTGCCCTCGAGGTCGATGATGCGCAGCACCTGGCCCTGGCTGAGCTTGTGCAGCCAGGGCTCGCCGGCGGGCAGGCAGTAGTCGTAGACGGCATTGGCGGCGTCGAGGGGGCTTTCTTTGAGGGTATTCATGGGCTGTCTCGATTGTTCAGTTCAATTCAGAGTCACTGGATGCCGGCCGGCGCCGGCATGACGTTTTGATGGCCGCAGGCTTTTCATTCCGTCATCCCGGCGCATCAACTCAACTTCTTCATCGATAAATCAGTTCGGTGTTGTAGTAGCCGCGTGCGTTTTCGGCGCACGACAGCCGACAGATGTCATCGGCCGGCGCGGTGCCGGAGTCCCAGGCGACGATCGCGACTTTCTTCGGCGCGTACTCCGGATTCGGGTCGAGCGGATGCGGCGCGGTCGAGATCGCGACCAGCACATCCATCTCGAGGCGCAGCTCGACGAAGCTGCCGGCCTTCGAGTGGCCGGGCACGAAGGCGAAGCGGCCTTCGCCGTCCACCGTCACCTTCGAGAACAGGTTCAGGTTCGGCACCCAGTCGCGCAGGCCCAGCCCCCATTTGCCGAGCTCGACCAGCAGGCTGTCCTTGCCGTTGCGGTGCATCGCATTGCGATGCTCCTGATAGCGATGGCCGCCATGGCGCCGCTGCACCAGCGCGGCGTCCGACACGCCGCACAGCGGGTCGTGCCAGCCGACGGTATCGCGCGCGACCGACGCGAGGATGCGGCCCATGTCGGAATACAGCACATGGCCGGCGGTCAGGTGCGCGGTGTGCTGCGCCTTCAGCGTATCGGGCAGGTTCAGCCGCTCGAGCTTTTCATCGGCGCGGTACAGCAGCACCGACGCATTCGCGCCACCTTCCAGATCAATGAAGCGCAGCGTGGTGCCGCGCGCGAGGCGGTACGACCAGTGGCAGCCGCCGGGGAACATCTCGATCCATTTGACCTTCGCCGGGTCGAGGTCGGGCGCGAGCTCGCGGGTTTTGCTGTGCAGGTCGAAGGTGTCGGGTGCGTTCATGCGATGTCTCTCGAAAAGAGGCTCAGGCCGCGCGCGTCAGCTTCGCGAGCTGATCGAGGTCGGTCTTGATGCCGGAGGTTTCACGGATGCGCTGCAGGATCTGGCGCTTGAGCTCGTTGAACTCGGGCGCGAGCTTCAAGTCCTGCTCGCGCTCGGTGCCGAAGGGCACGTCGACGATGGAATCGATGCGGCCCGGACGCGGCGCCATCACAACCACGCGCTGGCCAAGGTAGAGCGCCTCCTCGACGTCGTGCGTGACGAACACCACGGTGGTCTTCTCCAGCAGGTACACGTGGCGGATCAGGTCGTGCATCACCTCGCGTGTCTGCGCATCGAGCGCGCCGAAGGGCTCGTCCATCAGCAGCACGTCGGGCCTGCCCATCAGCGCGCGCGCGATCGCGACGCGCTGCTGCATGCCGCCGGACAGCTCCGCCGGATACGATTGCGCGACATGCGACAGCCCCATCAGCTGGATCAGCGCATCGGCGCGGCCGGACGCGATCTCGACGTCGCTCGACGTGAGCTGGTCGCGCTTGTGTTTCAGCCGGCGCGAGAAGCGGATGTTCTCGCCGACGGTCAGCCACGGGTACAGGCTGTAGCTCTGGAACACCATCGCGCGGTCGGCGCCGGGGCCGTCGACCATCTTGTCATTGCAGAGGATGTCGCCGTCCGCGTATTCCTCCAGCCCGCCGATCGTGCGCAGCAGCGTCGACTTGCCGCAGCCGGATGCGCCGACCAGCGTGACGAATTCGCCGGCGGCGATGTCGAGGTTCACGTTCGCGAGCGCCTGCACGCGGCGGTCGCCCTTGCCATAAAACTTGTCCAGCTGACGGACACTGATCTTGGTGGTGGTCGTCATATCAGCCCCTCAGGTGATGCCAGCGGAATGCGGTGCGATGGACCCAGCGGAACAGCTGGTCGGTGACGAGGCCGACCAGGCCGATCATCAGGATGCCGGCGAAGATCTTGTCGGTATGCAGGAAGCGCTGCGCCTTCAGGATCGCGAAGCCGAGGCCGGTGTTGGACGCCACCAGTTCGGCCACCACGAGATAGGTCCACGCGAGGCCCATGCAACTCCGGAGCGAGTCGAGCATCGCGGGTCGCGCGGCGCGCAGGATCACCAGCCGCACCACTTCGCCATTGGTCGCGCCCATCGTGCGCGCGGCCTCGATTGCGGCGTTCGGCACGCGCGCGACGTCTTCGGCGAGCATCAGCACCATCTGGAAGAAGGTGCCGACGAAGATCACGGTGATCTTGGCGCTCTCGTCGATGCCGACCCACAGCATGATCAGCGGGATGAACGCCACTGCCGGCAGGTAGCGCGAGAAATCCGTCAGCGGTTCGAGCAGTGCGCGCGCCGGTGCGTAGGTGCCGATCATCAAGCCCAGCGGCAGCGCGATCGCGGCGGACAGCAGGAAGCCGCCGAAAATGCGCTCCATGCTGATGAGGATGTCGCCGAGCAGGTCGCCGTCGGTCCACCATGCGATGGCGGAGTCGAGCACCTTCATCGGCGTCGGCATGAAGACCTCTTCCATCAGGCCGCTGTGCGACAGCACGAACCACGCGATGAAGGGCAGCAGGAAGCCGAGCACGGACAGCGCCAGGGCGATGGCGCGCGGCAGGTCGCCACGCACGGACCAGGCGCTGCGCAGGTTGCGCGGCCGGTCACGGCTGACGGTAGAAGAGCTTGCCGCGGGCGGCAGGGATTCCGGTTTCATGGGCACCTCGAAGATCAAAAAACCGGAGGCGAGCGATCGCGATCATGGCGATGGCCTCCCGGGCTTTTATCCCTCCGTGGAGCCCCGAACCGGCAAAGGATCGGAGCCGGCCGCTCTCGGACCAGACATCGGCGTCGTCAGACGTCGACCGGAACCCTAGCGTCCTTGCTCAAGAAGCGATGTCGGTCATCTGACCGGCCCAGCCTCTCGGTGTGAGCAGTGATATGCAACATTGGTGCCATGTAATTGGGTAGGACAAGGCGGGGGGTTCGCCCTGATTCGGTGCAGTTTGTGGCGTGGCGCGCACCATTCGAGGGCTGCGTGTGCGCGACGATGGGTCCCAGCTTTCGCTGGGACGACGCTATCGAAGAGCGATCGCCTCGGCGAAAGTGCGGGCAGAACACCACAGCGTCCCCGACGACCCGAGACTCAAACCGCCGCCCACTCCTGCTCGAGCTGCGTCGAGTACGCGGCCGGCGCGGCCGCAGCGGAATCGAAGCTGACGATCTCGTACGCGTCAGGATCGGCGAACAGCGCGCGCAGCAGCTTGTTGTTCAGGCCATGCCCGGACTTGTGCGCGGTGTAGCTGGCCAGCAGCGGATGGCCGGCGAGGTACAGGTCGCCCATCGCATCGAGGATCTTGTGGCGCACGAACTCGTTCTGGTAGCGCAGCCCGCCGCTGTTGAGGATGCGGAATTCGTCCATCACGATGGCGTTCTCGAGCGAGCCGCCGCGCGCCAGTCCCATGCCGCGCAACATCTCGACATCCTGCATGAAGCCGAAGGTGCGCGCGCGCGCGATCTCTTCAATATAGGATTCGAACCCAAGATCTACCTCGGCGGTCTGTCCGGTGCTGTCGATCGCAGGGTGGTTGAATTCGATGAAGAAGCTCAGCCGATAGCCATGGCAGGGCTCGAGCCGCGCCCATTTCTCGTTCGCGCCCTGCCCCTCACGTACCTCGACCGGCCGGGTCACGCGGATGAATTTCTTCGGCGCGGGCTGCTCGACGCAGCCGGCCTGCTGCAGCAGGAAAACGAAAGACGCCGCCGAGCCATCCATGATCGGGATTTCCTCGGCGGTCAGGTCGACGACCAGGTTGTCGATGCCGAGGCCCGCGCAGGCGGACATCAGGTGCTCGACGGTGGACACGCGCACGCCATCCTTTTCCAGCACCGAGGCCATGCGCGTGTCGCCCACGCCCATCGCGTTGGCGGGGAGCTCGACCGGCGGCTCGACGTCGACGCGCCGGAACACGATGCCGGTGTCGGCCGGCGCCGGATGCAGCGTCAGCACGACGCGCGTGCCGCAATGCAGGCCGACGCCAGTCGTGCTGACCCTCTCGCGGATGGTGCGCTGACGAATCATGCCGCCTGCGTATCCAGCTGGCCGAGCAGGGTCTCGGCGTTCGACACTTCGAACTTGCCCGGCGCCTCGATGTTCAGCTGCGTGACCACGCCATCCTGCACCAGCATCGAATAGCGCTGCGAACGAATGCCCATGCCGCGATCGATCAGGTCGAGCGGCAGGCCGATCGCCTGCGTGAACGCGGCACTGCCGTCGGCCATCATGCGCACGATGCCGGTCGCGCCCTGGTCGCGACCCCAGGCGCCCATCACGAACGCGTCGTTGACCGAAATGCACCAGATCTCGTCCACCCCCTTGGCCTTCAGCGCCGCCGCATGCTCGATGTAACCCGGCACATGCTTGGCCGAGCAGGTCGGCGTGTACGCGCCGGGCAGGCCGAAGATCGCTATCGTCTTGCCCTTCACCAGATCGGACACGTTGAAGGTGTTCGGGCCGAGCGCACAGCCTTCGGTTTCGACGTCGATGAATTCAGACAGCTTGCCCTCGGGAAGACGGTCTCCGATCTTGATGGTCATAGTGGTCATTGTCGCTGATACAGGTGGGAAAAGTTGAAGGGCGGAACCGGCTTGTGGCCGGCTCCCTTGCATTTTTACAAATCTTCCGCCGCTTCCGGCGGGCGAGGCGAAAGTATGCCCTGCCCGCCGAATTCCTGCAGGCTCAGTCGGCCTGCCGGCGCAGGAAGGCCGGAATGTCGTAGGTTTCCGTGCCGTTGCGCTCCATCGCGCGTACCGTCTCCGAGGCCGACTCGCGGCGCCAGACCGCCGGCGTGCGGGCCGGCTCGAACGCCGGCGCTGCCGATGGCGCTGCATCGACCGCGATCGCCGAGACGGCGGCAACCGGCTCGTTGTAGGTGCCGGTACGTGCCACCGGCACCTGCGGCTGCACCAGCACAGGACGGCGACGACCCAGGCCGGTGGCGACCACGGTCACGCGCATTTCGTCGCCCATCTCGTCGTTGTACGCGATGCCCTGCGCGATCGACGCGTCGTCGGCGGCGAAGGCGCGCACGGTCTCCATCACCTGCTTGATTTCCTTGCCCTTCAGCGAACGGCTCGCGGTCACGTTGACCAGCACGCCGCGCGCGCCGGACAGGTCGATGCCGTCAAGCAGCGGCGAAGCGACCGCCTGTTCGGCCGCGATGCGCGCGCGGTCGACGCCGGACGCGACCGCCGTGCCCATCATCGCCTTGCCCTGCTCGGCCATGATGGTCTTGACGTCGTTGAAGTCGACGTTGATATGGCCCGGCACGTTGATGATCTCGGCGATGCCGGCCACCGCATTGTTCAGCACGTCGTCCGCATGGCCGAGCCATTCGATCATGCTGTCGTCTTCGTAGATTTCCTCGAGCTTCTCGTTGAGGATGACGATCAGGGAATCGACATGCTTGCCGAGTTCTTCCAGGCCTTCGTTGGCGATGTCCATGCACTTGCGGCCCTCATGCGAGAACGGCTTGGACACGACCGCCACGGTCAGCGCGCCAAGCTCCTTGGCCACCTGCGCGACCACCGGCGCGGCGCCGGTGCCGGTGCCGCCGCCCATGCCGGCGGCGATGAACACCATGTGCGCGCCGCGCAGCGCATCCTCGATGCGGTCGCGCGTCTCCTCGGCCAGCTGGCGGCCGACCGACGGCTTCATGCCGGCGCCGAGGCCGGACTCGCCGACCTGGATCACGTTGTGCGCCTTCGAATGCGTCAGTGCCTGTGCATCGGTGTTGGCGACGATGAACTCGACGCCCGAGACGCCCTTGTTGATCATGTGCTGCACGGCATTGCCACCTGCACCGCCAACGCCGACCACCTTGATGATCGTGCCCTTCGTGTTTTCCAGCATATCGATTTCCATGTTGACTCCCTTGGTGATGCAGTTTTCAGTCGGCAGCCCTCACTCTGCGTGACGGCTGGCAACTACCAACTGCGTTTCATTTGAAAGTTTTTTCCAACCTCATACTGCCGAAGTTATTTGCCTCTTCCTGCTGCTTCTTTTTCGCTGCTTCTTTTTTGCTGTTTGTGTACTGCGTTTTCCTGCCGTTTCAGAAATTACCCATGAACCATTCCTTCATCCGCTGCCAGACCGCCGTCGCCGAGCCGCCCTGGCGCACCACCACCTGTCCGCGCAGGTACTGGCGCTTGGCCTCTTCCAGCAGGCCCAGCACGGTCGAATAGCGCGGGCTCTTCACCACGTCGGCCAGCTGGCCGTCGTAGGCCGGTACGCCGATGCGCGCCGGCTTGAGGAAAATGTCCTCGGCCAGCTCGGACATGCCGGGCATCAGCGCGCTGCCGCCGGTCAGCACCACGCCGGACGACAGCACTTCCTCGAAGCCGGATTCACGCACCACCTGATGCACCAGCGCGAACAATTCCTCGACGCGCGGCTCGATCACGGCCGACAGCGCCGCCTTCGACAGCGTGCGCGGCGCGCGGTCGCCGAGGCCGGGCACGTCGAACACCTCGGTCGGGTCGGCCAGCATCTGCTTGGCGATGCCATAGCGAACCTTGATCTCTTCGGCTTCCGCGGTCGGCGTGCGCAGCGCCATCGCGATGTCATTCGTCACCTGGTCGCCGGCGATCGGTATCACCGCCGTGTGCCGAATCGCGCCCTCGGTAAAGATCGCGATGTCGGTGGTGCCGCCGCCGATATCGACCAGCACCACGCCGAGTTCCTTTTCGTCGGCGGTCAGCACCGCATCGGCCGACGCCATCGGCTGCAGCAGCAGGTCGGTCACTTCCAGCCCGCAGCGGCGCACGCACTTGACGATGTTCTGCACCGCCGACACCGCACCGGTGACGATGTGCACCTTGACCTCGAGACGGATGCCGCTCATGCCGATCGGCTCGCGCACGTCTTCCTGGTTGTCGACGATGAATTCCTGCGCCACCGTATGCAGCAGCTGCTGGTCGGTCGGTATGTTGACCGCCTTCGCGGTCTCGATCACGCGCGCCACGTCGGTCGCGTTGACTTCCTTGTCCTTGATCGCGACCATGCCGCTGGAGTTGAAGCTGCGGATGTGGCTGCCGGCGACACCGGTCCAGACATTGCGGATCTGGCAGTCGGCCATCAGCTCGGCCTCTTCGAGCGCGCGCTGTATCGATTCGACCGTCGCCTCGATGTTCACCACCACGCCCTTCTTCAGGCCCTTCGATTCGCTCTGGCCGAGACCGATGATCTCGTGCCGTCCGCTGGGCAGCACCTCGGCGACCACGGCCACCACCTTCGAGGTGCCGATGTCGAGTCCGACGATCAGGTTCTTCGCGTCTTTTGTCATGGCTTTAACGGGCCCTCTTCATCATCATTTTTTTGCGCAACGCGCTCCCTGCACTCAAGTCGATCCGCCCTGCGCATCAGCCGCCGGCAGCGGCTGCGCGCGGCGGCGCAGCGCGAGGCCGTTCGGGTAGCGCAGGTCGATCGCCTCGATCCGCCCCGGCAGCGCCGACGCCAGCTGCGGATACACGCTCGCCAGACGGTCGATGCGCGCCTTCATCTCGCGCTGCTGGTGCAGTCGTCCGAGGTTGAGTTCGATGCCGTTCTCCAGCTTCGCCGTCCATGCATAGCGCGACGACAGGCTCAGCTCGCGCGGCGCCAGCGCCAGCGGCGCCAGCCAGTCGCGCAGGTCGGCGAAACGCTGTGCCACTTCGGCGGCGCTGTCGTCCGGTCCCTCGAGCACCGGCAGCGTGCCCTCTTCCTCGGCCTCGGCCAGGTTGGCGGTGAACAGCAGGCCGTCGACCGACACCAGCCGTCCTTCCTGCCCGCCCCAGGTGCCGAGCGCCACATATTCCTCGACCTGCACCACCAGCCGGTTCGGCCACTCGCGCCGCACCGATGCATGCTTCACCCACGGCACGGTCTCGAACGCGACCCGCGCAGCGTTCAGGTCCACGCTGAAGAAATTCCCGCGGATGCGCGGCAGCGCACTGCTGCGCACGGTGGCGGCATCCACATAGCGCAGCGGCTTGCCGCCGGCGCCCTGTACCTGCACGCGCTGCAAATCGAACATGGGCTGGCGCGCGATCCAGCGATAGCCTGCATACGCCAGCGCGAGCACCAGCACGCCGGCCAGCAGCCGGGTGATCGTGTTCATCGTCCTGACGTCATTCCACATTGCGCGCCCTCGCTCAGTCCGGTGTCCAGGCGGCCGACGGCCGCAGGTCCAGCGCGGCCATGCGCAGGATCTCGACGCACAGCTGCTCGTAGGGCATGCCCGCCACCGCGGCCGACATCGGCACCAGCGAATGGCCGGTCATGCCCGGCGAGGTATTGATCTCGAGCAGGAAGGGCTCGTCATCGGTCGCGCGCAGCATCACGTCGGCGCGCGCCCAGCCGCGGCAGCCGAGGCTGCGGTAGCTGTCGAGCACCAGCTGCTGTATGCGGCGCTCCTGCTCCGGCGGCAGGCCGCTCGGGCACAGGTACTGCGTCTCGTCGGAAAAATACTTGTTCTGGTAGTCGTAGTTGGCGTCCGGCGCGACGATGCGCACCACCGGCAGCGCGCGCGCGTCGTCGCCGCTGCCGAGCACCGGGCAGGTCAGCTCCTTGCCGCTGATGAATTCCTCGGCCATCACCGCGCTGTCGAAACGCGCCGCCAGCGCATACGCGGCCGGCAGCTGCGCGGCCTCGGTCACCTTGGTCAGGCCAAGCGTCGATCCCTCGTGCGCCGGTTTCACGATCAGCGGCAGGCCGAGCGTGGCCGCGACCGCGTTCCAGTCGCTGTCGGCCTTCAGCATCTCGAAGCGCGGCGTCGACAGGCCATTGAACAGCCAGACCCGCTTGGTCATCGCCTTGTCCATCGCAATCGCCGACGCCAGCACCCCCGGTCCGGTGTACGGTATGCCGAGCTGCTCGAGCGCGCCCTGCAGCGTGCCGTCCTCGCCATAGCGGCCATGCAGCGCGATGAACACGCGGTCGAACTTCTCGGCTGCCAGCTCCGCCAGCGAACGCTGCGCGGGGTCGAACGGATGCGCATCGATACCCTGCGACTGCAGCGCCTTCAGCACGCCGCTGCCCGACATCAGCGAGATCTCGCGCTCGGCGGAGCGCCCGCCGAACAGCACGCCGACCTTGCCGAACTCCTGTTTCAGATCCTTGTTGCTCATTGCTGTCCCCGTGCCGCGCGTTCCTGCGCAAGCTGCTGCAGCTGCGCCGGCACATTTGAAATCGATCCTGCACCCATCGTCACCACCACGTCGCCGTCCTGCGCCATCCGCAGCAGCACCTCGGGCATCCCGGCGATGTCCTCGACGAACACCAGCTCCGTCTTGCCGACCACGCGCAGCGCATGCGCGAGCGAGCGGCCGTCGGCTGCCGGTATTGGCTGTTCGCCGGCCGCATACACGTCGGCCAGTACCAGCACGTCGGCGCCCGACAGCACCTTCACGAAGTCCTCGAACAGGTCGCGCGTGCGCGTGTAGCGGTGCGGCTGGAAGGCCAGCACCAGCCGGCGGCCCGGGAAGGCGCCGCGGGCGGCCGCGATGGTGGCGGCGGTCTCGACCGGGTGGTGGCCGTAATCGTCGACCAGCGCGAAGCTGCCGCCGGCAGGCAGCGGCAGCTGGCCGTAGCGGGTGAAGCGGCGACCAACGCCGGTGAATTCCTGCAGCGCCTTCTGGATATGCTCGTCGGCGACATCGAGCTCGCGCGCGATCGCGATCGCCGCGCAGGCGTTCTGCACGTTGTGCATGCCGGGCTGATTCAGCCGCACCGCCAGCGCCGGATAATCCTTCTGCACCACGGTGAAGGCCATCAGGCCATCGACCGCCTGCGCATCGACCGCGCGCACGTCGGCGTCTTCGTGGAAGCCGTAGGTGGTGACCATCTTCGCGATCGACGGCATGATCTCGCGCACGTTCGGGTCGTCGATGCAGAGGATCGCAACGCCATAGAACGGCAGGCGCTGCGTGAACTCGATGAAGGCCTGCTTCAGCTTCGCGAAGCTGTGGTCGTAGGTCTCCATGTGGTCGGCATCGATGTTGGTAATCACCTCGATCACCGGCGACAGGTTCAGGAAAGACGCATCCGACTCGTCGGCCTCGGCGACGATGAATTCGCCGGTACCGAGCTTCGCATTCGCGCCGGCGCTGTTGAGGCGCCCGCCGATCACGAAGGTCGGGTCGAGCCCGCCTTCGGCGAGCACGCTGGCGACCAGGCTGGTGGTGGTGGTCTTGCCATGCGTGCCGGCGATCGCGATGCCGCGCTTGAGGCGCATCAGCTCGGCCAGCATCACCGCGCGCGGCACGATCGGAATATGGCGCTCGCGTCCTGCCAGCACTTCCGGGTTGTCGGCGCGCACCGCGGTCGAGGTCACGATCGCGTCGGCGCCGGCGATGTTTTCCGGTGCGTGGCCGACGCGGATCGTCGCGCCGAGCTCGGCCAGCCGGCGGCTCGCCGCATTGCTGGCGAGGTCGGAGCCGGACACGGTATAGCCGAGGTTCAGCAGCACCTCGGCGATGCCACTCATACCGGAGCCGCCAATGCCGACGAAGTGAATGTGTTTGACCTTGTGTTTCATGCTGTCAGTCCACTGGCGGCTCCGGCATAGCCGCTGTCAACGGCGCAGCGCGACCGCGCTGCTCGGCCACCAATGCCCACGAAGTGAATGTGTTTGACCTTGTGTTTCATGTATTTCCCAATGCTTCCAGTACCTGCGCGATCGCGTTGTTCGCGTCGCGCCGGCCCTGGCGGTGCGCGGCCCCTGCCATCTGCAGGCAGCGCTCGCGTGTCATCTCTTGCAACAAGCGCGCCAGCGCAGCCGCATCCATCGCTGCCTGCGGCAGGTGGATCGCGGCGTCGCTGCCGGCCATCCATTGCGCGTTGTCGCGCTGGTGCGAGGTGGTCGACACCACCAGGGGCACCAGCACGCTGGCAACGCCGGCGGCGCAAAGTTCCGCCACCGTGATCGCGCCGGCGCGGCAGATCACCAGATCGGCGGCGGCATAGCGCGATGCCATGTCGTCGATGAAGTCGACCACCTCGGCCTGCACGCCCGCCTGTGCGTAATTCTTTTTCAATGCATCGATGTGCTGTCGGCCCGACTGATGCACGACCTTCGGCCGCGCGTCTTCCGGCAGCAGCGCCAGCGCCGCCGGCACGGTGTCGTTCAGCACCTTCGCGCCGAGGCTGCCGCCAATGATCAGCAGGTTCAGCGGGCCGCTGCGCTGCGCGTAGCGTTCGGCCGGCAGCGGCAGGCCGGCGATCTCCTTGCGGACCGGGTTGCCGGTGACCTGGGCTTTTGCGATTTGCGCATCGCTGGCCGCAAAACCGAACAGGATCTTTTTCGCGAACGGCAGAAGCGCCTTGTTCGACATCAGCAGCGCGGCGTCGGCGTTCATCAGCGCCAGCGGACGGCCCGACAGCGATGCCATGATCCCGCCGGGCACGGTCACATAGCCGCCCATGCCGAGCACCACGTCGGGCCGGCGCGCGCGCACGATGCCGCGACAGCGGACAAAGGCCGCAGCCATCTTCAGCGCGCCGGTCAGCAGGTGCTTCAGGCCCTTGCCACGCAGGCCGGCGAAGTCGATCGCGTCGAAGTCGATGCCATGCTTCGGCACGATCTCGGCTTCCATGCCGCGCTGCGTACCCAGCCAGGACACCTGCCAGCCGCGCGCGCGCATCGTGTCGGCGATCGCGAGGCCGGGGAAGATGTGGCCGCCGGTGCCGGCCGCCATGATGAGCAGGCGCTTCATGCGCGGCCTCCGCGCATCATGACCCGGTTCTGGTTCCGGCCGTGCGCCAAAGCGCACTTAACTTCGCTGCGCGAAGTTAGCCTCCACCGAAACTCATTTTGGCTCCGGCCGTGCGCCAAGGCGCACTTAACTTCGCTGCGCGAAGTTAGCCTCCACCGAAACTCATTTTGGCTCC
>CAZTIF010000045.1:0-24454 GCA_964613635.1 uncultured Bifidobacterium sp. | reverse complement strand
TCTCCGAACTATTTGGCAATCTCATTATGAAAACCGCACAAGAACTCCGCGTCGGCAACGTGTTCATGCTCAACGGCCAGCCTCAGGTCGTCGTCAAGGCAGAATTCTCCAAGTCGGGCCGCAACGCGTCCGTCGTCAAGATGAAGATGAAGAACCTGCTGACCGAATCGGCGCAGGAAGCTGTCTATCGTTCCGACGAAAAATTCGACGTGGTCACGCTCGACCGCAAGGAAGTGACTTACTCGTACTTCGCCGACCCGCTGTACGTGTTCATGGACGCCGACTACAACCAGTACGAAGTCGAGTCCGAGAACATGGGCGATGCGATCAACTACCTCGAAGACGGCATGGCCTGCGAGGCCGTGTTCTACGACGGCAAGGCAATCTCGGTCGAGCTGCCGACCACCATCGTGCGCGAAGTCACCTACACCGAGCCGGCCGTCAAGGGCGACACCTCGGGCAAGGTGCTGAAGCCGGCGAAGATCGCCACCGGTTTCGATGTCTCCGTGCCGCTGTTCGTGGCGCAGGGCGACAAGATCGAGATCGACACCCGTACCGGCGAATACAAGCGCCGCGTCTGACCGCGCGACCGCGCCACGACAAAACCGCAGCTTCGTCTGCGGTTTTGTTTTTTGCGCAAGGATTTTTTTGCGCATCTTCTGGCTGGGAACTTTTGGCTGGCTGCAACTGCCCAAGCCGACAGTGTGCAGCGCAGTGCTGCTGCGCGCTCACTTTCATCCAGGAGATCGTTCATGCTGAAGTCAGAAAAACTGTTCGGGAAGCGCGACAGCGCGACCGATGCCAAACCGGTCCCGGCCGCCGTGACCGTCGCCGCGTCCGAGCGGCCGTCGTCACCCGGCCTCGCGATGGCGCCGTCGGCGCCGGTCTCCCGCGTGGTGCCGTCTTCGATCGCCAGCGCCACGGGTTATGCGGGCGGGCAGGAGATCCGCAGCAAATTGACCGTGGGTCCGAACATCAAGCTGCGCGGCGTCGAGATCACCGACTGCGACACGCTGGTGGTCGAAGGCCGTGTCGAGGCGACCATCGATTCGCGCGTGATCCAGATTTCCGAGCAGGGGGCATTCATCGGGAATGCCGAGTTCGACGTTGCCGAGATCCGTGGCCAGTTCGACGGCGAACTGACCGTGCGGCAGAAACTGGTGGTGTACTCCAGCGGCCGAGTGACCGGCAAGGTCCGTTACGGCAAGCTGGTGATAGAAGAAGGCGGTCAGCTGACAGGCGATGTGCAACTGTCGGCGCCGGCTGCCAAGGGGTTGACGGTCGCGGCTGGCTGATACCGCCGCATCGGGAGGCTGTCATTCGGGGCGCTGCAGGCATCACCTGCAGCGCCCTTTTTTCATCCGCGCGGCACTGGGCCGGCCTGCGTGAGGAAATTCTTCGAACGGAAGTTGCAGACAAACGCGAGCCGGCGCTCGCCGGCCGAACCCGGTATCACCGACTGGAACCGCAACGCCGACACCGGCTGCTCGGGTTCCGCGTGAACCGGATTGCCTACCGGGTCCTCCGAAGGGAAATACGCATTCGCCGTATACGCAATCTTGCGCGCGTCACAGTCGAAATAGTTCAGGTAGGTCGATGACTGATAGGCGGTGCTGTCCGGCCCGTACTGCGGCACCGACCACGAGGTGCGCAGCAAGGCGCGCAGGTAATCGTCGTCTTGCACGATGCTCTTCGTGTCGACATACCAGCTGATGACTTTTTCGGGGTCTTCGGTTTCGGATATCAGCTGCCAGTCGGGCGCGTCGGCGCGTGCCGCCGCCGGCAGCAGCGCCGGGGCCAGCGCCAGGACCAGCGCAATTCGGGCAGGGAGGTGGGTCATCGTCGTCTCCGGCAACGGTAGGCTCTGTTTTTTTGTTCGTGACGATGGTAGCGGAATCCGCGCAACACTGCTCCGACGGCAGGGACTGCGGTTATCATGTGGACACTTCCAGACGGGCACCAGCCCGCACACAGGGGATTCCGCATGCAGGATGCAGCAGTGGCCGACGCGCACGCCGCGCTCGACGGACCGGCGCCGGGTCCGTGGGGGCGCGCCCTCCACAGCCTCTCCCGCGCATTCGCCGTCGCCGGCGGCGCGGGCTTCATTGCGCTGGTGCTGATGTCGCTGGTGTCCATCGTCGGCCGCAAGCTCGCGTCGACCCCGGTGCCGGGCGACATCGAGATCATGCAGATGGGCGGCGCGGTCGCTGCCGCCGCGATGCTGCCGTTCTGCGAAATGGAACGCCAGCACCTGCGCGTGGATTTCTTCACCGCGCGCCTGTCCGCGCGCGCGCGGCACCGGCTTGACGCGCTCTCCCACCTGCTGCTCGCGGCCGTCGCCGCGGTCGTCGCCTGGCGCACCGCCGCCGGCGCACTGTCGCTGCGCGAGGCCGGCGAGAGCTCGATGATGCTGCTGTGGCCGGTGTGGACCGTGGTCGCCGCACTGGTGCCGAGCTTCGTGCTGCTGGCGGTCGCCGGCCTGTATAACGCTTTCTGCTACGCGTACTCCGCTGTCGGAGCCGCGCCGGACGGGCAATGAGCGGCATGTCGACCGGCCTGCTGATGTTCGCGGTGCTGCTGGCGCTGCTGGCGCTGCGCGTGCACATCGGCGTGGCGATGTTCATCATCGGCGCGGCCGGTTTCGTCGCGATGAACGACTACAGCTGGCTGCCGCTGCTGAGCGCGCTGAAGAACGTCGCCTATGCGCGCTTCTCCAATTACGACCTGGCGGTGATACCGCTGTTCCTGCTGATGGGCCAGTTCGCGACCCACGGCGGGCTGTCCGGCGCGCTGTTCAATTGCGTGAACAATTTCGTCGGCCATTGGCGCGGCGGCGTCGCAATGGCGGCCGTGGCCGCCTGCGCTGCATTCGGCGCGATCTGCGGCTCGTCGCTGGCGACTGCCGCGACGATGGGGCAGGTGGCGCTGCCCGAGTTGCGCCGCTACCGTTATTCGGGCGCGCTGGCGACCGGCGCGCTGGCGGCCGGCGGCACGCTGGGCATCATGATCCCGCCGTCGGTGCCGCTGGTGATCTATGCGGTGCTGACGCAGGAATCGATCGGCAAGCTGTTCATGGCGGCCGTGATCCCGGGCCTGATCGCGCTGCTCGGCTACCTGATCGTGATCCGCATCGTCGTCACGCTGCGGCCCGGGGCGGGCCCGGCCGGCGCGCGCGTGCCCTTGCCGGTGGCGCTGCGCTCGCTGCTCGGCGTGCTGCCCGTGCTGCTGGTGTTCCTGGTGGTGATCGTCGGCATCTACGGTGGCTGGGCCAACCCGACCGAGGCGGCCTCGATCGGCGCGGCCGCCTGCGGCCTGCTGGCGGTGGCCGGCGGCATGCGCACGGACGGCGTGCTGAAGAGCGTGCTGGGGACTGCGCAGGGCACCGCAATGATCTTCCTCGTGCTGCTGGGCGCGGACATGCTCAACGCCGGCCTCGCGGTCACGCAGATGCCGGTCGAGCTGGCGGCCTGGGTGCAGGGCAGCGGCCTGCCGCCGCTGTCGGTCGTCTTCGCGATCCTGCTGATCTACATCTTCCTCGGCTGCGTGATGGATTCGCTGGCGATGATTCTTCTGACGATACCGATCTTCTACCCGGTGGTGATGGGGCTGGAGCTGTGGGGCATGCCGGTGGCGGACAAGTCGGTCTGGTTCGGCATCCTCGCGCTGATGGTCGTCGAGATCGGCCTCGTGCATCCGCCGGTCGGCATGAACATCTACATCATCAACCGGCTTGCGAAGGACGTGCCGGTGACGGAGACTTTCCGCGGCGTGCTGCCTTTCCTCGCCTCCGACCTCGTGCGCATCCTGCTGCTGGTGTTTTTCCCGGCGCTGTCGCTGGTCCTGGTGCACGCCTTCGGTGGCTGAACGTTTTTTTTCCTGCAGAGGAGACTCCATGGCATTCCGATTGATTCGCCCGCTGGCGCTGCTGGCCGTGCTGGCCGCCGGCCCGGCCGCAGCGCAGACCGTGACGCTGAAGGTGCACCATTTCCTGCCGCCGGGCTCGACCGCGCATGCGAAGCTGATCGTGCCCTGGTGCGACAAGGTCGCGCGGGAATCGGCGGGCCGGCTGAAGTGCCAGATCTATCCGTCGATGCAGCTCGGCGGCACGCCGCCGCAGCTGTTCGACCAGGCCAAGGACGGCGTGGCCGACATCGTCTGGACCGTGCCGAGCTACCAGGCCGGGCGCTTCCCGGTGTCCGAGGCGTTCGAGCTGCCTTTCATGGTGGTCGATTCGGAGCGCGCCAGCCGCGGGCTGTGGCAGTACGCGACCCGTAACGCGATGGCCGAGTACAAGGGCGTGCATCCCATCTTTTTCCACCTGCACGACGGCTCGCTGCTGCACACGTCGCGCCGGCAGGTCAGGACGCTGGAAGATTTCCGCGGCCTGAAGGTGCGTGCGCCGACGCGGCAGGGCACGAAGATGGTGACGGCGCTCGGCGCCACGCCGGTGCCGATGCCGCTGCCGCAGACGGCCGAAGGGCTGTCGAAGGGCGTGATCGACGGCGCGCTGATCCCGTGGGAAGTGATGCCGACGCTGAAGTTCGAGGAAGTCACGAAATTCCACACCGAGACACCGGTCGGCGCGCCGCAGATGCTGAATTCGGTGCTGGTGTTCGGGATGAACGCCGCGCGCTATGACGGCCTGCCGCCGGAGCTGCGCAAGGTCATCGATGCCAACAGCGGCGCCGCCGTGTCCGCCTGGGCCGGCAAGGTTTTCGCGGATGACCGCGAACTGGGACGCAAGGCGGCCGAAGCGCGCAAGAATACCTTTTACACCTTGCCGGAAGCCGAGTTCAGGCGCTGGCAGGCAACGACTGCGCGCATCGTCGAAGAGTGGGAAAAGGACATGAGCGCCAAGGGCTATGACGGCAAGCGGCTGTTCGCGGAAGCGAAGGCGGCATGCAGGTAATACGCCGGTAATCGCGTGCGAAGCCGCCCCCGGCCATTTTGCGGGCGAAAATTCTCCGAATGGCTTGCAATCGATGCTCAATTTGAAAATCAATTGCAAACCCATGTTTCAAAACGATTATTTCAAAATCCCCAAGAGCGAAGTTCTCTTTTTGATAATTAAAAGGCGGCAAATTTCCGTGCAATTCTGACTAATCGCTGACAAGACGCTTGAAAATGTTGCTGCGATGACATATAACTTAACATTAGAGAAATTGCATTGTGGAAATGGTTATCTAAATTAGACCATTTGTCGACAACGGAACATTGCTGGGGAGAGAGAACATATGGACAAACATCCTCTGGTATCGCAAGAGGGCTACGATCCCAACCGATTGCTGGATGCGCTGATCCAGCAGCTCGGCCTGAAAAATGATGCGGCGCTGTCGCGTGCGCTGGAAGTGCGGCCGCCGGTCATCAGCAAGATCCGCCATCGCACCTTGCCGGTCGGGGCGTCGCTGCTGATCCGCATGCATGAGGTGACGGACCTGAGCATTCGCGAACTGCGCGAACTGATGGGCGACCGCCGTCGTCGCATGCGCCTGAGCGATGTCGATGGCAAGCCGCGCAATACGGAAGAAGACGCGGAGTGAGCCGTTCGGTGCGCTGAATTGTCGAACCGGGACGAACGCTGCCGGCGTCAGCCGCGCAGGTTTGCTCCCGCGACCGTCAGCAGCAGCGACAGCACGACCACCAGCGTCAGTTTCTTGCGCAGCGTGATCAACCAGTCCGGCATGCCGTATTGCGGGTAGAGCTGTTTGTCCACCTGCAGCGCGGCGATGAAGCCGGCCATCAGCACGGCAAACCCGAAACCGCCGGACAGTGTCGCGCTCCACGCGATCAGCGAAGGCGTCACGCCCCAGCTCAGCGCCCTGCGCGTGTCGGCCGCCGACAGCGTACTGCTCAGCATGGCCGCGCCCCAGTGTATCCCGCCGAGGAAGGACAGGATCACGATCGCATAAGCGAGCTGGCCCTTGATGAAGTCGTCGGCCCAGGCGGGCTCGGCGAACCAGGCGCCCGTCATCATCAGCAGGAAGGGGAGAAGCCCGGCGTAACCGAGCTGGTGCGACAGGCGCTTGTTCAGGAAGTGCGGGTTCATGCGTCGGCAGGAAATCGTCGGTGCGCCATTGTACGAGAACTGCGTCGGCCGGCGGCGCGTCAGCGGTGGCGTGCGATGAATTCCTCGACGACGGCCATCAGCGCTTGCGGCTGGTCGCGATGCGGCGAGTGGCCGCAGGCGGGTAGGGCCACCACGCCGGTGGCGGGCAGGATGTCGCGAATGCCGTTTACCTGTCGCAGCGTGCCGTACTCGTCGTCTTCGCCCTGCACCGCGAGCAGCGGACAGCGTATCGACGCCAGCTCGCGCTCGATGTTCCAGTCGCGGAAGGCAGGCGACAGCCAGATGTCGTTCCAGCCATAGAAGGCCGAGTCGACATCGTCGTGATAACGCGCAAGGCGCTCGCGCAGTCCCTGTTCCCGATAGGCGGTGCGTGCGGCGGCAATGCTGGCGATGCTGATGTCCTCGACGAAGATATGCGGCGCGACCACGATCGCGCCGGCCAGCGCCTGCGTAAAGGCGGCGGCATGCAGCAGCGCGATCGAGCCGCCGTCGCTGTGCCCGAACAGCCAGGGGCGCACGATGCCGAGTTTGTCGAGCAATGCCGGCAGCACCTCGCGCGCCTGCCGGTGCATGAAGTCCGGCGCCCAGCGCTCGTCGTGCGGGCGCGGTGTCGAGCGGCCGTAGCCGGGACGCGAATACACAAGGCCGCGCAGGCCGAGGCGACTGCAAAGCTGGTCCGGAAAATCCTTCCACAGCGCGACCGAGCCGAGCCCCTCGTGCAGGAACACCATCACCGGCGCATCCGCTTCGACCGAGCCGGTCCAGCGGTATTCGATGCTTGTCCGCCGTCCGGCCACATCGAGTTCGATCAACTGCGCGTCGTTCGTCGCCATTCAGTGATCCTGGCCTTCGCGCAGCTTGAAGCGCTGTATCTTGCCGGTCGCGGTTTTCGGCAGTTCTTCGGTGAAGCGTATCTCGCGCGGATACTTGTGCGGCGCCAGCCGGGTCTTCACGAAGGCCTTCAGCTCGGTCTCCATTGCCGCGCCGGCGGCGCGCGCGTCATGCAGCACGACGTAGGCGATGGTCTTGGTCAGCCCCTGTTCGTCGGACTTGCCGACCACTGCGCATTCGAGCACCGCCTCGTGCCCGATCAGCGCCGACTCGACTTCGATCGGCGACACATACTGGCCGCTGACCTTCAGCATGTCGTCGCTGCGTCCCGCGTAGGTGAAGTAGCCGTCCCAGTCGATCACGTATTTGTCGCCGCTCTTGACCCACTCGCCCTGGAAGGTCGCGCAGCTCTTTTCGCGGTTGGTCCAGTACAGGTGCGCCGCGCTCGGTCCCTTGATGTACAGGTCGCCGACTTCGCCTTCCGGCACCGGGCGTCCGAGTTCGTCGCGCAGCTCGACCTCATAGCCGGGCACCGGGGTGCCGGTGGTGCCGTAGCGAACCTGGCCGCTGCGGTTGGACAGGAAGATGTGCAGCATCTCGGTCGAGCCGAGGCCGTCGAGGATGTCGCAGCCGAAGTGCGCGCTGAATTTTTCGCCGACCTCGCGCGGCAGCGCCTCGCCGGCCGAGGTGCAGGTGCGCAGCCTGACCTGATCGCGCGACGGCAGCGCATCGGACGCGAGCATCGCGACATACAGCGTCGGCACACCGTAGAACACGGTCGGCTGCTGCCGCACTAGCCGGTCGAACACGGCCGCCGGCGTCGGCCGCTCGGCCATCAGGATCACGGTCGCGCCGACCGACAGCGGGAAGGTCAGCGCATTGCCGAGGCCGTAGGCGAAGAACAGCTTCGCCGCCGAAAACACCACGTCGTCTTCCTGCAGTCCCAGCACGGGCTTGCCGTACAGCTCGGCGGTCCAGTACAAGTTCGCATGCGAATGCACCGCGCCCTTGGGGCGGCCGGTCGAGCCGCTCGAGTACAGCCAGAAAGCGAACTGGTCCGCATGCGTGTCGGCCGCGTCGGCCAGCGGCGCGTGCTCGAGCAGCTTCGCGAACGGCATCCCGGCCGCGTCGTCGGGCTGGCCCGAGATTGCCAGCGGCACAGTGCGGCCCGCCTGTGCGAGCGCCGTCTGCACGGTCGGCAGCAGCTGGTCGGAGACGACGATCAGCTTCGCGTCGCAGTGCGCGATCATGTACGCATAGTTATCGGACGGCAGCAGCGTGTTGACCGGCACCGGCACCACGCCGGCGTACAGCGCGCCGAGGAAGGCGACCGGCAGGTCGACGGTGTCAAGCATGACCAGCAGAACGCGCTGTTCCGGCTGCAGGCCCTGCGCGAGCAGGCCGGCGGCGAAGCGGCGCACGCGCTCGTCGAGCTCGCCGTAGCAGAGCTCGGTGCGGTCGTCGCGATAGGCGGGCTTGGCGGCGCGCGCGCGGTTGAGCGCAAGGATATGGCGAGCGAAATTGAAGCGCTCGGGCGGCGCCTTGCCTGGGTGTTGCATGGTTGTCTCCTGCTGCGGCGGCCTGTAGTGGTTGTTTGTCTGGCCGCCGGTTGATGGTCTGGCTGCGGCTCAGTAGCCGTAGCCGGTGCTTCCCTGTTTCATCAGTTCGAGCGCTGCGGCCGGCCCCTGCACGGCGCTGCGGCGGTGGTAGAAGCCCAGCGCGCGCAGGCCGCCGAGTTCCTCGCCGCCGCCGGCACGGCCCGGGCCGCCGTGGATCGATGCCGGCATCACGTTGCCGTGGCCGGTCTGGGTCTTGCCGACTTCGGGGCTGACCAGGTGCACGCGGCCGTGCGAGCCCGCCAGTTCGTGTGCGAGGCGCGCCATCAGCGCATTGTCGGCGCTGTACACCGACGCCACCAGCGAGCCGAGGCCGCGGTGCGCGATATCGACTGCATGCGCGCTGTCGCGGTAGCCGATCAGGCAGGACACGGGGCCGAAGACTTCGTGTTCGTGGACCGTGTGCGCCGCGTCGGCGTCGCGCACCGCCAGCAGCGTCGGGCCGACGCAGGCCGAGCTTGGCTCGGCGTCCAGCAGCGGCTGGGCCTGGCCGTCGAACAGCACGCTGGTTTCGCCCTGCAGGCGGGCGAGGCCTTCCTGCACGCTGTCGTACTGCGCACGGCTGACCAGCGAGCCCATTGCGGTGTCCGGATGGCGCGGATTGCCGACGCGGATCGCGGCGAGCTTGCCCGCGACCGCCTCGCCGACGGCGTGCAGGTAGCCGCGCGGCACCAGCGCGCGGCGCGGCGCGGTGCAGCGCTGGCCGCTCTTGATCGTGATGTCGCGCGCGAGGTTGTCGACGTAGAGGTCGAAGGCGGGCGTGCCCGGCGCGGCGTCTTCGCCGAGGATGGACACGTTCAGGCTGTCGGCCTCGATGTTCACGCGGACCGAATCGCGCGCAATGGCGCGATGCGCGCGGATCGCCGCAGCAGTGTCGGCCGAACCGGTGAAGGACAGCACGTCGAACGGCGTCAGCGCATCAAGCAGGCCGGTCGAGCTGCCGCAGACGATGGACAGCGCGCCCGGCGGCAGGATGCCGGCGTCGACCACGTCCTTCACCATCCGGTGCGTGAGCCAGGCCGTGGCCGTGGCGGGCTTGATCACCACCGGCACGCCGGACAGCAGCGCGGGACCGGCCTTCTCCCACAGGCCCCAGCTGGGGAAATTGAACGCATTGATGAACAGCGCCAGTCCTTTCACCGGCACCATCAGGTGCTGCGACTGGAACAGCTGGTCCTTCGACATCACCGCAGCCGCGCCGTCGGTGAGCGACTTTGCGTCGCCGAGCGCGGCGCCGAGCTTGGCGTAGAAGCCGAGCGTGAACAGGCCGCCGTCGACGTCGATGCCGGAGTCGGCCTTGGTGGTGCCGGAGTTCGCCAGCGAGATGGCGTAATAGTCGTCGCGCTTCGACTGCATCAGCTTGACCGCTTCTGCCAGCATCGCCGCGCGCTGGCCATAGCTCATCGCCTGCAGCGCTTTCGCGCCTTCATTGCGCGCGAAGGCGAAGCCCTCGGCCAGGCCGTCGGCCGCGCCGCCGGTCACGGCCAGTTCGTCGCCGGTGACGGGGTCGGTCAGCGTGTGCACTGCGCGCGCGGCGGGCTGCCACTGGCCGCCGAGGTAGTTGTTCAGGAAAGTGGTCATGGAGATCCGGTTCGGTTGAGTGTGGGGCGGCGCGCCGGCGGCGGCGCGTTCAGGCCCGGGTGAATTCGATCGCGCCCTGCGGCAGAAGATACAGCACCAGCGCGCGGCCGGACGACACGGTCGGCTTGTGCGCGCTGCCGGGGCCGTACACGCACCAGCCGGCCGGATGGCCGTCGAACTGCGCGCCTTCGGTCAGCGGCATGATCAGGTCGATCTCGCCGTTCGGATGCACGTGGTGCGGGCCGACGACGTTCTCCATGTCGACCACGTCGACCGAGAAGCCGTGGATTTCCGGCGTCGGCTTGATCACGCGGCCGTAGCGTATGCCGCCGCCTTCGTGCTTGCACATCCAGCCGGCCGCGATGGCAGCCTGGCAGGCATCGAAGATCTCGCGGTAGCTGTCGCTGCCGGGCCCGTGCCGGGTGTTCAGGTGGTCGGCCAGCGCGGCGTCCAGCGGGCGGCCGGCAATATCGGCGGTCAGGCCCGCGATCAGGGCCTGGAAGGTCTGTACTTCCAAATCGGTCTCCCCCGGTGCGCACTGGCGGCGCTTTGGTATTTTTAGTGTGTGAATCTATAATGCATGTGCCGTCGAGTGTAAATGCAATATCTTGCCTGCGTCAAGGCAGGCGACCTGAGTGATCCCATGTCCACCCCAGATCAGGCAATACCGGAGAAAGACCCCTTCCTGACCGCGCTAGGCGAACGTGTCCGGCTGCTGCGCGCGCGTCGCGGGCTCACGCGCAAGGCGCTGGCGATGCTGGCCGACGTATCGGAGCGGCACGTGGCCAACGTCGAGACCGGCGTCGGCAATGCATCGATACAGTTCCTGCGGCAGTTGTGCACGGTGCTGAACTGCTCGCTGGCCGAGATGACGGGCGACGAGACCGCGTCGTCGCCGGACTGGCTGATGATCCGCGAGATCCTGCGCGGGCGCAGCGACGAGGAACTGGCGCGCGCACGCGCCGCGCTGGGCGAGCTGTTCGACAAGCCCGCCAGCGAGGCGACGCGTCGGCAGCGCATCGCGCTGATCGGGCTGCGCGGCGCCGGCAAATCCAGCCTGGGGCGCAAGCTGGCGCAGACGCTGGGCGTGCCTTTCATCGAGCTGTCGGCGCAGATCGAGATGCTGGCCGGCTGCAGCATCGACGAGATCCATTCGCTGTACGGGCAGACGGCCTACCGGCGCTATGAACAGCGCGCGCTGGAGGAAGTGATCCGTGCGCATGCGCGCGTGGTGATCGCCACGCCCGGCGGCATCGTGTCCGAGCCGGGCACCTTCAACCTGCTGCTGACGCATTGCTATACCGTGTGGCTGAAGGCCTCGCCCGAAGAGCACATGAGCCGCGTGCTGGCGCAGGGGGATCGCCGCCCGATGTCGGGCAACCGCGAGGCGATGGATGACCTCAAGCGCATCCTCGAGAGCCGCGCGCAGTTCTATTCGAAGGCCGACAAGACCTTCGACACCAGCGACATGCCGGCCGAGCGGGCGTTTTCCCGCCTGCTGGAGCAGGTACCGGCCTGAGCGGCCGTTTCAGGCCGGCAAATATTTCAGTGCATTGACGCAATCGGAAACATGCAATATAGTGCGTCAACACTAAACGCTTGCAGCATATTGCATCAGGAGACCCATGAGCGCCCCTATCGTTGTCGATTACCAGACCTCCCCTGACAAATACCGGCACTGGACGCTGGCAACCGATGGCCCGGTTGCCACGCTGACCATGACCGTCGATGAGGATGGCGGCCTGCGCGATGGCTACAAGCTGAAGCTGAATTCGTATGACCTCGGCGTCGATATCGAGCTGCACGACGCGGTGCAGCGCATCCGCTTCGAGCATCCGGAAGTGCACACGGTGATCGTCACCAGCGGGCGCGACCGCATCTTCTGCTCGGGCGCGAACATCTTCATGCTCGGCAAGTCCTCGCATGCGTGGAAGGTCAACTTCTGCAAATTCACCAACGAGACGCGCAACGGCCTCGAGGATTCCAGCCAGCACTCCGGCCTGAAGTTCCTCGCGGCGGTGAACGGCGCCTGCGCCGGCGGTGGCTACGAGCTGGCTGCCGCTTGTGACGAGATCCTGCTGATCGACGACCGTTCGTCGTCGGTCAGCCTGCCGGAAGTGCCGCTGCTGGGCGTGCTGCCCGGCACCGGCGGCCTGACGCGCCTGACGGACAAGCGCAAGGTACGGCATGACCATGCGGACATTTTCTGCACCACCTCCGAGGGTGTGCGCGGCCAGCGCGCGAAGGACTGGAAGCTGGTTGACGAGATCGCCAAGCCCGCGCAGTTCGCACAGGCAGTGCGCGAGCGCGCGCTGCAACTGGCCGCGCAGAGCGACCGGCCGGCCGCGGCGCAGGGCGTGCAGCTGACGCCGCTGCAGCGCGAGTTCACCGACGCCGGCGTGAGCTACGGCTTCGTGACGGTCGCGATCGACCGCAGTGCGCGCAATGCGACGATCACGGTCAGCGCGCCGGCGGCGGCGCAGCCGACGGACATCGCCGGCATCGAGGCGGCCGGCGTGAACTGGTGGCCGCTGCAGATGGCGCGCGAACTGGACGACGCGATCCTGCACCTGCGCACCAATGAAACCGAGATCGGCACCTGGCTGCTGAAGACGGCCGGCGACGCACAGGCCGTGCTCGCCAGCGACGCGGTGCTGGCGGCGCATGCATCGCACTGGCTGGTGCGCGAAACCATCGGCCTGATCCGCCGCACCTTTGCGCGCATCGACGTGTCCTCGCGCAGCCTGTTCGCACTGATCGACGAAGGCTCGTGCTTCGCCGGCACGCTGGCCGAGCTGGCCTTCGCGGCCGACCGCAGCTACATGCTGGCGCTGCCGGACGCGCCCGACGCCGCGCCGACGCTGACGCTGTCGGCAATGAATTTCGGCCAGCTGCCGATGGTCACCGGCCAGTCGCGGCTGGCGCGCCGCTTCTATGACGACGAAGCGCAACTGGCTGCGCTGACGGCGAAGGCCGGCGAGCGGCTCGACGCGGATGCGGCGATGGCGCTCGGCCTGATCACGGCGAACCCGGACGACATCGACTGGGCCGACGAGATTCGCCTTGCGCTGGAAGAGCGCGCAAGCATGTCGCCGGACGCGCTGACCGGCATGGAAGCCAACCTGCGCTTCAACGGCAAGGAGAACATGGCGACGCGCGTGTTCGGCCGCCTGTCAGCCTGGCAGAACTGGATCTTCAACCGTCCGAACGCCGTCGGCGAGCTCGGCGCGCTGAAGGTCTACGGCAGCGGCAACAAGGCGAAGTTCGACTTCGACAGAGTTTAAAAAAACAATCCCCCCACAACATCGGCCAGCCTCGAGAGGAGACACCGTGAGCTCAATCAACTACAGCGAAAAAATCCCGAACAACGTGAACCTGTCGGAAGACCGTGCGTTGCAACGCGCGCTCGAGCACTGGCAGCCGAACTACCTGCAATGGTGGCAGGACATGGGCCCGAACGGCTCGCAGAATTTCGACGTCTATCTGCGCACTGCGATCAGCACCACGCCGGATGGCTGGGCGCAGTTTGGCCATGTGAAGATGCCGGATTATCGCTGGGGCATTTTCCTTGCCGCGCAGGATGGCGATCGCAAGGTGAACTTCGGCGAGCACAAGGGCGAGGCAGCCTGGCAGGACGTGCCCGGCGAGCATCGCGCCAACCTGCGCCGCATCATCGTCACGCAGGGCGATACCGAGCCGGCGTCGGTCGAGCAGCAGCGTCACCTCGGCCTGACCGCGCCTTCGCAGTACGACCTGCGCAACCTGTTCCAGATCAATGTGGAAGAGGGCCGTCACCTGTGGGCGATGGTCTACCTGCTGCACAAGTATTTTGGCCGCGATGGCCGCGAAGAAGCCGAGGCACTGCTGCACCGGAATTCCGGTTCGCAGGACAATCCGCGCATCCTGCAGGCGTTCAACGAAGAGACGCCGGACTGGCTCGCGTTCTACATGTTTACCTACTTCACCGACCGCGACGGCAAGTTCCAGCTGTGCGCGCTGGCCGAGTCGGGCTTCGATCCGCTGTCGCGCACCTGCCGCTTCATGCTGACCGAAGAAGCGCACCACATGTTCGTCGGCGAGTCGGGTGTGTCGCGCACGATCCAGCGTACCTGCGAAGTGATGAAGCAGGTCGGCACTGACGATCCGGCCGTGCTGCGCCAGCACGGCGTGATCGACCTGCCGACCATCCAGCGCTACCTGAATTTCCACTTCAGCGTGACCATCGACCTGTTCGGCGCCGACCAGTCGTCCAATGCGGCGACCTTCTACGCGTCGGGCCTGAAGGGCCGTTACGAGGAGACCAAGCGCACCGACGACCACCAGCTCAAGGGCGAGCACTACAAGATCCTCGAAGTGCAGGGCGACAAGCTGGTCGAGAAGGAAGTGCCGATGCTGAACTCGCTGAACGAAGTGCTGCGCGACGACTACATCAAGGACTCGGTCGCCGGCATCGGTCGCTGGAACAAGGTCATCGAAAAGGCCGGCTTTGCGTTCCGCCTGCAGGCGCCGCACAAGGCGTTCAACCGGCACATCGGCACCTTTGCCGGCATCCGCGTCGCGCCGGACGGCCGCGTGATCTCCGAAGCCGAGTGGCAGGCGAATGTGCGCAACTGGCTGCCGACCGAAGAGGACCGCGCCTATGTGGCATCGCTGATGGGCCGCGTGGTCGAGCCGGGCAAGATGGCGAACTGGATCGCGCCGCCTGCCGTGGGCATCAACCGCCAGCCGGTCGATTTCGACTACGTGCGGTTCAACTGATCGGGAGTGGGCATGGGCGCGCCGGAAACCGAGGTGCTGATTCGTCAGCACCTGATCGACCCCGAGGTCTGCATACGCTGCAACACCTGCGAGGACACCTGTCCGATCGGTGCGATCACGCATGACGATCGCAATTACGTCGTTGATCCGGACATCTGCAACGGTTGCAACGCCTGCGTGCCGCCATGCCCCACCGGGTCGATCGACAACTGGCGCAACGTGCCGAAAGCCACCGCGTACAGCGTGGCCGAGCAGTTCACCTGGGACGAACTGCCGGAGCAGCAGGAAGTGGCCGCCGACGCGCTGGCCGCCATGCCGGCCGCTCCGGCCGACGATGCGCCACAGCACAATGCGGCGGTGTCGGCCAGCTCGCCGGATGCGCCCTGGTCGGCCGCGCATCCCTACCTGAACCTGTATGACATCAAAAAACCGGTCACGGCGACCGTGGCCGGGAATTACCGCCTGACCGACGCCGATGCCGACAGCGACATTCGCCACATCGTGCTGGATTTCGGCAATCAGTTTTTCCCGGTGCTGGAAGGCCAGAGCATCGGCGTCATCCCGCCGGGCACCGATGCGTCGGGCAAGCCGCATTACCTGCGCATGTATTCGGTCGCCAGTCCGCGCGACGGCGAGCGGGCCGGCTACAACAATCTGTCGCTGACGGTGAAGCGGGTGGTGGCCGACCATGAAGGACAGGCGGTCCGCGGCGTCGCATCGAACTATCTGTGCGATCTGCAAAAGGGCGACACGGTGCAGGTCACCGGCCCGTTCGGCAGCAACTACCTGATGCCGAACCATCCGGGATCGAACCTGCTGATGATCTGCACCGGCACCGGCGCGGCGCCGATGCGCGCGATGACGGAATACCGTCGCCGGCTGATGGTGCAGGGCAAGCCGGTCGATGGCAAACTGATGCTGTTCTTCGGCGCGCGCCGTCCGGGCGAGCTGCCGTATTTCGGTCCGCTGCTGAAGCTGCCGCCGAGCTTCATCGACATGCACCTCGCATTCTCGCGGGTCGATGGCGAGGCGAAGACTTATGTGCAGGACAAGCTACGAGAGGCCGGGCCGGCGGTGGCTGAGCTGCTGAAGGGCGATATCTATCTGTACGTCTGCGGCCTGAAGGGCATGGAGGCCGGTGTGATGGACGCGCTGCGTGACATCAGCATTGCGGCCGGCATCGACTGGACCGCGCTGCATGCGCGCATGGTGGCCGAAGGACGCTTCCACGTCGAAACCTACTGAGCTTGCCGGCTCGATACGCCGGCGGCGGTGATCGAAGCTGACGGTCCGCCTCCGGGGCGCGCACTTTTTTGATGCGCGCGCCGGCGGTGTCCGGGCGATCAATCCGGAACCGCACGACAAGCCGGCGAAATATCGGGGAAATGACTCGCCGGTTATTAGTTTTTGTTCAAATAATCATTGGAAAACAATGGCTTATCAGGATGTTGCGGCGCATGATGACAGGTATTGAATAACGGTGCATCATGCGCCCGCCTTACCAAAAAATCTGTCGCCGGAAGAGCGAGAGGAGACCAGAACCCGCCACGCGCAAGCCTGGCGGGTTCGTTTTTTTCGGGCCGGACGCACTGTTTTGGCTCGAAAAGATGACATATTGATTTCAGGCTATTTTTCTTGGAATGCAATAAGCCTTTCGTATATCTGGCATCACAAATCGAAAGCGGACGGACGGTGATGCGATTGCTATAGTTCATCCCGTCTCCTCCAGCCTTCTACAAAGGATGGATTTGAACCCGACAGGCGCAAGCTTCGTCGGGTTTTTTTTCGCCTGAAGGATTCCACACTGCCCGGCAGTTTTCCAGTCGCTGCCTGATTTCGGTCAAGCTTGGAAAGTAGAATAAATTCAATGACTTGTCTGGTATTCCAGCAGTTTGTCCACAGGGCTGTCCACCGATTCTGTGAACAAATGCTGGCTTTCGGGCCGGGTTGCCACCGTATACTCGGGCATTCCTGACGGAGGCCTGCATGTACAAGCAAATCCTTGTTGCCTACAACGGCACCCCTGAAAGCCAGGTGGCGCTGCGTGAATGTCTGCGCTTGTCGTTGCCCGCAACGACCTCCGTGCACCTGCTGGCCGTGGTCAGCCCGCCGCCTTACCTGCTGGTCGGCGAGTTTGCCGCTGCAGCGGTGCTGAGCGTCGAGGAGGGGCTGGCCAGCGAGCGGGAAAGAATGGAGAAAGAGCTCGAAGCGGGGGCGGCGATGCTGGCCGGCGGCGGCCTGTCCGTGACCCCGCATCTCGAGGTGGGTGAGCCGGTGTCGGTCATCGAGGAACTCGCCAGCGAGCTGAAGGTCGAGCTGGTCATCGTCGGCCATTCGCGCCACAAGCCGCTGGCCTTGCGCTGGTGGCGCGGCAGCACCGATACGCTGCTGGTGGAGAAACTGCGCTGCAGCTTGCTGGTGGCGTCCGATTCGTCCGCGCAGGATTGAGGGCGGAGACGGCGCTGCTTTCAGGGGGCGTGCTTTCAGGGTTTTCCTTCGGGCTGTCCCCTCACGACCACCGTTCGCCTCAGCGCGCCGCAGCCACCGCGCTGCGCAGGCGCTGTTTGAGCTGGCGTGCCGTTGCGAGCAGCGATCGAAGCAGCCATCGTAGCAGCGACGGCAGGCTGCGCTGCGTGCCATGCTTCGGCAAGGCCGTTGCGCTTTCGTCGAGCGCCACGCCGCAGCGATAGCGCAGCTCTCGCAGTGCCAGCACCGCGAGCTGCGGCAGGTCGGTGAGCATCCGCCACCGGCTGCGGTAGACGAGCAGGGTCTGCAGGGACTGCCGCCTCGCGCCGCAGTTGCGCTTGCTGCTGAAACCCCCGCCAAGCAGATGGAAGCGCCGCGCGCCGGCTTCGATTGCCGCGCCGATCATCAGGTGGCGACCGAGGTTGCCCATGCCCAGATGGTCGAAGGCGGGATCGTGCGCATTCACCAGCGAATACACATCATCGCCAAAGCGGCACGCGAGCGTGCCGCCGCACAGCCGGCCGTCGAGGTAGGCGACGCCCGCCATGCCGCACGCGCGGATCAGCATCAGCAGCTGGCGGGCGGCCACCCGGTCCAGCGCTGAAGTGCGCTGTTTCGCCGCCAGCCGGGCATGGTTGAAGCCGACGAGTTCATCGACCAGCCGTGCATCGACGGCAGGGCCGGGCAGCACGCGGTGCGTGAGGCCCGGCGTGCGCGCCAGGCTTTGCCGCAGCGATTTGCGGGTCGACTTGCCCAGGCTGGCAAGGTAAGCGGCCTCGCTGCCGGGCAGGTCGATCACGATGTCCTCGTTCAGCGTGAACCGGAGCGCGGTCGCGCCGGCTGGCTGGTCGAGCAGCTCAACCGCATGGAATGCGACCCGGTCGGTATCCCGGAAGCGCTGGAACAGCAATGACGCAAAGCGCGTCGCGTCGGCGGCGGCCAGCGGCATGCCTTCGTTGACCACGCGCACACGGCGGCCGTCGCGTTTGTACAGGAACAGTGCCTGTGGCTCTTCGTCCGTGCCGGCGAAGTAGGTGCTGACCTTGTCGAGATTCCCGAGCGACAGTTGCGGCAGCGATGAGTACAGGCTGCCATACAGCGCCTCGAGCGTCGCGCCCGCAAATGCGGGTATGCCTTCATGCCATTCTGTCCATGCCGTACTGTCCGTCGCTTTCCGCTTCAATCGGCGCTCCCGTGGGCTATGCTGAAAATTGGACGGTTGCGGACGCTGAAGTTCAGCCGGTGGCCCTGGCCGGCGCATCTCGCTCAAGCCGCCCTGCGGGGCGGCACGATGCCGGCCTGACAATGCGCACGTGACGCCGGGCCGCGGTTAGACTTGGTCTGCCAAAGCCGCTAGACTCTTGAACTTTTTCCCCGCCAGCCATGTCCAGCCCATCCGAAACCACCGACAACGCCGAAGTCGCCGTCACGCGGTCGGTGTCGCGCGAGCAGATCGCGCAGGAAGTCGCACGCCGCCGGACCTTTGCGATCATTTCCCACCCCGACGCCGGTAAAACGACGCTGACCGAAAAGCTGCTGCTGTTCTCCGGCGCGATCCAGCTGGCGGGTACGGTGAAGGCGCGCAAGAGCGGCCGCCATGCGACCTCGGACTGGATGGAGATCGAGAAGCAGCGCGGCATTTCGGTCGCCAGCTCGGTGATGCAGTTCGAGTACCGCGAACACGTGGTCAACCTGCTCGACACGCCGGGGCACCAGGACTTCTCCGAAGATACCTATCGCGTGCTGACGGCAGTCGACTCGGCGCTGATGGTGATCGATGCGGCCAAGGGCGTGGAGGCGCAGACGATCAAGCTGCTGAACGTCTGCCGCATGCGCGATACGCCGATCATCACGTTCATGAACAAGATGGACCGCGAGACGCGCGACCCGCTCGAATTGCTCGACGAAGTCGAGTCCGTGCTGGGCATACAGTGCGCGCCGGTGACGTGGCCGATCGGCATGGGCAAGAACTTCCGCGGCGTCTACCACCTGCTGCGCGACGAGATCCTGTTGTTCGTGCCGGGCAATGAGCGCGCCGACCAGTCGTTCGAGGTCATCAAGGGCATCGACAATCCGCGCCTGACCGAGATGTTCCCGCTCGAGATCGAGCAGCTGAAGATGGAAGTCGAACTGGTGCACGGCGCATCGCATCCGTTCGAGCTCGATGCCTTCCTCGCGGGGAAGCAGACGCCGGTCTTCTTCGGCTCCGCGATCAACAACTTCGGCGTGCGCGAGATCCTCGACGCGCTGCTCGACTGGGCGCAGCCGCCGCGCGCGCGCGATGCCTCGGTGCGCCATGTCGGGCCGGATGAACCGGCGTTCTCCGGTTTTGTCTTCAAGATCCAGGCCAACATGGACCCGGCGCATCGCGATCGCATCGCCTTCCTGCGCGTCTGCTCGGGACGCTTCGAGCGCGGCATGAAGATCCGCCACCTGCGCATGGGCCGCGACATCAAGGTGTCGTCGGTGGTGACCTTCATGGCGTCGTCGCGCGAGCAGGTGGAAGAGGCCTATGCCGGTGACATCATCGGTCTGCCGAACCACGGCAACATGCAGATCGGCGACAGCTTCTCCGAGGGCGAACTGCTGCAGTTCACCGGCATTCCGTATTTTGCGCCGGACTTCTTCCGCATGGTGCGCATCCGCAATCCGCTGAAGATCAAGCAGCTGCACAAGGGGCTGCAGCAGCTCGGTGAAGAAGGCGCGGTGCAGGTGTTCAAACCAGTCACCGGTGCCGACCTGATCCTCGGTGCGGTCGGCGTGCTGCAGTTCGAGGTGGTGGCCAGCCGGCTGCTGAACGAATACGGCGTCGATGCAGTATTCGAAGGCACCAGCATCAACACCGCGCGCTGGGTCTCCTGCGACGACCGCAAGATGCTCGCCGATTTCGAGAGGTCGTCGGCCGGTGCGTATCTCGCGCACGACGCGGCGGGCAACCTCGCGTATCTGGCCAGCTCGGCCGTCAACCTGAAGCTGGTGCAGGAGCGCTGGCCCGGCGTGACCTTCCACGCGACCCGCGAACACGCGGTGAAGGTCGGCTGATCACCGGAGAATTGAGCGAGCCGGCAGCGTCCGGTTCGCTCGTAGCCTGCTGTTTCATCGCCATCAGCCTGCCGGCATTCCGGAGCGTCAATAAAATTTTGCGGGCGCTCAAGTGAACGTTCTTGCCGCTTTAATAAACTAACTTCGTCATTGCGGCGACCGCCGCGACACCTTCCCCGATCGGTCAAAGGGCACGCGCAAGCGCGTGGACAACGAGGTTCATTTTATTTTCGGGAACGAACATGCTGACTGCGACTTACTCGATCATAGCCCTGAAGATTGAGCAGAACAGGGCGCGCTGGACGTTTTCGTCGATCCAGCAATACATCCTGAGCGGGATCAGGAATATCAAGACGGCCGGCAGCATCGATTTCGATGCGATGCTGACGCGCCTCGACCAGTTCGAACAGTTCTGCCACCAGCGCAAGATGGAGGTGTTCGTCATACCCGCATTGCGCAAATTCACGCACGAGGCCGATACGCTGCTCGACGAGCTCGAGCGGCTGAGCGCGACCAGCCTGTCGCTGCTGCGCGCGTTGCAGGGCAAACTGCAGCAGGCGCTGCGCAATGGCGCGGCGGTGGTCGACGAGATCTGTGCATCGCTGGAGCAGTGTTGCGCGCATTTCTACCGGCGCCTTGCGCACGAGGATGAACTGGTGCAGATCGCGGAGCGCGTGATGCCGACCGAGGCGTGGTTCGGCATCGCGGAGAGCTTCCTGTCCGTCGACGGGCGCGCGCTGCACAGGCGCGAACCGGTGCTCGACGACGAAGTCTAGCCGGGCCACGCGGCCCTGACGCCTTGCCGGGACACGGGTGGCTGCCGCCGCCCCCGGCGGGCTTCCGCTGACGGCAGCGGCAGTCGCCATGCAAGTTTGCTTGCGCGCACGCTGTTAATTTGGCATCGTTCGGAAAGCTGCCAATTATCCGAACCATGCCCAAATTCCATAACTTCAAGGCATTGTCGCTGCGCGACCTGCTGACCACCTTCGGGCCGGCGCTGATACTCGTGGTCGCGCTCGGCTACCTGGCCTACCGGATGGTCGATCCCACGCCGCCGAAGGTGGTGACGCTGTCCACCGGGCAGGAGAACAGCGCGTACGAGGTGCTGGGCAAGCGCTATGCGGCGATCCTCGCGCGGCAGGGCATCACGGTCAGGCTGAAGCGTTCGGAAGGGTCGATGGAAAACCTGCAGCGCTTGCAGGACCCTGCGTCGGAGGTGGACATCGCTTTCGTCCAGAGCGGTTCGACTTCGCTGCAGCTCGCCGAGCAGCATGGGCTGGTGTCGCTCGGCAGCCTGTTCGTCGAACCGGTCTGGCTGTTCCATCGCGATCGCGTGAAGCTTCGCAGCGTGCGCGACCTGCGCGGCCTGCGCATCAATGTCGGCCCCGATGGCACCGGCGTGCCGCAGCTGTTCGCCAAGATCCTCGACGCGAACGGCATCGCGCAGGACGACCTGAAGCTGACGACGATGGAAAACACGCCGGCCACGATGGCGCTGCTGAGCGGGAAGATCGACGGCATGGTCTTCAGTTCGTCGGCCGAGGCCTTGCTGATCCAGATGCTGCTGCAGACGCCCGGGATCCGGCTGTTCGGATTCACGCAGGCCGAGGCCTACGCGCGCCGTTTCGCCTCACTGACTGCCGTGCGGCTGCCGCGGGGCATCGTCGACCTTGGCCGCGACATTCCTTCGCGCGCCTATCAGCTGATCGCGCCGACAGCCACCTTGGTCGCCCGCGAAGGCCTGCATCCTGCACTGGTGGATCTGCTCGTCCAGGCTGCGGCCGAGATCCACGGCACGCCCGGCTGGTTCCAGCGGCGCGGCGAGTTCCCCACCGCCGATTACTCCGAGATTCCGGTCGCATCGGCGGCCGAGAAGTACTATCGCGACGGTCCGCCGCTGTTGCAGCGTTACCTGCCGTTCTGGCTGGCGAATTTCCTCGGTCGCATGTGGCTGGTGATTGTGGCGCTCGGCGCGCTGCTGCTGCCGCTGTCGCGCGTGGTGCCGCCGCTGTATGTGTGGAAGGTGCGCTCGCGCATCTACCGCTGGTACGGGCAGTTGCGCAGCGTCGAGGAGGCGGTCGAGGACGCCGCCCCCGAACAGCGACGGCAGGTCTATGAAGACCAGGTCAGGCGCCTCGGCGACATCGAGCGTCGCGTCAACCGCCTGGTCGTGCCGCTGTCGTTTGCAGAAGAGCTGTACGGCCTGCGCAGCCACATCGATTTCGTGCGCAAGCGCATCGAGTGGCTGGCGGGTTCTGCCTGAGCCGGGCGGCTCAGGCCCCCACCCAGGGCAGTCCGGCCCGGCACCAGCCGCCGAGCGTCTTGCGATGGCCGGCATCGTCACGGTCGCCCTCGAAACCCTCGAGGATGTCGAAGCAATTCCGGTAGCCGTTGACGGTGGCGACCTCGGCTGCATAGCGCGAGCGCACGCCGGAGCGGCAGAGGAACAGCAGCACGTCGTCCGGCCCCGCACAAGCGGCCAGCTGCTGCAGGAATTCGGGGTTCTTTGCGCCGCCCGGATACAGGGTCCACTGGACCGCGCAATGCTGTCCCTCCGGCAGGTCCACCCTGCCTACCCAGTCACGTTCGGCCTGCGTGCGCACATCAACCAGCTTGATGCGAGGATCGCCCTTCAGCAGCGCGAACGCTTCATCGGGCGTGACGGCTCCGGCGTAAGGCAGCGACGAACTTGCCTTGCGCTCGCGGGCGCTGTTCAGGATGTCGGTCATTTCGGGCATGATCGTGTCTTTATCTTGTGGAATGGGCATTATAGGACGCGGGTTGTCCGGATTTGCGGATGAATTTCATCACGACTCGAAAAGAGCCAATCTGGTGCACTGGGTCGGGGAGTGCACTGTTGGAGTGCGAAACGCTAAAAACGCACCGTTTTGGGATCTTGTCTGCGCAACCATCCCGCACGCCCGGAGCGGACTTCGATTCGGCAAGTTCTTGTTCCAATTCGAAGTTTCGGTTGCCGTTTTCTGAGCCAACTCAAGCACAAAAGGGGTGGTTGATGGCATGGAATCTGCTAACATCCGCTGCCGAGTTCCGGTACCCCAAAGTCACACGTTGCGCAGTCTTCCGGCTTGCGCCGAGTCTGCCGAAGGCAAGCCCGAACATTCAGCAACCAAATACCGCAACCTCCAGGAGATTTACATGGCAAAGTCGGCCGCAGATGTATTGAAGCTTGTGAAAGAAAATGAAGTCAAATTCGTCGACTTCCGTTTCACCGACACCCGTGGCAAGGAACAGCACGTGACCGTTCCGGTGTCCCACTTCGATATGGACAAATTCGAGTCGGGCCACGCGTTCGACGGTTCGTCGATCGCCGGCTGGAAGGGCATCGAAGCATCCGACATGCTGCTGATGCCGGACCCGAACACCGCCAACATCGACCCGTTCATGGAAGAGACCACGCTGCTCATGCAGTGTGACGTCATCGAGCCGGGCGACGGCAAGGGCTATGACCGCGATCCGCGCTCGATCGCCAAGCGCGCCGAAGCCTATCTGAAAGCATCGGGCCTGGGCGATACCGCCTACTTCGGTCCGGAACCCGAATTCTTCATCTTCGACAGCGTGCGCTGGAACGTCGACATGTCGGGCTGCTTCGTGAAGATCGACTCGGAAGAGGCTTCCTGGTCGACCGGCTCGAAGATCGAAGGCGGCAACACCGGCCATCGTCCGGCCGTCAAGGGCGGCTACTTCCCGGTTCCGCCGGTCGACAGCTTCCAGGATATGCGCTCGGAAATGTGCCTGGTGCTGGAATCGCTCGGCATCCCGGTTGAAGTGCACCACCATGAAGTGGCCGGCGCCGGCCAGAACGAACTCGGCACCCGCTTCTCGACGCTGGTCGAGCGCGCCGACTGGACGCAGCTGCAGAAGTACGTGATCTGGAACGTCGCGCACACCTACGGCAAGACCGCGACCTTCATGCCGAAGCCCATCGTCGGCGACAACGGCTCGGGCATGCACGTGCACCAGTCGGTCTGGAAGGATGGCAAGAACCTGTTCGCAGGCGACGGCTACGCCGGCCTGTCCGAGTTCGCGCTGTACTACATCGGCGGCATCATCAAGCACGCCAAGGCGCTCAACG
>CAZTIF010000044.1:0-24923 GCA_964613635.1 uncultured Bifidobacterium sp. | reverse complement strand
CCTTTTTTCATGGCCATGCGCCGCGATGGCCCGGGCTTGACCGCGCAGGCCGGGCCGGCGCCTGCGCCTTGGTGCGGATCAGGGCAACCGAGGTGATCGTCCGGCACGCTGTCGCAGACGATGACTTCCTTCTGCCGACCCGTATGCGACGACTGATCTTCCTGCTGCTGCTGGCCGCGCCACCGCACACGCACGCGAACCAGGACGCGGTGCTGCCGCTGCCGCCGGCGCTGCAGGACGGCGATGTCATCGAGCTCGATTGCGGCCGCACCTACGTCGGCGAGCTGAAGCTGGCCGGCCTGCGCGACGTGACCGTGCGCACGCTCGGCGACTGCGGCCGGGCGTCGCTGACACCGGCTTTGCCGGTCGGCGGCTGGCGGCGCGATGCGCGCCAGCCCGCGGTCTGGATCGCCGACATCGGCTTCGTGCCGGCGCAGCTTCAGCTTGGCAGCCGCTTCCTGCCGCAGGCGCACTATCCCAACACTGCCGGTACCTGGCTGCGCGGCGAGAGCCGGCAACCGGGCCAGCTGCGCGTCCGGCTGCCGTCGGCCGACCTCGAAGGCGCGACCCTGGTCTGGCGCGCCGCCGACTGGCTGATCGAAGCGCGCGCCGTCGAACGCTACGACGGCCAGACCGCCTTCCTTGCTCCCGGCGGCGACGATGCGTTCGGCCTGCTGGCCGACACCGAGTTCTATGTCGAGGGCAAGCGCTGGATGCTGGATACGCCCGGCGAATGGGTTCACGAAGCCGGCAAGCTCTACCTGTGGCCGCCGGACGGGCGCTCGCCGCAGGATCGGGTGTGGGCGTCCGCGCGCGCAAGGGCGATCGATGCGCGCGATTCGCACGGCGTGCGCATCGAGTCGGTGCGCATCTTCGGCGCCGCGCTGGGCGTCGATGCCAGCGGCAGCCGCGGCCTGCACCTCAGCGACGCGCTGATCGAGAACAGCGGCGAAGCCGCGATCATGGCCGGCAGCGACATGCGCGTGCTGCGCGTGGTCGTGCGCGGCAGCGTGCAGGACGGCCTGCGCGCGCCCGACGAGGTGCGCGACGTGCAGGTGCTCGACAGCCGCTTCGACGACATCGGCATGCTCGGCATGCCGCGCCGTTCGCGCGGCGCGATCGTGTTCGAGCAGGCGCAGCGGGTGATCGTCCAGCGCAACCGGATACGCAATGCCGGCTACCTTGGCATCCGCGTGTTCCGCGACGCGCTGGTGCGTGACAACGACATCGTGCGCGCCTGCCAGCGCCTCGACGATTGCGGCGGCATCTATACCTTCGCGCGCGACCGCAAGCCGCTGCATGTGACCATCGAGAACAACCGCATCCGCCGGCTCGGCGGCCGCAGCGCCTACGGCATCTACCTCGACGACTTCGCCAACGGCGTGCGCGTGCGCGGCAACGAGCTGGTCGACAACCCGGGCGGCATGCAGCTGCACAATGGCTTCGACAACGAGATCGCCGGCAATGCCTTCATCAACAGCCAGCGCCAGCACATCCTGTTCAACGAGACGGCGGACTTTCCGGCGATAGCGGGCAACCGCGTGCTGCGCAATCGCTTCGTGTCGGCCGGCGAAGTGCCGGTCTACCGGCTGTGGAGCCATCATGGCGGCGCGCATGTCGGTCGCTTCGCGCAGTTCTTCGGCAACCGCTACCGCGATGCGCCGCGTCACTTTGCCGACATCGAGGGACTGGGGGCGCTGGCCTTCGACCAGTGGACCACGGGACTGGGCAGCGGCGACGATGCGGCCGCGCCTCGCGCAGGCAAGCCCGCCGCCGCCGGGCCGGCGACCGGGGTCGCGGACGGCCCGGAGCCCTCAGCGGGCCCCGCCCGGCGGGCGGCGCCACAGCTCGCGCGGTAGCGACAGCAGGAACAGCGTATTGGTCAGCAGGTAGCGTGAGGCCAGCCGCAGCGGTTCCTGGGCGAGCCGGTACAGCCATTCGAGTCCGAGCCGCTGCCAGGCCAGCGGCGCGCGCGGCAGCACGCCGGCGTGATAGTCGAAGGCGGCGCCGACGCCGAGCATCACCGCGCGTAGCCTGCCGCGCTGCGACGCCATCCATTTTTCCTGCTTCGGGCAGCCCAGCCCGACCAGCACGATGCGCGCGCCGCTGTCATGCACCGCCGCCGCGATGCCGTCGTTGTCCTCGTCGTCCAGTGCGCGGAACGGCGGCGACAGGCTGCCGGCCAGCGGCAGCCGCGCAAATGCGGCAAGCGCATTCGCCTGCAACCGCTCCAGCGTGGCCGCCGTGCCGCCGAGCAGGAACACCGGCAGCTGCAGCCGCTCGGCCTCGGCCAGCAGCCGCCACATCAGGTCCGGGCCGGACAGCCGCTGCTGTTCGGGCCAGCCCTGCCGCCGCATCAGCCAGGCCAGCGGCGCGCCGTCCGGCGAATTCATGTCCGACAGCGCGAGCGCCGCCGCCAGCGCGGGATCGCGCCGCGCGCTGACCAGTGAATGCACATTGCACAGGCAGACCATCCGCGAGCTGCCGGCTTGCGCCCAGCGCAGGATGCGGCCGATCGCCTGTTCCCAGGAGATCGCGTCGATGCGCGTGCCCAGCAAGGTCGACGATGTCATGCGCGAAGCTCTCCGTGGCCGTGACGATGCCTCGATTGAAGCCCCGCGCCGCAGCCCGCGCCCTGAGGGGACGCAATGCGCGCATGCGGAGCCACGGGCAAGATCGACGCTGTTTGACGACCCACGGAGGAGCGATGCCATTCGAGCCGATCGCACGCGCGCAGCAGCGTTGCCGCCAGCGCCTCGCGCAGGCGTTTGATGCGTTCTGCGGCGACGATGCGCGGCAGTCGCGGCTGGAGCTGCGCGAACCCGAGCAGCTGCCGTCGCACGAGCGCGTGCGGCTGCCCTACGAGGACGGCGAGTTCGACTGGGTCGCCTGCCACGAGCTGATCGAGACTTACGGCAGTCACGAGCGGCAGGTGCGGCTGCTGCGCGAGCTGCTGCGCATCGCGCGGCGCGGCATCTTCGTGTCGACGCCGAACCGGGGCCATCCGCTGGCAAGCTGGATGTATCCGGAGCGCCAGGCGAAGCTGCACGACGCGCTGACGATCAAGACCATGGTCGATGTATTGCCCGGCCGGCCGGTCTGGAAGCTCGGCCATGTGCGGCTGGCCGGCTTCAAGTCGCATTATTTCCTGATGGTGTGGAAGGACGCTGCGGCGCATCCGGCGCAGCACGCGGGGCCAGCGCCACAGGCAGACCGGCCGCCAGGGGAGGCTGAGCCGCCGGCGGCGGCATGGCGGCCGCGCTGAATACCTCGCCATTGGCAAGCCGCTGCGGCGGCGGCACCCGCGCCGCGATCGCGGCCAGCAAGCGATCCAGCGCGCTCCACAGCCCGAGTCGCTCGATGTCGAGCGAGTGCCACCACAGGTGCAGCAGCCCGCCGCGCGCCTCGGCCAGCGCGAGCAGGCGGTACAGGCGCAGCAGCCAGTCGGCTTCGTGCAGCAGCGCCAGCAAGGCCGGCGCGCGCGGCGCCCAGTCGCGCTGCGACAGGAAATTGCGCAGCCATACCGTGCGCGGATGCGGATAGAACTGCGCGCTGGTCGGCATCTCGAACGGCTGGTCGCCGGCGTCGATGCGCAGGTTCTGCGTGGTGCGCGCAAAGCGAAAGCCCGCCGCCTGCACCTGCCGCACATGCAGCCGCCGGTAGCGCCCGCCCGGATAGCAAAAGCCCTGCACCGGCTGGCCGACACCGCCTTCCAGCGCGCGCTTGCCCGCGCTGATCTCCTGCCATGCGCGGCGCTCGTCCACGCGAGTGAGAAAGCAGTGGGACAGCGTATGCGAACCGAGCTCGAAGCCCTGCGCCAGCATGCGTGCCTGCACGTCGGTCAGCACCGGCGGCCCCTCGCGGTTCGAGCGCGGCAGGTAGAACGTGGCGCGCAAGCCGTGCCGCGCCAGCAGCGCGGCCGAGCGCAGGTCCAGCGGGTGGCCGTCATCCACCGAGATCGTCACGCGCAGGCCGCTCATGGGCCGCCGCGCACCCGCTCTCCCTGCGGCAGCGGCAGCTCGCGCAGCGCGCAGGCGCAGGCATCGACGATGCCTTGCGCGGCGCTGTCGAAGTCATAGCGGCGCACGCGGCGCAGGCTGTCGTCGCTGAAGGCCTGCCAGAGCGCATCGTCGGACAGCAACCGCTCTGCGCCGTCGGCCCACAGCGGCACGCGCAGATCGCGCACATAGCCGTTGCAGCCATCCACCACCAGCTCGCCCGCGACGCCCGCATGCGGCGACACCAGCACCGGCAGCCCGGCGGCGCAGGCTTCGTTGGCGACGATGCCCCAGACATCATTGTGGGTCGGGAACAGGAACAGCCGCGCCGACTGGTACAGCGCGGGCAGCGCGTGCTGCGCCGCGAAGCCGTGGAAATGCACATCGACCCCGGCGCAGCCGGCCGCCGCCTGCCGCAGCGCCGCATCCTGGCTGCCGGCGCCGACATACAGCAGCCGCGTGCGCCGGCCCAGCCGCGCCGCAACCTCGCGCGCGACGGCGAGCGCGAACAGCGGGTCCTTGGCCGGCTCCATGCGCCCGCAGAACAGGAAGTCGAAGGGGCGCTCCTTGCCGTCGGTGGGCGTGAACACCGGATTGTCGATGCACAGCCAGGAAAAGAAGCAGCGCTCCGTCGGCACGCCGTACGAGCGATACAGCCGCTGGCCGCCCTCGGACGCGGCAATGAACGCGCCGCTGCCGCGGAACACGAAGCGGCGCACCAGCCGGTGCGCCAGCGACAGCGCCCGCTCCGATTCCCAGCTGCCATCGGTCATGGCCACATGCGGCCAGCGCCGCGCGCGCGCGGTCAGGAACGCATACAGGTGGGTCGGGTTGAAGCCGTCGGTGACGACCACGTCCGGCCGCAAGCGCACCAGCAGCGGCACCACGTCCGGGTTGTGGTGGATGTAGCGGCCATGCACGGTGACGAAGCGCTCGCGCAGCCAGTGCCGCTCGAACTGCATCGCCGGCAGGTCCCATGCGCGGTTCGGCTCGCGCGCCGAACAGAACACCGCATGGAAATCGACGCCGGGCCAGCGCGCGAGCCGGTTGAAGATCGGCACCCGATACGGCGGCGGCGTGTTGGTCACGAGCGCAATGCGTGTCACCGGCTTGCCCCCTGTTCAGGACTGGCCGGCGCGGCCGTCATGGCCGGCACGATGCGCGCGCGCCCAGTGCAGCCAGCCCTGCAGCCGCCCGTGCGCGATCGCCACGCCATGCAGCAGGCCGGGCTTCGGCAGCGGTGCGAGCAGCGATTTCAGCAGCGGCGACAGCAGCCCGCGCGCGATCACCCAGGCCGGCAGCCTGTGCTTCGCGTACAGTGCGCCGGCGCCGCGCGCGCGCAGCCGCGCCGCCCGGCGCAGCGCCGCGCCCGCACCGGGCAGCGGCGGATCGGCGCGATGGTGCACCTGCACTTCCGGCTCATACGCCAGCCGCGCTCCGGCGCGCAGCGCGCGCAGCACGATGTCGGTCTCCTCGCCGGCGCCGAACCACTGGCCGACGCCGAGACGGCCGTCAAAGCCGCCGATCCGCTCCAGCAGCGCACGCTCGAAGAACAGCGTGATCGACGAGACCGGCAGGTCGCGAAATTGCGAAGAACGCTGCCAGCTCAGCATGCCCGGCGCATGGGCCGGATCCTGCTCGACCCAGCGCCCGACGACGCCCGAGGGGCGGTCGCGCCGCAGCGTGCGCAGCAGCATGCGCTCCAGCGTCTGCGGTTCGTACCAGCAGTCGTCGTCCGGAAAGCCGAGCCAGTGCCCGCGCGCCGCCGCAATGCCGGCATTGCGCGCCAGCGCGAGGTTCGGCGGCGCATGCTTCAGGTGCCGCAGCGCGAGGCCGAGGCTGCGCGCGCGCTGCAGCAGCGGGAGCAGGCGCTCGTCGGTGTTCTGGTCGACCACGATCACGTCGAAGTGGTGCAGGGTCTGCGCCGCCAGCGAATCGAACAGCCGGTTCAGCTCGGCCGTGCGGCCGACGGTCGCGAGGATCAGGGAGATGTCATGCATGGGTCGCTCCGGGCAGGGACAGGCGCGCGCGCTGCCGGCGCACCAGGTAACGCAGCCGGTGCAGCGTGCGCCCCAGCGGGCCGCCGCCGGCGTGTGCGAGCCGCACCTGCAGGTCTTCGCGCATGGCCGCGCTGCGCTCGCGCGTGGACAGGCTGCCGGCGTGCTCGCGGAAGGCGGCCAGCGGCTCGTCGAGCTGCAGCGGCTCGGCGATCAGCGACAGGCGCAGCCACAGGTCATAGTCCATCGCATACTTCAGCCGCGTGTCGAAGCCGCCGGCCTGCTGCAGCAGCTCGCGCGCGACGAAGGTGGCCGGATGCGGAATGAAATTCCCGCGCAGCAGGCGCCGCCGGCTGAAGCGCGGCGCGCGAAAGCCCTCGGGCAGCAGCCGGCCGTCGATGCAGCGCATCGTGCGGCCGAACAGCCAGCGGCAGCCGCTGGCCTGCGCTGCGCGCGCGACCGACAGCAGCGTGTCGTCGCGCAGGTAGAAATCGTCCGAGTGCAGGTGGGCGACGATGTCGCCCTGCGCGGCGGCGATGCCGGCGTTCATCGCCGCGCCGATGCCATTGCGCTCGTTCAGGATCAGCCGGTATGGCCGCTGCAGCGCGCGTATGCGCGCCAGCGTGCCGTCATTCGAGCCGCCGTCGACGAAGATCAGCTCGACCTCGACGCCGCGCTGCATCAGCACCGACGCGATCGCCTCCTGCAGCCACGGCTCGCTGTTGCGCGTGCAGGTGATGACGGAGAACACGGGCAGGCTCATTGCAGCGCGATCGCACCCGGCGGCAGCCGGTACAGCGCCAGCAGGCGGCCGGCGGCCTCGGCCGGGCCGGTGGGCGTGGCCGGTGCGAACGGATAGTCGGGCCGCGGCGTGAAGGAAAGCAGCGCATCGACCAGTTCGGCCATGCTGTCGTACAACCTGAGTTGGTTGGGGCCGCACTGGTAGGCCGCCAGTTCGGGCGTGCCGCCGAGCTGCAGCGCAAATACGGCCTTGCCGAGCAGGAGCGCTTCCAGCACGGTGGACGGACAGGCTTCCTCGCAGACCGACGGCACGACCACCGCGTCGGCGCGCGCGGCGACGCGCAAGGTATCGCGCGCATCGAGCAGCCCGTGGAAGAAGACCGCCGGAAAGCGCTCCCTGAGCCTGCCTTGGTCGGCGCCGTCGCCGGCCACCTCGACCTGCAGCTGTGCGTCGGGCCGCGCCGCGAGCGCGTCGAGAAAGGCCTCGACGCCCTTGGCCGGATACAGCTTGGCGGCGATGAAGACGCGCAGCCGGCCGTCACTTGGCGGGCGCGCGCGCAGCCGCAGCGGCTGCAGCCGGCCGGTGTCGACGAAGTTGTGCACGGTGACGCCCCAGCGTCGCTCGCCCAGGCTGCGTGCCAGGTTACGCTGCAGCAGCTCGGACACGAACACGGTCTTGTGGCGCAGGAAGCCCTGCCTGACTTCGGCGCGATAGCGCATCACCGCCAGCGCGCTGACCAGCCTTTGCAGAGGGTTCGGCTCCCATGTCCGGCAGCCGGCGCAGTCGAGGGGGTTGGTCGATACGCAGATCTTGCCGCGCTTGTAGCGGATGTGGATCAGGCAGTCGCTGCCCTGGTCGTGCCGGGTCTGGATGAAGTTCAGCGACGCCGGCAGGTAATACGCGATGTTGGGCAGGTGGCCGTGGTAGTGCACCACGTCATAGTCGTCCGAGCGGCGCAGGATCGCCTGCGCGAAGCGGCGCGCGATCACGCTGCGCTTGGGCGGCATGAACACGCCGGCGCGCATTTCCTTCCAGCCGTCGAACTGCCCGTGCAGCTCGGGAAAGAAGCGGCCGTCGAAGTCGAATTCGTCGCCGGCCTGCGCGGGCGTGACGTCATCGTTGCCCATCAGGTCGACCATGTGGCCGTCATCGGCCAGCCGGCGCGCCAGCGCGAGCACGTGGCGCGCGAGGCCGCCCATGCCGATCGCCGGCAGGTCTTCGCTGACCATCAGGATGCGCATCTCAGCGCGCCCCCGGCATCAGCCGGCGCGAGGCCGTGCGCAACGCGGCACGCTCGTCGACACGCACGATGAAGGCCAGTCCCGCCGCCAGCAGCAGCGCCGCGCCGGCCGCGGACAGCAGCAGCAGGCCGCCCAGCGTGTCCGGCAGCAGCCATTTCAGGGGCAGCGCCAGCAGCAGCGCGCCGGCGGCGGTCGAGATGCCCGGCCACCAGCAGGCGCGCAGCGTCTCGCGCACCGATACCGGCACCGTGCGGCCGTGCACATAGCCGACGAACAGCGCGCCCATCAGCAGCGAGGCCAGCAGGTGCGCGGCGGCTGCGCCGACGATGCCGTCCATGCGGATGCCGATCCATACCAGCGCGACGCCGAGCAGGCCGCGCGCGATCGCGAAGCGGCCGGTGATCTTCGGATGCCCGAGCCCGTCGTTCACCAGCGACGGTATCGTCGTCAGCGAATCCGCCAGCAGCGCGGCGGTCACCAGCAGCAGCACCGGATAGCCTTCGGCGACGAAGGCCGGGCCGACCCAGCGCCGCAGGAAGGCGTCGCCGGTCAGCGCGATCATGCCGAGCACCGCAAAGTTCAGGTAGCCGACGATGCGCGTGGCGTCGAGGTAGAGCGTGCGCAGCTCGCGTTCGCTGCCGGTCGCCGCCAGTGCCGATACGCGCGGATAGATCACGCTGGCCAGTCGGTAGGTGAGGCCGAGCAGCCGGCCGGCCAGCTGCGCGGGCACGGTGTAGAACGCGAGCGCGACCGGGCCGGCCAGCGAGCCCACCAGCAGCTTGTCCGCATGCTGGTGCAGCAGCGAGGCCAGCCGTGACAGCCAGGTGTGCACGGAGAAGTGCGCCAGCGCCGCGCAGGTGGCGCGGCCGGGCAGCGCCGGCGCCAGCGGTACGCCGAGCCGGCGCAGCATGCGCGCCAGCCAAAGCAGGTTGGCGGCCGATACCGCAACGCGCGCCAGTATCACGCCGGCGATGCCACCGCCCTGCAAGGCGACGGCGGCGGATGCGAGGTTCGCGATGATCCCGAAAGCCGCCTCGCTGCCGGCGGAACGGTCATAGCGCTGCAGCGCCTGCGGCACCACCAGCAGGTAGTTCTGTGCCTGCGCGAGCGCGAAGCCGACCGCCGCCAGCTGCAGCGCCAGCAGCGCGTCGTCGCGCAGCAGCGTCGAGACGCTGAAGAAGCGCGCCAGCAGCGGCGCGGCGAACACGAACAGCAGCACGCCACCGACCAGCCCCAGCAGCGTGTAGAAGCCGAAGCCGAACCAGAAGGTCTCGGCGAAGCGGCGATGGTCGTTGCGCGCGTGATGCTCGGCCAGGTACTTGATCGCGCCGGCCGACAGGCTGAGGTCGAACACGCTGAAGTAGCCGACGATGGCGCCGATCACGGTGACGAGGCCGAAGCCCTCCAGCCCCAGCCCGCGGATCAGCAGCGGCACGGTGCCGAGCGCGACCAGCGCGGGCAGCGCGGAGCCGGCCAGGTTCCACAGCGAATTACGCAGCAGCATGGCGCATCGGCATCAACGGGCGCGCCAGCGGCAGCCGCGCGGCGAGATAGGGCAGGGCCAGCGTGAGCCCGAGCAGCAGCATCGTGCGGAACTCGATCACGGGCGTGCCGATCAGCAGGGTCGGGGTCCAGAACAGCAGCCCGGCCAGGCCGGCATCGGCCAGCAGCGCGCCATTGCCGCGCAGATCGCGCCGTCGCCTCAGGTAATGCGCGACGCAGGCCGCCAGCAGCGCGACGAACAGCGCCAGTCCGGCGAAGCCGCTTTTGAGCAGCAGGTGGCCGAAGCCGCTGTGCACGAAATCGAACTTGCCGAAGTGGTAGTCGAGCGCGTCCTCGTTGCCGTAGAAGCTGCCCCAGCTGCCGAGGCCGAACAGCCAGTGGCCGTCGAGGCTCTGCGCGGCCGCTTCCAGTTCGTAGAAGCGGCTGACGTCGGTCGCGCGGTCCGGGCCGACGTCGTACAGCAGCGATGACAGGAAGTTGCCGGCGCCATTTGCCGCCAGACGCTCGCGCAGCAGCGTGCCGGCCGCGCCGGCCAGCGCCAGCGCGCCGAGGCCGGCGAATGCGAGCCTGCGCTGCCACGGCAGCTGCCACAGCAGTACCGCGGACATCAGCACCAGCCCGACCAGCGACGAGCGCCGGAACGACAGCGCCACTGTCGCCAATTCCATCGCCAGCAGCAGCAGCAGCCCGAGCCGGCGCGCCAGCGGCATGCGCACCCCGGGCATCAGCAGCAGCCAGGCGATGCAGAAGGCGGCCAGTGCGGCGATGAAGTTGTCGGCGATGTCGAAGTAGACCAGCGTGATGTCGAGCCGCTCGAAATTGCGGTAGGGGTTGGCGTCGTCGCCGCCGAAGAAGGCATAGCGCAGCAGACCGAAGGCGGCGCGCACGGCGGCCAGCGCCAGGATCAGCAGCAGCAGCCGGCGGCGGTCCTGCTCATCCCGCAGCGCGAGCAACAGCAGGATGGCGAACAGCGCCATGTTCAGCACGTTCAGCAAGCCGTTGTAGCCCAGCACCACGAGCGCATCGATGCCGGTGGCGAGGCCGAGCGCGAGGTGCGCGCACAGCAGGAAGCCGAACGCGATCGCGAACGCAGGGAAGGGCGATGGCGCGCGCGGCCGCAGGCGCTGCGCGGCCTCGCGCGCAAGCGCCGCCGCCACCGCGACCCACAGCAGCAGGTTCAGCAGCGAGAACGAAAACAGCCCGGTGCCGCGCGAGTACAGCGTGTTGTCTTCCTGCAGCTGGCCCCAGGTGGACGCCGAGAACAGGCACAGCACGGCGACGAAGCCGAGCGCCACCGCCGCCGGCGCGCACAGGCAGGCGGCCAGCGCCAGCGGCAGCACCGCGAGCGCGGCGGCCAGCAGCAGGAAGGGGTCCGGCGGAGCAGGCATCGGCCGTCCGCCCTCAGGTGCGCAGCCTTGGCTGCGCTGTCGAGCCGCGATACGCGAGGTCGGCGCGGTCGGCACTGTAGGCGGCGAGGTAGTGCCGCACGGTGCGGCGCAGGCCCTCGGCCAGGCTGACTTTCGGCGTCCAGCCGAGGCTGCGCAGCCGGCTGGAATCGAGCAGCTTGCGCGGCGTGCCGTCGGGGCGGTGGCGGTCGAATGCGATATGGCCGTCGTAGCCAAGCGCCTCGGCCACCATCACGGCCAGCGTCGCGATGCGCACTTCCTCGCCGCTGCCGGCGTTGATGTGCGCGCATTGCGGCGTGACCATTTCCGCCACGCGCGCGCGCGACTGCTCCATCAGCAGGAGGCAGGCGTCGGCGAGGTCGTCGACGTAGAGGAATTCGCGCAGCGGCGTGCCGCTGCCCCAGATCACGACTTCCGGCGCGCCGGACAACAGCGCGTCATGGAAGCGACGCACCAGCGCCGGCAGCACGTGGCTGTCTTCGGCATGGAAGTTGTCGCCGGGGCCATAGAGGTTGGTCGGCATGATGCAGCGGAAGTCGGTGCCGAACTGCCGGTTGTAGCTTTCGCACAGCTTGATGCCGGCGATCTTCGCGACCGCATACGGCTCGTTGGTCGGCTCGAGCGGGCCGCCGAGCAGGCATTCCTCGCGCATCGGCTGCGGCGCTGCGCGCGGATAGATGCAGGACGAACCGAGGAACAGCAGCTGCCTGACCTGGTATTTCCACGCGGCGTGTATCACCGCGTTTGCGATCGCGAGGTTGTCGCGGATGAATTCGGCCGGACAGGACTGGTTCGCATGGATGCCGCCGACGCGCGCGGCGGCGATGTAGACGGTGTCGATGCCGGCCTGCGCGAAAAACGCCTCGACCGCGGCGAGGTCGCCCAGGTCGAGCTCTTCATGGCTGCGCAGCACCAGCTGGCAGTCGCCGCGCGCGCGCAGCGCGCGCACCAGCGCCGCGCCCACCATGCCGCGATGGCCGGCGACGAAGATGCGCTCGGGCGCGCGGCTATTCATGATGCGCGAACGCGGCAAAGCCGCTGCTCTTGACGAGCGCGTACTTGCGCGCGGCGGCCAGGTCGGCATCCACCATCTCGCGGACGAGTTCGGCGAATGTCGTGCGCGGCTCCCAACCCAGTTGCCTGCGCGCCTTCCCGGCATCGCCGAGCAGCGTGTCCACCTCGGTCGGACGGAAGTAGCGCGGGTCGATGCGCACGATGACCTGGCCGGCGCGCAAGCCTTCATGTCCGCCGGATGATTCGACGATGCCGGTTTCCTCGCCGCCGCTGCCGCGCCAGCACAGCGCGATGCCGAGCTCGCCGGCGGCGCGCTCGATGAACTCGCGCACGCTGTACTGGCGCCCGGTGGCGATCACATAGTCTTCCGGCTCGCGCTGCTGCAGCATCAGCCACTGCATCTCGACATAGTCGCGTGCGTGGCCCCAGTCGCGCCGCGAATCGAGGTTGCCGAGGTACAGGCAGTCCTGCTGGCCGAGCGCGATGCGCGCGAGCGCGCGCGTGACCTTGCGGGTGACGAAGGTCTCGCCGCGCTGTGCGGACTCATGGTTGAACAGGATGCCGTTGCACGCATACATGCCGTAGGCCTCGCGGTAGTTCACCGTGATCCAGTACGCATACAGCTTCGCCGCCGCGTACGGACTGCGCGGATAGAAGGGCGTGGCCTCGGTCTGCGGCACCTGCTGCACCTTGCCGAACAGCTCGGACGTCGACGCCTGGTAGAAGCGGGTTTTCTTTTCCAGCCCGAGGATGCGGATTGCCTCCAGCAGCCGCAGCGTGCCGAGCGCGTCGGAATTGGCGGTGTATTCGGGCTCTTCGAAGGACACGCCGACATGGCTCTGCGCGGCGAGGTTGTAGATCTCGTCCGGCTGCGACTGCTGGATCACGCGGATCAGCGACGCGGTGTCGGTCATGTCGCCGTGGTGCAGGATGAAGCGCCGTCCGGCCTCGTGCGGGTCCTGGTACAGGTGGTCGATGCGGCCGGTATTGAACTGCGAGCCGCGTCGCTTGATGCCGTGCACGGTATAGCCTTTGGCCAGCAGCAGCTCGGACAGCAGCGCGCCATCCTGTCCGGTGACGCCGGTGACCAGCGCCACCCGGCCGCCTTGCTGCTGCATCGCTTCGTTGGGGATCATGGAGTCTTGCCTGTGCGGCGGAGTGGAAACAGCGGTCATTGTGGGTTCGTGGCGGCGTCGGCCATTGCGATGGCGCAGCCGGCGCGAGGCCGCCCGGTTTCGCTCAATAGCCGTTCGGGTTCATCTGCTGCCAGCGCCAGTGGTCGGCGCACATCTGCGCGAGGCTTTTTTCCGCGCGCCAGCCGAGCAGTGCGTTGGCCTTTGCCGGCGACGCATAGCAGGTGGCGACGTCGCCGGGCCGGCGCGGCGCGGCGCGCGTCGGTATCGCGCGGCCGCAGGCGCGCTCGAACGCGGCTACCGCCTGCAGCACGCTCGCGCCGCGCCCGGTGCCGAGGTTTACGGTGAACGACTCGCCGGAAGAAAACAGCCGCTCCAGCGCCGCGAGATGGCCGAGCGCGAGGTCGGTCACGTGGATGTAGTCGCGCACGCCGGTGCCGTCGGGCGTCGGATAGTCGTCGCCGAACACGGCGAGGTGCGGCTGCCGTCCGGCGGCGACCTGCGCGATGTAGGGCATCAGGTTGTTCGGCACGCCGCGCGGGTCTTCGCCGATCAGGCCGCTCTCGTGCGCGCCGGCCGGATTGAAGTAGCGCAGCGTGGCGATGCGCCATTCCGGGTCGGCCTGCACGAGGTCGGCCAGCACCTGCTCGACCATCAGCTTGGAGCGGCCATACGGATTGGTGGCCGACACCGGCGCTTCCTCGGTGACCGGTACCGAGGCCGGATCGCCGTAGACGGTGGCCGACGAGCTGAACACCAGCTTGCGCACGCCCTGCTGGTGCAGCACGCGCAGCAGCGACACGCTGCCGCAGACGTTGTTGTCGTAGTAGTCGAGCGGCCGCGCGACCGATTCGCCGACCGCCTTGAGCCCGGCGAAATGGATGACGGCGGCGACCGCTTCCTGCTGCAGCAGCCGGGTCAGCGCCGCAGGGTCGCGCACGTCGATCGCGTGGAAGGGCATTTCGCGGTCGGCGATCTGCTCGACGCGCTCGATCGCGCGCGGCGAGCTGTTGCTGAGGTTGTCGATGCCGATCACCTGCCAGCCCGCCTGCAGCAGGCAGGCGCAGGTGTGCGAGCCGATGTAGCCGCTGGCGCCGGTGACGAGGATCGTGTGTCCCATGCCGGCGCGGCTCAGTTGGCGCCCACGGCCATCGACGCGTGCGGCGTGGCCGCCTCCGGCGGCAGCTGCGCGAGGAAGCGGCGGAATTCCTCCGCAACTTCCGGATGGCGCAGCGCGAATTCGACGGTGGCCTGCAGGTAGCCCTGCTTGGTGCCGCAGTCGAAGCGCCGTCCCTCGAACTGGTAGGACAGTACCGCCTCGGAGTGCATCAGCCGGGCGATGGCATCGGTCAGCTGCAGTTCGCCGCCGGCGCCCGGCGCGATCTCGCGCAGGTGGCGGAAGATCGACGGCGTCAGGATGTAGCGGCCGACCACGGCCATGTTCGACGGCGCCTGCTCTGGCGCCGGCTTTTCGATGATGCCGTCGAGCTTGAGCAGCCGGTCCGCGACCGGCCGCCCCTCGACGATGCCGTAGGCGCTGCTCTGCTCCATTGGTATCGCCTCGACGCCGATGATGCTGCTGCCGTAGTGCGCGTGCAGGTCGACCATCTGCCGCATCACCGGCACCGGCGCATCGAGCAGGTCGTCGGCCAGAATGATCGCGAACGGTTCGTCCTGCACCAGCCGCTCCGCGCACAGTACCGCGTGGCCAAGCCCGAGCGCTTCGGACTGGCGCACGTAGAAGCATTGCACTGCGTCGGGCCGGATCCGGTGGATCAGCTGCAGCAGCGCCTGCTTGTGCCGCGCGGTGAGCTCGGCCTCGAGTTCGTAGGCCTTGTCGAAGTGGTCCTCGATCGCGCGCTTGTTGCGCCCGGTGACGAAGATCATCTCGGTGATGCCGGCCTCGATCGCTTCCTCGACCGCATACTGGATCAGCGGCTTGTCGACCACCGGCAGCATCTCTTTCGGACTGGCCTTGGTGGCCGGAAGGAAGCGGGTGCCGAGTCCGGCAACCGGGAAAACGGCCTTGCTGACTTTCTTACGCATGGGTATCCGGGTCGGGTGAGAGACTGGCGCGGGTCAGCAGCAGCGTGACCAGCGCAGCGGTACCGACATCAAAACACCAGTCGGCGGCGGAGGCGTTGCGGTAGGGCAGAAGAGACTGGATGGACTCGTCGGCCAGGCCGAGCAGCGCAATCGCGCCGACCGTGACGGCGGCGCGGTGCAGCGGCGGCGCGGCGACGGCGGCATGAGCCAGCAGCGTCATGCCCGCATAGGCGAGCACGTGCAGCAGCTTGTCGCCGTAGCGCGCGGACAGCAGGTCGGCCTGTCCCGGCAGCGCGCCGCCGGCGACCATCGCGATGAAGAACAGCGCGAGCGCGGCGAGCCAGAGCGGGCGCACGCCCATCACACGCGTCCGTACGGATCGGACAGGCGCACGATGTCGTCCTCGCCCAGATAGCTGCCGGACTGCACCTCGATGAGTTCGAGCGGCACCTTGCCGGGGTTGGCCAGCGCATGCACGACGCCCACGCCGATGTAGGCGGACTGGTTTTCGGTCAGCAGGTAGCTGCGCTCGCCTTCGGTGACGCGCGCGGTGCCTGACACGACGATCCAGTGCTCGGCGCGATGATGATGCATCTGCAGCGACAGGCTCGCGCCCGGGCGCACGGTGATGCGCTTGACCTGGAAGCGCGGGCCGCGTTCGATGGCATCGAAGCTGCCCCACGGCCGCTGCACTTCGCGGTGCGCGCCGCACTCGGGCCGGCCGTCCTGTCGCAGCCTCTGCACCAGCTCGCGCGTGCGCTGCGCCTGCGCCTTCGGCAGCACCAGCAGCGCATCGTCGGTGTCGACGATCACCACGCCTTCCAGCCCGCAGGCCGAGACCAGCCTTCGGCCGGCGTGTACATGGCAGTCGCGGCAGTCTTCCAGCAGCACGTCGCCGCGGGTCGCGTTGCCGTCTTCGTCGTGCTGCGCGCTTTCCCAGACCGAGGACCAGGAACCGATGTCGGACCAGCCGGCGTCGAGCGGCACCACGGCCGCATTCGCGGTGCGCTCCATCAGCGCGTGGTCGATCGAGATGTCGGGACTGTCCGCATAGGCGGCTGCATCCAGCCGCACCATGCCGTCGCCATGCTCGGCCTGCAGGTGCGCGCGTTCGGCGGCGGCGTGTACCCGCGGCGCGTGTTCGGCCAGCTCCTGCAGCAGGCTGCGGCAGCGGAACAGGAACATGCCGCTGTTCCACAGCCATTCGCGTGATGCGACCAGTCGTTCGGCGCGCTCGCGGTCGGGCTTTTCGATGAAGGCGTCGACACGGCGCGCGCCGCTGCCAAGCAGGCTGCCGGCCTGCAGGTAGCCGTAGCCGGTCTCGGGCGCGGTGGGCACGATGCCGAAGCTCGTCAGCAGGCCGCTGCGCGCCGCTTCGGCGGCCATGCGCACGGCGTCGGCGAAGGCGGCATCGTCGCGCAGCAGGTGGTCGGACGGCAGCACCAGCATCAGCGCGTCGTCATGTTCTCGCAGCAGGTGACAGGCGGCGCTGGCGATCGCCGCCGCGGTGCCACGCGGCAGCGGTTCGAGCAGCAGCGTCGCGCCGCGCACGCCGATCTCGTCAAGCTGAAGCGCGGCGAGGAAGCGCGACGCCTCGCCGGCCAGCAGCAGCGGCGCGGCCGGTGTCAGCGGCGCGCAGCGTTGCAGCGTCTGCTGCAGCAGGCTGTGCTTGCCGTGCAGGCGCAGGAACTGCTTGGGCAGGCTCTCGCGCGACAGCGGCCAGAGCCGGGTGCCGGCGCCGCCGCACAGCACGGCCGGCACCAGGGGCAATTGATCCATCGTGTCATGTCCTTCGGAAGACGGGGCTGCCTGCGACCGTGTTCATCGTCATTCCCGCTGGCTTGCCGCTGCCGGCAGCTCAGTAGGCATTGCCGCCGGTCCAGCCGCGCAGCGCGGTCCAGGCGACGATTTTCAGGTCCATACGGAACGACCAGTGCCGCAGGTAGTACAGGTCGAACTCGATGCGGCGGGCCATTTTGTCGTCGGTATCGGTCTCGCCGCGGTAACCGTTAATCTGCGCCCATCCGGTGATGCCCGGCTTGACGCGGTGCCGTTGCATGTACATCGCGAGCTTGTCCTTGTACAAGTCGTTGTGAACCAGTGCATGCGGGCGCGGGCCGACCACCGACATGTCGCCCATCAGCACATTGAAGAACTGCGGCAGTTCGTCGAGGCTGGTGCGGCGCAGGAAGCGACCCACCGGCGTGATGCGCGGATCGTCGCGCGTGGCCTGGGTGAGCCGGCCGGGGTCTTCGCTGTGCACCTGCATGCTGCGGAACTTCAGCAGCCGGAAGCGGCGACCGTTCAGGCCGAGCCGCGGCTGGCTGAAGAACACCGGCCCCGGCGAACTGAGCTTGATCGCGGCCGCAATCGCCAGCAGCAGCGGCGTCAGCAGCACCAGCACGGCGGCGGCGAACAGCCGGTCGAACACTTCCTTGGCAAGGCCGGGAAGGCCGCCGCAGGCCGGAAGGTTCAGATCGATGGCAGGCAGCCCGAACACCTGGCCTGAGCGGTGGCTCAGCAGCGGCAGTTCGGCCACGCCCGGTATCCAGCGGATGTCGACCAGCGCATTGCCGAGCTGTGCCTGCAGCGCCTGCAGCCTGCCGCTGTCGGCCAGCGGCAGCGTGATCCAGATTTCGTGCGCGCGATGGCGTTCGATCGCGGCGGCGAGTTGGTCCGGCCCGGACAGTGTTTCTATGCCTTCATCCGGCGACGTCATGCCGTCGCCGCAGCAGCGGGCGACGATGCGGTAGTTCGTCCGGCGCTGCGCCATCGCGCGGCGGCGCAGTTCGCGGGCGGTGGCGCCATGGCCGACCAGGATCACGCGCCGCTCGCCCGCGCCGCTCTGGCGTCGCTCGCCGACACCTGCCTGCGGCAGCGAAGTGGTGGCCGTCATGCGGGCGTGCGCGCGCGGCCGGGCGTGCCGGGGGCGGGTGTGGCGGGGACGGCGGTCGGGCAGTGCGTGCGCATCAACGGGCCTTTCGCTTGCGATGCCTGTGCCGCGCCGGATCGAGACGTCGGGCGCGCAGGGGTGCCTCGCTTGGAGCGGCCGGCGCGCGCACTGGTGCCGGGAATTGGGGGGCGTCAAGGGTGCTGTCCTGCAGTCAGCATGCGAGCGCCGTCGGGTATCATCGCGGCCATGGACAATGATCAAACCGAACAGGCGAGCCTGTATGAACTGGTCGGCGGCGACGCGAAACTGCGCGAGCTGGTCGACCGTTTCTATGACCTGATGGACCTCGAGCCGGAGTTCGCCGAATTGCGCGCGATGCACCCGCCCACGCTCGATGGTTCACGCGACAAGCTGTACCACTTCCTGTCCGGCTGGACAGGCGGTCCCGACCTGTACACGCCGCGCTATGGCAATGCCTTCCTGCGCGCGCGTCACCTGCCGTTTGCGATTGATTCGAAAGCCCGCGACGAGTGGCTGACCTGCATGGTGCTTGCGATGCGCGACATGGGCTTTGACGAACAGAAACAGGACACGCTGCTGAATGCCTTTTTCAGGACGGCAGACTGGATGCGCAACAAGCAGGGTTGAACAGGCAGGGCTGAAAAAAAGCGCGACCGATACAGTGATCGATCGCGCTTCTTGCTCTGTTGGCGCCTCACCGGCGCGGGTTAGTTCTGCTAGACGGTTACCACGGCGGCGGCCTGGCTGTTGCGCTCGCGGTAGTAGAGCAGGCCGGCAGCGATCGCGCTGCCGGCCGCTGTCACCGAGGTGGCAAAGAATCCTACAGCCAGTGTGACACCGGCTTCGAATTCATTTGGAGCCCTTCTTTCGTGACCGGGATTGCGAGGCAGTTGATCGAGGGCCATCAGTGTGAAGATAGCTCCGCTACCGGCAGTCAGCAAACTGGTGACAATGCAGCAGACCGTGACCTGTAACGTGATTTTGGGCGCATTCGGAGTCTGTCCGGCGGGCGCCTGGTTCTGGGCCGGTGCGTTCATCTTCGCTGCCGCCGCAGTGGCGCTACCGGCGTTCTGGCCTCCGCCATCGACATGAACGGTAACCGCATTGCCTGCATCCGCCAACGCTTCCTCCTGTGAGGCCAGGTCCCAGGAATCCTCCTGCCCCGGCCTTTCTTGCGTCACCAGGCCCTCGGGCGTCGGTGTTTGCGTGTAAATCACGTCGCCGCCCGGTATCAGCGGCTGTACGTTGGTGGTGATATTCAAACTCATGTCACTTCCTTTCAAAGGTGAGTACTGCTGGCCGATGCTTTCCTTCAATGGGTAAAACCGTGTATTCGTCGCGGTTGCGTGTTCAGTGCAGACCGTCGAGTTTCTTTTGTGCCAGCGTCTGTAACTCGCGGCAATGGAATTTGCCGTACGAGAGGTCGACGGCCTTGTGCAGGAACTGTTTTGCTTCGTCAGGCCGCTTCGCCGCAAGCAGGCACTCGCCCAATCGATAGGCCGAGGCTGCATCGTCGGGGTTGACGTCGCAGGCCAGCGCATACATCAGCGCTGCCTGTTCGTGATGGCCGAGGCGCTGCAGGCAGGCGCCGGCGATGAAGGGGTAGCGATAGTTGGCCGGATTGTGCAGCGCCAGCTGCAAGGCCACCGGCAGCGCATGATGGAAGTCGCCCTTGTCGCACAGGTCGCGCGCGATGCGGTACAGCGCGTCGTACTCTTCGTCGGTGATGCCGCGCAGTTGGCCGAGCGAATAGCCTTGCTCGAGCTGTTCACGGCACTGTTCGAGCGTCTCCTGCAGGTTCTGCAGGCCCTCGGTGAGCTGGCCGACGATGTCGGCGACTTCGGAGTCGGCGGGCGAATGGATGTAGGTATCATGCATGGGAACGGACCATTCCTTGTTCGATGCTGGCCTTCAGGAATTTCAGGCCCCACACCACGCCACACGCGACGAAGGCGCCAGCGGCGATGCCGCAGGCGATTGCGTTGGTGCGATGGGCACTGGATGCCGATGGATTGCTGTCGAGGGTGGCGACGCAGGCCTTGGTCGCTTCGACCGTGATGTAAACCAGCAGGCCGGAGCCGACTGCGTAGATGCCGGTGGCCGCACTGTGCACAGCAATCATCGTGGCACCCGTCGTTCCGGGTGCCGGGCATTCCCAGTGAGCGGAGGGGGCTGTGATTTTTTGTGCCGTGGCGTTGGCTGCTGCTTGCTGGTCTCCGTCGACGGCGATCACGGTGTAGGCGCCTTCGCTCCAGCTTGCTGCGCCGGTGTTCGCATTGGCTTGGGCTGTGACGCCGGTTGTGGCGGTAGTCTTCGCAGCAGTCGTTGCGACAGGCGTGCTACCCGGCGGTGGCACAGATGAGGAGAGGGGGGGCGTTGCGGGCAATTGGCCAGAGTCGCGAAGTGACAAGGAAGCCTCCGGGGAAAATCGATCAGGGGTGCTGTGCAAATGCGCGCGGTTGGTAGCGCGATCAGCAGTACGGTTCCGCTTCGCTGCAGGCGAAGGACGGTATCGGATCGATGGGGAGGAAGAGTATTTGGCAGGCTTGTTCGATCAACGAATTTCAATGCCGTTGATTGAACCTTCTGGCCGAGCTTCGCCGGCGCGGGGAGGAAGTCGTACGGTGTTACCTCGGGCAGTGCAGGCGACTCAAGACTGGTGAATTCGGATCAGTACCGGCCGTCAGAACAGCCCATCAAACAGCAGCACGTCGACCATTTCACCGACGGCGACGCTGTCTTGTTCGTGATGCAGCACCACCATGCAGTTGGCGGCCGACATCGAGCTCAGCACGCCCGAGCCTTGCGCGCCCGTCAGCCGCACGCTCTGCCGACCCTGCGCGTCGGTGCCGACGATGCCGCGCTGGTACTCGGTGCGGCCCGGCTTCTTGCGCATGGCTTCAGCGGCGGGTACGCGCAGGGTCAGCTGCGGATGCGGCGTTCCGCCGGCCATGATGGCCAGCGCATCGCGCGCAAAGAAATAGAAGCTCGCCATCACGGCCACCGGATTGCCGGGCAGGCCGAACAGCATCGCCTGTTTGCCTTCGCCGCTGTCGTCACGAATACGACCGAAGGCCATCGGCCGCCCCGGGCGCATCGCCAATTTCCAGAACAATACCTCGCCGAGCCGCGCCATCAGCTCGCGCGTGAAATCGGCGTCGCCGGCCGACACACCGCCGGTCGTGATGATCGCGTCGGCTTGCCGGCAGGCGTCGCGCAGCGCCGCTTCCAGCGACGCCGGGTCATCGCGCACCACGCCCATGTCGATCGGCTCGCAGCCGGCTCGCAGCAGCATGCCGTGCAGCGTGTAGCGGTTGCTGTCATACACACAGCCTTCGTCCAGCGGCTGGCCGATCGAGCGCAGCTCGTCGCCGGTGGAGAAGAAGGCCACACGCAATTTGCGCATCACGGTCACTTCGCCGATGCCCAGTGATGCGATCAGGCCGAGGTCGGACGGTGTCAGCACGCGTCCTTTGGGGAGCGCGGTTGAACCAGCCGGCAAGTCTTCGCCCGCGAGGCGGCGGTTGTCGCCGGCACGGAGGCGGCCGGACGGTATCGTCACCGCCGTATCACTGGCATCGATTACCAGTTCATGCGGTATCACGCTGTCGCAGCCGCGCGGTATCACCGCGCCGGTCATGATGCGCACGCATTCGCCGGGCTGGACTTCATGCGGATACGGATGGCCGGCGAAGGCCTTGCCAATGACGTTCAGCGTGATGTCGCTCGCGCCGAGGTCGCTGCCACGCAGCGCGTAGCCATCCATCGCGGAGTTGTCGGCCGAGGGCACATTGATCGGCGACACGATGTCGGCCGCCAGCACGCGGCCGAGCGCCTGTTTCAGCGGAATCGCTTCGGTTTCAGTGAGCGGCGTGACGAAGCGGGTGATCGCCTGTCGGGCGACGTCCACGCGCAGCGAGTCCGGCGCGTAGCCGTCGAGGGTGCGGGTGAGTTGGCTTAGCGTGCTCGGCATGGGGGAAAGGGACGTCGTTCAACCATTGAGGCGCGGGTGGGGGGGCTTCGGGTGATGAGGATTTTTTTGAATCGTTGAGTGGCGTGGATTGGGTGCGCGTCAGTCAAGTAGAAATCGAACGACAAACCAAGCTCGGGGATGGGTCCCAGCTTGCGCTGGGACGACGATTCGGAGCCTATGCCTTTTAAATCGTCATCCCAACCACCGCCCCAGCGAAGGCTGGGGGCAAGCTGGGATCCATCTCCGCTTGAGGTTCGTCGCCCGATCCCGGCTTGTCTGACCGGCCTCAGACTCAACCCCAAACCCGCCAGCCCTACCCCTCACCCCCCGATATACGACATCTCCACCTTCCGCACCGGCTTCGCCAGTCCTTCGGTGTTGATCGTCCTCAGCTCGGAATAACGGTCGTCACGCAATGCCCACAGGTGCGCAATTGCCGCTGTGATCTCTTCGTCGCTGTGGCCGCCGCGCAGCAGCGCGCGCAGGTCGTGGCCGCCGGTGGCGAACAGGCAGGTGAACAGCTTGCCCTCGGTCGACAGGCGCGCGCGGTTGCAGTCGCTGCAGAAGGCCTGCGTGACGCTGGAGATCACGCCGACCTCGCCGCCGCCATCCCGGTAGCGCCAGCGCTCGGCGGTCTCGCCGGTGTAGTTCGGCTCGACTTCCTCCAGCGGCATGACTTCGCTGATCCGGCGCACGACCTCGGCCGACGGGATCACTTCATCCATTTTCCAGCCGTTCGATGCGCCCACATCCATGTATTCGATGAAACGCAGGATCACCGGACTGCCCTTGAAATGGCGCGCCATCGGCACGATTTCCTGGTCGTTCATGCCGCCCTTGACGACCATGTTGACCTTGATCGGCCCCAGCCCGACGCCGTGCGCGACCTCGATACCGTGCAGCACGTCGGCCACCGGGAAATCGACATCGTTCATCCGCTTGAAGGTGGCGTCGTCGAGCGAATCGAGCGACACGGTGACCCGCTTCAGGCCGGCGTCTTTCAGCGACTGCGCCTTCTTCGCCAGCAGCGAGCCGTTGGTGGTCATGGTCAGGTCGAGCGGCTTGCCGTCCAGCGTCTTCAGCTCGGCCAGCATCTCGATCAGCTTCTCGATGTTCTTGCGCAGCAGCGGCTCGCCGCCGGTCAGGCGAATTTTCTCGACGCCGTGCGCAATGAAAATCTTCGCGATCCGCGTGATCTCCTCGAAGGACAGCAGCAGGCTGTGCGGCAGGAACTGGTGGTCCTTGTCGAATACTTCCTTCGGCATGCAGTACACGCAGCGGAAGTTGCAGCGGTCCGTGACCGAAATGCGCAGGTCGCGCAGCGGCCGACCCAGCTTGTCGGACAGCAGTCCGGTCGCGGGAATCAGCGTTTGCGGGATATGCGGTACCGCCTGCAGGTAGCGCAGGTCGGCCACCGGGATGATGCGTTCTGTCATGTTTGCGCGGGCGGGGCCTCATTGCCCCGCAGTCAGTCTGCTTGTTTCTCGCCTACCCTCAGAGGGCCGGCCGGATCGGCAAGTAAGATACCACGAGGCCAGCCACCGCACAGGCGATAATCAGGCGAATCGTACTGGCTTGATAACGCAATAGCGCGACGGCCGCCGCTGCGGCGATGGCAATCGCAACCCAGTCCCAGCGCGCCGGCGCAAGGTCGAGGTGGAACACATGCAGCGCGAAGAACAGCGCGAGGCTGACGATCACGCCGACCACGGCTGCGGTGATCGCGGTCAGCGGCGCGGTCAGCCGCAGGTTGTCGCGCGTGGCCTCGACCAGCGGACCGCCGGCGAGGATGAACACGAAGCTCGGCAGGAAGGTGAAGAAGGTCGCCACCAGCGCTCCGGCGCAGCCGGCCCAGAACAGCGTCAGCGGCCCGAACAGCTCCTTGGTCCAGCCGCCGACGAAGCCGACGAAGGATACGATCATGATCAGCGGCCCGGGCGTGGTTTCGCCCAGTGCCAGCCCGTCGATCATCTGACCCGCGGTCAGCCAGCCGTAGTTTTCCACCGCGCCCTGGTAAACGTAGGGCAGTACCGCATAGGCGCCGCCGAAGGTCAGCATCGCCGCCTTGGTGAAGAACCAGCCCATCTGCACCAGCGGATTGCGCCAGCCGAAAGCAAGGTTCAGCAGCGCCAGCACGACGGCGCCGATGGCGATTCCCGTGCCAACGGTCAGCAGCAGCTTGCGCCAGCGGAAGCGCGCATGCGCCGGCGGCGGGGTGTCGTCGTCGATCAGCGCCGGGCCCGCCCGGTGGTGTGCGGCCGCATGGCCGCCGCCGAGCCGGAAGCGCTCGGGCGCGAGCTGGCCGCCGATGGCGCCGAGCAGCGCGGCGATGCCGATCACGGCCGGGAAGGGGGCTTCGATGAAGGTGATCAGGCCAAAGGCCAGCAGCGAGATCGCGACCAGCCAGCCGTTCTTCAGGCTGCGCTTGCCGATGCGCCACGCAGCCGCCAGCACGATCGCGACTACTGCCGGCTTGATGCCGTACAGGATGCCGGCCACCACCGGCACGTCGCCGAACGCAAGGTAGATCCATGACAGCGCGATCAGGATCAGCAGCGACGGCAGCACGAACAGCGCGCCGGCGATCAGCCCGCCGACGGTGCGGTGCATCAGCCAGCCGATGTAGGTGGCCAGCTGCATCGCTTCCGGGCCGGGCAGCAGCATGCAGTAGTTCAGCGCATGCAGGAAGCGCTGCTCGGAGATCCAGCGCTTCTTGTCGACCAGGTCGTAGTGCATCAGCGCGATCTGGCCGGTTGGGCCGCCGAAGCTGATGAAGCCCAGCTTCAGCCAGTACCAGAAGGCTTCGCGCAGCGTGACGGCAGCGGGCGCCTGGTCGGGCGCGATCGGAGCGTCGGCGCGCATCACATGTTCGGGTAGTTCGGACCGCCGCCGCCTTCGGGCGTGACCCAGACGATGTTCTGCGTCGGGTCCTTGATGTCGCAGGTCTTGCAGTGCA
>CAZTIF010000043.1:0-24942 GCA_964613635.1 uncultured Bifidobacterium sp. | reverse complement strand
GCCGCCAGCGCCATTTCCCTGGTCGGGTAATACAGCTTCAATCGCCGCACCGGCTCACCGCTACCGACGCGGACGGCTTTCCGCTTTGCGGACCTCACCCAATGCCAGTAAGCGACCACCGTGCCGGCTGTCTCTCGCCGGCTGGTAACCATGCGCCAGCTCGACACATCAACCGGATTCAGCGTGATCACCGGCAGACCCTGCCCGGTCACGGTCTTTGCCGATCCGACCTTCGCCACAATCAGCTTCCCGGCCGCTGGCTTGACCACCGCATCGTATTTTCGTGCCACCCGCGCGAGGAAGTGGATGTCCGACTCGTCCGCCTGGTCGATGTGAGGCAGCGAGATGCCCGAAAGGGATTCGGCGACGGCCGGTATCAGGCCGTGCTCTGCAGCGATCTTCCGCACCATGGCGCCGAAGCGCGTGGCGCGTTTCCAGCTGCGTGTTTTCTGCGTCTGCAGGTCGGCCTTGCCGTTCTTCGTCGCGTCGAAGGGTGCCGCCCTGGCGCGCAGCGTCATCTCGCCAGGCCAGCCGGCCAGCTCCAGCTCGTCGCATACAAACAAGCCGATGCGGTCGAGCTGCCCGTCATAGCCGATGAAAAGCTCCAGCTCCGCGCCGGTCGGCGGAATCTGGATCGGCTTCGATGGATCGTGATCAGCCAGCGTGATCTCGAGGACATCAGAATCCATCCCGGCTTCGTCGGTGTAGCGCAGCGACATCAGCCGGTCGCGGATCATGTTGGTGATGTCTTGCTGATTGGCCAGCAGCCTGTACTCAGGAATCAGTCCCACAGCTTGATTCCCTTCGCCTTCGCAGGCGCTGCAATCTCAGGCAGCGTGATCGTCACGCCTGCAGGCAGGATGGGGCCGTAGTCGGCTAGGCCGACATTCGCAGCCAGCACCGATTCGACCACCTGGTTCGATGTGGAGCCGTAGACTCGCCAGGCGATCGCGTCCACGGTGTCGCCGTCGCGTGTGGTGTATTTCATCCGATGAACTCGTCAAAGTAACGCCGCAGGCTGAGAGTAAACTCCTGCCGCCTCGGCACGCCGGCATCAGCGAACACGGCCTGTCGTTCTTCCACGCGCTCGATCACCCAATAGCCGAGCACGTTGCCGCGACCATCGACAAGCTGCTGCGGTTTACCCTGGGACGCCAGTGTGCGCAGGTTGTCGAGTTGATTCAGGCCGCCGCGCCATTCCGGATAAACCACGCCAGGCAGAGTGATCGTGTCCGCGCCTTGGCCGACATGCTGCAAAACCGGACCTTTGCCGAACCGATCCTGCGACGGCCACCGCCACTCGGCGCTGCGCTGCAGACTTTGGTAAGCCGCTGTGCTGATGCCGAACTGGAAGCTGCCCAGCTGCAGCATCACCGACGCGCCCAGTTTGTAATCCAAACTCATATCAGTACCCCAGCGCCGGATCGAACATCGCCCCACGGCGCTTCACCGCCTGCTGCTGCTTCAAGCGGCGCGCCACTTCGTCTGCCAGCTGCTTGCTGTTCTGGCCAGGTTGCTGATTGATCGTGATCGGCGCATTGACAGTTGAATTCACGGTCGTGCCAGGCGCAGCCGCTCCACGGGCTGCCGGTACAGGCGGCGGTACCGGCCCTGCCGGCTTCGCAGAAGGCACTGCTGCAGGTGCCCCACTCTGGCCAAATCCAAAAGCCGACTTCGTTTTGTCCCACAGCGTACCGACGGCGTTGATCTTCCCGAGAATCCAGTCGATCGATGACTTAACCGTTGCTCGGATGTTATCGAACAGGCCGCCGAAAAATCCTTTGATTGGCTCCCAATTCTTGATGACGATGCCAAGCGGAGTGAATGTGAGGAATGCGTTCTTCAGACCTTCCACTGCTGCACTGGTAGCGCTTTTAATGGCATTCCATGTATCGGAAATGACCCCCTTGATCGGCTCCCAGTTTTTCCAAATCACGGCAGCGAGACCGGCAAATGCGAGCACCGCTAAGCCGATCGGATTAGCACCCATCAACATGCCGAGCACCTTCATACCGGCGCCGATTCCGAAAACCAAGCCGTTCCAAGCGAGTAAAGCTCCACCGATGCCTGCGGCGGCCGCGGCCACATTTCCGATCAGTGATTGATTTTCACGCACGAAACCAGACACTGCGCCGGTCGCGTCTCGAAAAACGGTGAGTAGCGAATTCACAGCCGGAAGAAGTACGCTTCCTATATTTACGCCGACAGCGGCAACCACATTCTTCGTGATCTCCCATTGCGCGGCCGTAGTTTGCAGCTGCGCTTGGAACTCGCGCTCCATACTGCCTTTGGCCTGTTCGCTATGCGCAAGATCGATCTGCTTGCGATATTCACCAAGGTTCGTGGCCAACTTCGCTACCGTGTCGGAATGTTCAAGCCCGACCAATTCGACCATCACACCTAAACGCTTCGACTCAGGAAGTTTGTTGATGGCCTCCATCACCTTCAGGATCGTGCCTTGTGCGTCTTTCTGCATTCCATTTTGAACAGCCGCCGTGCTCAGCCCGAGTTCATCCATCGCCGCGCGAAATTTCTTTGTCCCCTTATCCGCCGCAGCAAATTTCTGCACCATCGCATTGACTGCTGTGCTGGCCGTCTCAGACCGCTCTCCAAGCGTCAACAAAGTGGAACCAAGCGCCGCCATTTGCGTGCCTGAGATCTTGACCGAACCAGCAACACCACCAACACGCGTTAGAAAGTCAATAATGTCGCCACCCTTGCTGATGGCATTGTCATCCAAATAATTTATGGTGTCGGCCAACCGGCCGATAGCAGGTATGGGGACTTTGTACAGGCCGGCGATCTTCCCCATCTGATCGGCTAGCTCACCCGCCGGCAAACTGAATGCAGAAGCCATCATTGACGCAGTACGCGTGAAGCTGATCAGTTCATCCTTCGCGATGCCCATGCGCGCGCCAGCCGCCACCATTTCAGCGATTTCATTTGTGGCGATCGGAATTTCTCGACCGAGTTGCTGGATCGCTTCGCCCATCTGAAAATATACGGCGGTCAGCTTGCCAGAAGCGTCGCGGGCGCCTTCGACTTGCTTTGCAACACCAAGCATGGCCGTTTCAAAGGCAACCGCTTGCTTTATCGGAATAAATGCAAGGGAGGCAGCAGCGACAGTGGCACCGATCTTCATCCCAGCGCCAGCCATCATGCTGCCGCCGCGTTCCTGCATTGCTGCGGCTTTGTTCAGCCGTTCATGTGCACGTCGAGTTTTTTCGATTTCGGCTGTGACGGCCGCGTAACGTGCGCGCAGGCCTTCAACATTGCGGCCGAGTGCGCCGAACGTCTGTATGCCTTGCCCGAGCATCTTTTGCTCGCGCTCCAGTTTGCGGACGGCACTGCCAATGTCTTGCAGCTTCTGCCTAGTGGTGCCGAGCGCACTTTTCAGCGATCCGGTGATTGCGCCACCGATAGTGATGATCGCATTAAGCTTTTTGTTAGCCATCTCGTTCCTTTGGTAAGCCGTCCAGCCACCAGATGAACCGCGACGACCTCATGCTCATGATCTCGCTGCAGGACCAGCCGGTGTGCGAGGCCAGCGCGAGAGCGCCCTGCCGGACGTAGTCCGCCGTCAGGCGATAAAAGCCAAAAAAGCGGCCTGCACCTTCTTGTAGTCGCGCAACGTCAGACGCTTGAGATCATCCGGCGCGACCTGGCAAAGGTTGGCGAGCGTGGCGATTTCCTTCGCCGCGTCGCTTCCCTTCATTTCGTCAGCCACCATCTGATCGCCGACCGTCGGCTCACGCATCCGCAGCTTCGTTACCTGCGCGCCGTCGATGTCCAACGGACGCGCAAGTTCGATGTCAACGTATCCAGCAGCCTCTTGCACTTTTGCAGCCATCTGCGCTCCTGATTACATGCCCAGCGCCGTGCGGGTCGGCGCGAGCGCATCGTTGCCGTTAATGGAGCGAACCATGTTCTCGACATCGACCTCGATTACAGGCGATGAGCCATGCTCAAGCTTGTAATACACCAGTGACATCGTCACCTTCAGGCTCGGCTTGTCGCCGGCTTTGCTCGTTCCAGGATCGATCTCGCGGATTTTGCCGCGCATCGTGTGCACGACAGCAGTCACGGTGCCGTCGAATGACTCCAGCGACTCGCGCGCGACGAACGGCACGAACGCGCCCTCTTTCACGCCGAACTTCGACAGTACGTCACGGTCGTAGGAAATCAGGCTGAAGTCTGCCTCCAGCTTTTCCATTCCCATCGTGAGTTCGACCGGCGCGTCCATGCCGCCGCCGCGAAATTCTTCGGTTACCAGCGCCAGCTTCGGCGCGTTGAATTCCTCCACCTGTCCGGCGTAGCCGCGGCCATCGACGAACAGGTTTAGATTCTTGCGTACGTCACGAGCGGCCATTTAGAAAATCTCCGTGAGGTAGTTGTTGGTCATCTGGCTGCGGAAGGTGATGTGCTCCGCAGGGAACGGCGGTGTGAAGTCGAAGTCGAAATACACTTTGCCAGCCGCGATCTGATCCGGAGTGTTCAGGTCTTTGTCAGCCCAGCACTGGCCGCCAAGGATCGCGCCGATCGCCGTCAGGTGGCGCAGGTAGGCATTCACCCCCTCGGCTACATCCTGGATGTAAGTCTTGGTGATATTGCGGTCCACTGCCCACAGATGCGCGCGCAGCAGGCTGTCGTTGATCATGTCGGCAGTGCGACGCACCGACAGAAAAGCCCACTTCGGATCGCTCGACAACGTGCGGTTACCCCACAGACGGTAGCCGTCCTGGCGGATGATCGTCGCGACTGCCTGCTCGTTGAGCAGATTGGCGCGCGCATTTGCATCGCCGAGAGCAAAATCGACCGGGCGACCAGTGCCGACGATACCGTTAATGTTCTGATTCGACGGCGACCACCAGAAACCGCGATCGTTGTCGGTCTTGGCAATAAGGCCTGCGACGGCCGAGCTGGCTGGAACGGTGACAATCGCGCCGGCGCTGTTGGTCTTTTTCACCCACGGATCGACCACATACACACGTGAGCTACCAAAGTCACCCGCGTAGGTCGTTGCCGCCGCGTCGGTCGTGTTCGGTCCGTCTGCGACGATCACGGCGCGTAGGCGCTCGGCGATGCCGATCAGCTCAGACACAACCGTATTGGCAGTGCTGCCGGTACGCTGGTGCGTGAAGCCCGGTGCGATCAGCACGCGCGGAGTCACGCCAAGCTTCGATTCAGCACCGAGGAACGCATGGACACCTTCGTAGTCGCCGGTCGTAGCATTCACGCCGCCGACGATGTTGGCGATAGTCTCAGCATCAGTCGTTTCAGCGGCAACGCGCACTACCACCACCACAGCGCCGGCCTGATCGAAAATCGAGTCGATTGCGCCAGGCAAAGTGCCTGCGCCTGCCCCCGTCGTGTCCAGCTTGGCTGCTTCAGTGCGGCTGCCGGCAATCATGACCGGCGTGTTCAGTGGGAAGGCCGTCGCGTCGGCATTGGGTGCCGTGCCGATCAGCCCGATAACGGCCGAGCGCACCGTCTGAATCGGGCGCGGGCCGGCGTCGATTTCGAGTACTTCGACCCCATGCAGGAAGGTTTCGGGCATTGGTTTGTCCTCTCAGGAATTGATCAATCCAGTGCCGGCATCGTGCAGCCGATTTTGAGGCGTTTCCTCTGGTGGTTTTTCCGCTCTGCTACAGGACGGCGGCTGCGACGAACAGCAGATCCAAATCCGCCTCTGACAAGCTCAGTGGTTCGGCTAGGCTTGCGACCAGCGGCGAGTCTCGGCGGACCTCGGCTGCATATTCCCATTCGATACGAGCCGCCTCGCCTTCCGCTCCAGGCATGCCAGTGACAGCGTCATTGACCAGCTGAAGCAGCCCAGCATGAAACAGCGCCAGCCGCGCTTGCCGCATGCTCACCGACCGTGGCACGCGCGCCGCGAGCTCAGCCGGCGTGAGCTCACGCACGATGTGTTGCGTCTCCCACCGCTGCCGCGCTGCGTTGTAGGCGCAACCGTTCTGCTCTGCGACGTGCGTTGCCGGGTCATGCTCGGGCGCGCCCGTGACTACAACCGGCACGACACCAAACTCGGCATAGAGCGCAGTCGAAGGAACATCCGGGAAAGACGTATTCGGGTTATCACGACGAAGGTCGTCTGCGGTGTACGGAAATTGGGAGACCGAGCCGTCCGAGATTTTCGCGAACATTATGTGAGACTCCGTGTTGGTGTGATAGCGAGCATGATGCCGGAAACTCCAGTCGTACTTCCTGTTGTCATTGAGCGGACGCCTGTTGGGCCTTTGGCGACGGTTTGATCGCAGACAATAAAGCTCGGGTCGTTCGCGTCGGCATCAGTGAACCGCGCTGTCATGCTCGTTGGCGTCCCAAGCGTAATAGACGTAGCAGATCGCGCGCCAGCAGCCAAAAGAATACTTTGACTCAACGAAGGGCTAACAGACGACAACAACAACGGTGACGCTGCCGTTGTAAAAGAGCCGGCGATAGTGTCGTAGGCTGCATATCTATACGCAAGAATGCAGCCGGTCGTTTTCTGACTCCCGCTCAAGGTGAACGTGTAAGAGCTAGGCTCTGTCGCCCCCGCGACCTTATACGCAATACGCAAATCCGGGTAAGCGCCTTGATCGGCCACTTCTGTCCAGCCTGTGTCGCCTGTCCATGTACGTGCGTTTGTGTCACAGGCCATGACCGCAATCATGAGATCGCCTTCGATCACCGGATTGGGCAGCGACGGCTTTGCTATGACAAGCGTAGTCCCGTTTGTAGAGTTTGATGTGTTGGATACCGCCACGAACTCAGGCGCGATGCTTGGTTCGTTAGTCACTTGAAAAAGTACACAATACGGGGACGCAGTAGCTCCGCTCCACGTAATTGACTTTGTTCCCGTACTTGCAGCGGGCTGGTTCGGCTGATCGAATATTGCTAAAGCAGGAATAGAAACGTCATAAACGGCACGCTGCGTCATGCCAGACGGAGCCGTGGACACTGATCGACCACTTTCAACCGCAAACGCGCCAACCAGAGTACCTGCATATGTAGGCGTGATTGCAGGAGCGGTAGTGCCGGCGGTAAAAGTCCCCACCGTGTTGATTCTGGTCGCATTTCTGTAAACCAAAATAGCCGCAGTATTAGCAGCGGATACGTCGAACGTAAACGTGTAGCTACCGCTTTCTGATGCTGCTGTTTTTGTGGCTAATACAAAATAGCTATCCGCCGTTTCTGTTTCAGTCAAACGCGACCAACCTGAAGGTAACGTTATCGGCTCCGCGGTTTGATCGGTATGAAACAGAACCGCAACGAGTAAATCGCCGTTCTGTATGCCGGTCGGCGCAGTAACTGTGTTGTTGCCGGAAACGCGATTGATACTGCTCGACACAAACGTCGGCTGCGGCCGTGCAGCCGCCGCAGCACCACTGAGCTTACGCGCCAGCATTACGCGTTCCCCACGCGTGCGCCGTACACCTGCCCGCCGACTTTCCACAGCACGATGGCCGTGTAGCCGCTGGTGTTCAACGTCGGTGCGCTGCCGCTGTCGGTCTTCCACACGACGCCCGAGCCGCCAAACGTCGCGTCAGTCCACGTCAGCGTAAACGCAGTGCCGTCATCGACCATCAGCGTGACCGACTCGCCGCTGGCAAAGTTGGTCGCTTTCGGCGTACGCGAAGCACCAAGCGTGATCAGTTGAATCGATCCGTTACCGGGGTCAATTTCGAATGCAGCGCCATCGGTGATGGAGTAAACGTCCTCCAGAATCGCGCCAGTAATTGCAGGATCGATTAGGGTTTTGTTGGAAAGCTGCTGCGTGTCGCTGGTCCCAACGACCGTTCCGGTTGGCGCAGTCTTGCCCGCCCATGCATCGAGGTCCGGGTCGGCCGGCTGATAGACTCCGGCGTGGGTGTGCGAAGTATTCGACTTGTCCGCAAGCGCATTGGCAACCGCCGTGCTGATCGGTTTATCAATGTCGGCCGTGTTATCCACGCTGCCGAGACCGACTTGCGCCTTCGTAACTGAGTGCGGGTTGCTGGTGTTGCCGACATGGCTGATCAGTGCCGCGATTTCGGCAAGGTGGCTTGCTTTCCACGCCGCGATGTCAGCCGTCGCATTCGCCTCGGCCGTCTCGACCGCTGCAGCCAAGCCGGAAATCTGCGACGTGACTTCATTCTTCCATGCCAGGATGTCAGCCAGCCCAGCGGCTTCGAATGTGTCGAGCGCGGTCTGCAGATCGGCCAGCGCCGCCAAAGCTTGCGCACGGATGTTGTCCAGCTGAGTGGACGTTGGCGCGATGACCTCGTTGATCCGCGCGAGACCGAACTGCGTTACCTTCGCCACGGCGACTTCCCACGCGATCTGCAAGCTTTCAAGGCCTGAAATGCGCAGGTCAATGTCTTGGAATACCGGGTTAAAGAACGCCTCGCCCAGCTTAGTCGTGCCGTCCTTTACCCGATATTTTTCAAAGCGGCTGGGCATGTTCCACCTTGTCCTGGATGGACTTCAGCACATCGCCGCGCAGCGTGATTTCTTGACCAGGCACCAACGTCTCGCCGAGCACTTCGACTCGCTCGGCCAGCCGCACGCGGTACTGCGCATCGTCATCGATCTTTGCGGAGTTTTTCGTCGCCATCTCGTCACTCTCCGGATTAGTTGACAGCGTCGATCAGCTCGACCACCGCAAACGGATTGCTGCCGGCGTTGCGCGTGCTGGCGAGCTTGATGCGGTAGGTGGTGGTCGCCGGCACGGTGAAGCTGTACTTAAATCGCTTTGCGCCATCTTCATCGACTGAGGTCGTGACCGATGCGCTGTACTCGGTCCCACCGATCACAATCTTCGGCGTGAGCGTGTGATTCGCAGCGTCCCACGCCGATACCAGGGCCGACAGCACAATGCTGGTGGTGCTGGCAACGGTGCGCTCGGTGCTCCACCAGGTTGCGGTGGTAGTTGGGCGGCTCACGGTGACAGCGTTGTTCGTCAGCTTGACCGCTGCAGCGAGGTCGGAGGTGCCGGTAAAAACTGCGCGTAGGTTCACCAAGTTCGGGCTGGTGTTGAGCACCATGCTTGCATCACCGAGTCGATACCATGCGCCCGATCCAGTCGGCTGAATTTCGTAGTGGAACTCGCAGCCTTTCGGAGTGACGTGCGGCGCGACGATCTTGATGTCATTGATGCCGCCGGCCAGTGACAACGCTTGCAGCATCACCTCGGTGCGGGTGCTGGCGAACTGTGCACCGAAGAGCGTGAAGAGTAGATCGTAGTTGCCGTTGTAAGTGCTGTATCCGCTGTCCTGACCATAGAAAAGCTTACCCTGCGTGTTCGGGCCGCCATTGACCAGCGCGAGGCGATGATCGCCTTGCGAGATGACTACCAGCGCGTAACGCTTACCGGGCTGCAGGAACACCGGAGGCACTTCGACTTCGGTCTCTTCCGGGTAGCTCTTCAGGTTCGCTTGCGGGATCGTGACCATCGTCAGCGTCTGAGCGAGATCGGGCTTGCCGCCATTGGTCTCAGTCACGACCACGGTGACATCGCCGGAAGCGGCCACGCTGGTGAAGTTCAGGCCGACGCGGGTCAGCCACATCGCATTCGACACCAGCACCGTTTGCGCCAGCAGCGCACCGCTGAATGCGGTGGTGGTCGCTTCAAGCGTGTAGGCATCCTTCGGCGTGATTTTGCGATAGCCGAAAGTCTCGAGTGTGAAGTCGAAATTGCTGCCGCGCTTGTCCCAGCCGTGGCGCGCGTACCATTTCTTGTGGTGGTTCGCGTTCGACCCGTAGTGGCGCTCTTGGTCCGCGACCTTGAACTTCTTGACGTTGACCGACTGCGCCTGATAGCCGGCCAGCGCGACATCGCCGGCATAGCCTTCGGTCGCTACGCGCGGCACGCTCGTGTACGCCGGCAGCATCAGGCCATCAGCGGCAACCTTGACGGTCGGATCGATCGGGTTGAAAAGCGCCAGGTTGATGGTGCCGGAAGCCGCATAGTCAAACAGGATCGCGTCCTCGACGCGGGCGCTGTAACCAGCCTGCGCAGGCGCAGATTGCGAGCTGTCGCCGTAGTTCGGGGTGTACGTCACTGCGGTGGTCGGCACCACCAGCTTTTCCTTCAGCGAGGCGATGTCATTGGCCAGCGCGATGATGCTTTCGCGGTCGGCTTTGTTGTCAGTCTTGCTGGCCAGTCCAGCCAGATCGGTGGCGATGCTCGAAATGCGCGGCTCGGCCTGCCCCTTCCAGGTCTCCAGCGTGCCGACGCGCTGCTCGTGGTCGGCCAGCTGTGGCAAGCGCGATGCGGCGCGCATCTCGATGCGCTCGATGCCGGTCGGCGTCAGGTGAATGTAGGCGATCGCCAGCGTGGCAGCCTGGGTAGTCGGCGGCTGCGGGTCTACCGACTCAGCGCCAGGCAGCAGCGTTACATTTGCCGCGCGCAGCAGTTGCATCGCCACAGCGGACGGCTGAGTCGCGCCAGTGGTGAGGTCGATCAGGAAATCACGCGGCTCGACATTCGTGTCGGTCTCCTGACCAAACACGACCAGAGCGACGATTTTCTTCGTCACCAGCGGCATGTATTGGAACAGGTTCATCGTCTGCGAATCTTCGGCGACGTAGCATTTCCCATCGTTGTAGAAGCGCAGCGGAGCGACGGTGATTTCAGTCGCGCTCGCGGCTGCAACAAGACCGCCCGTGTACGCGAGGCCGGCACTTACCACGTCCTGCGTCAGGTGCTGCAGGCTGTCAGCCGCGTAGCCTTGGATGGCGTTCAGGTCGGCAGATTGAAGTTCCTGCCGGTCGCGGAATTGCACTTTTTTTTCCATTTAGGAAGCTCCTTAGTTGATCCAATCGCCGGCAATCAGTGACCCGGCAAGAACTGATTCCCCGGCAGTTACCGGGCGTTTGATAACGGTGTTGATCGAGATGCGATCCGACGCGCGCGCCATATTGCGCATGGCGGCCAGCGTTTCGCCGAGCGCGCTCTGGTCGGTGGCGACCAGATAGCCTCGGACATACCGACCGACAGCCTGGCGCGGCAGCGCGCTGGCAATACGAACCGACAATTCGGCGTGATGCGCCGGCATTCCAAGCCGGCCAGCGTTCAGGTGCAGCGTTGCGGAGCGTCTGATCACCTCGACATTCCGGTCGAACAGGTAAAGCCGCTGATATAGGCGATCGCCTGCGCTGCTCGGCACCAGGCAGCGCGCGACATATTGCCCAGCGAATACGCCGATGCCTTGCCCCGTCTGCGCGATCACATCCGGCCGCACGGAAATGGTTTCCAAGCCAGGCTCGATGGCCACGCGCCGCAGCGTTTCATTGGCGTCGCGGTATGTCTGCTGCAGCGCGACGCGATACACGCGCTGCGAGGCTTCGGTCACGGTCAAGTGCCTCGGGAAGCCGCCGACAAACGACAGCCGACCGGAAGTTCCTGGCACCCGCACCTCGGTGAACGATGCCGCGCTCTCGCTGATCGACAGCTCGGTTTCAACGCCGTCGCGCGACAGGTACGCGCGCGGCAAAAATCGATTAAGCGCATCGGACTGCACAGGGAAATTCAATCCCAGGCACTCGCCGGCATGGATGCCGACGCGCTGGCCTTGCGTGCGGTAGCGGTAAATGCGCAGCTGCGGGTAGCGCTGCACGAACGCATTACGCTCGGACCGCGACAAAGCCGGCGATGCGAAGCACTTGGCCGGCGGCGTAGTCGCTTTCGTAATCTCGGCTCCGGTGTAGCGCGCCACGGCGCGCAGGCCGCCAAGCGTTCCCCGCAGCCGATGCAAATTCCACGATTCAGCGACAATGCCGCGCCGCTCGGCCAGATCTGCCGGCCACAGCGGCACATCAAATGCCCACGCCAGCCACGGCAACGTGGCCGCAGGAATCTCGGCTGGACGGTACGCCGGACGAATTACATCTGCGCTATCGGTGGGCGCGGACACCTGCTCGACAGCACGCTCCAGCGCTGTCGCGTTGCGCGGCAGGAGCGATGCCACCGTCATTGGGTGATCCTCTCAATGGTGATGTCCGCGCTGGTGGCGATGGCCACTTCATTCGGCGCGCACACCAGGTCCTCTGCGGGAGTCTCAAGCACGACGTTCTGCACGCCAGGAACAGCCAGCGCAGCGATGATTCCGGCGCGCGTCATGTCGTAGCCAAGCACGCGAATGCTGCTCAGATAGGCCGACAGCTCGGCCTGCGCCTGGGCCAGCACCGTGCTCGGATCAGGACCGCGATACACGCTCAAGCTGGCAACGATGGTCGTTTGTTTGATGGTCGGAGCGAACACGACCACATGATCAGTCAGCGGGCGAACGGTCTCAGCGGAAAGCGCGGCGATGACAGCATTGAGCAGCGCGGAATTGTTGCGCGCCACGATAACCGCCTCGCCGGCGGCGACGGCCACGTTCGGGAACAGGATCGCACCAGCCGCGGCTTCTGCCTCCGTCACCGCGTCGGCGGCGTCGATTTCATAACCGAGCACGCAGACATCGACGCGGCCAGGCGCGCCGGATGTGACACTCACATCGAGGATGGCATTCGACACGCCGAGTGCGTGCGCGCGGTAGGCCTGCTCAGGACCGGCCGCGCCAAGCGCGGAAAAGCCTTGCTGTGCGCGAAGGCGTAAGCGCGCATCGATTTCGCCGTCCAGGCGCGACACGTTGAATAGCGCGGCAATCTGATCGAGGTCCGATCCTGTTGCGTAGGCGAGCATCACCGAGCGCGCGGCTTCATTGACGCGCGCACGGATCAGCATTTCGCGGTAGGCAAACACCTCGAGCAGCTTCAGCACCGGGTCGGATTCCAGCTCGGCCGTCCACTCGGGCATCCGGACCTTGAAGTCGGCCAGTGCTGCTGCGTAAATGCTCTCAAAGTCGAGCGCTTCCACCACGGCTGGCGCGGGAAGCGTGGACATATCGATGATCGTGCTGGCCATCAGACGGTAATCCCATCAATCGTTAATGCGCGCCCATCGGGCAGGTATTCGCCCTGGATGTCGAGCGTTACGGCCCCCGGCGCGGCACTGGATGCCGTGACGCGCTGCACGCGGAAGCGAGGCTCCCAGCGCGCGATCGCTTCGGCCGTGGCCGCGTAAATGTCCATCAGCGTCGAGCGATTCATTGGCGCATCAACAAGCTGGTACAGCCTGCTGCCATAGTCGCGGCGCATCACCCGACTGCCGATCGGCGTTGTCAGGATGTCCGTGATCGATTGGCGCAGGTGATCGATGTCACTCAACGCCGTGCCGCTGGTTGCGCTCATGCCGTCCATGCTGGCCATTGTGGGCAGCAGGTGGCTGTGTTTCCTCTGGTGGTTTTTCCCTTAGCCGTTCGGCGCGCTGGTGGCGCCGCCCTGGGGATCAGGGTGCGTGTGGCCTCGCAGGCTTACAGCACCAGCCGTCACATCGCCGCCGACGGCAACGTCCCCGCTGAAGCTCGTTATCGGGCTTTCGACCGCCAGGTGCGGCGTGGTGAGCGTTGTCCTGTCGCCCTGCAGCACCAGGGTCGTGTCGCCAATGCGCAGCGTGATCGAGCCGTCGCTTGGCACCTCGACGAGGTAGTGACTGCCAGCTCGATCGTATTCAATGACAGCGCCGTCCTCGAACTCGGTGCGGCTTGTCGTGCGCACGTCGGCAGGTGCTGGGCTGGCCTCCTGGTAAATTGCCGGCAGCACGACCGCCTGCGCTGGATCGCCGTAGGGCGAAAGCACAAGGACCTGCTCGCCTGGCTCGGGTGCCCACCAGGTGCGATCAAGACCTGCGCGCTGCGTCAGCCAGGGAAGCCAGTCGGTGGTCAGGCCGCCGACATGCACCGTGACGCGCGCGTTTTCCTCGTCCAGCTCGGCAATGATGCCGATCCTGATCAGGTTCGCGACGATACGCTCGGTTTCAGATTGCGCCCATTGATCACTCATGGCGTCGGCTGTCCTTGCACTTCCAGGATCGACTGGTATTCGGTCTCATTGCCGATGCCGATTTTCGGCGACCAGCTGAATACCGGCTCCGGAACCACGCCGCCGTCCACCCACTCGGTTGCGCCGAGGTGGATAATCTGCCGCCACTCGACGCGCCAGCATTCGTACTGGTCCAGCTCTGGATCGAAATCGTCCTGAACGCAGCTCACGACCTCAGCCGGACCGATCGGACAGCCCCAGCGCTGCAGGCGCGCAAAGGCGGCGAAGGATGCCGCCAGCTTGCGAACCGCCAGCTTTGGGTTTTGCATTCCCTGGCGGAAGCCGATCACGAAAAGCGCCTCGAATGAGGCCATCACCGCCAGCTGGCCGGTGCCAGGATCGGAATCCGTTTCGACCTCCATCTCGGTCAGCTCGACCAAGCACGCCGGAGTCGGGAGGTTCTTTCGATCAAGCCGGCAGGCCTCGACCGTCCGCAGCGCTGGAAACTGATCCTGAATCGCTGCGATGATGCCGTTGTGCACGGCATCAAGCGTGGTGGTGGTGTTCGCGTTCATTTTTCATTCCGGTATTTGGTCGCGCCAACGCCGAACTTCGACCGCGCCGTCATGTCACGTTCGAAATGCTTCCAAAAGATTTCTTCTGCCTGGACGAAAATGTGGTCCTCGACGAATACATCCATGCGGTCCTTCACCGGCATTTCGGCTTCCCGCACAGGCAGCCGCGCTTTGCTTTGTCGCATAAGAATCGTGCGCCCGAAGCCGCGCGAGCTTTTCGCAGGGAAGCCGCCCTTAAATGACTTGGCCCCAGCCTTGCCTGCGAAGCGCGCGCCGTCCCGTTCCTTTGAAACCGCGCCGCGCAGGGCAGATACCGGCATGTCGTTCAAGCCATACCACAGCTTCATTCCTTGAAAGCTGCCGCCGCGAAAGCGGACGGACTTCAGACGCTTGCGCAGGTAAGCGACCTTCTTGATGTCCAGCGCGGACTTCAGCCCGCGCTCCGACATCCGACGCAGCGTCGCGGCGGTACGTTGCAGCGCGCGGCCGAGCGCAAACTTCGCCTGCTTTTCGGTGACACCAAGCTCGGCTATCAGCGCATGAACCTGCTGCGCATCGATCTCGAAGCGCAGCACGTTATGTGATCTCCTGCCGCGCCAGCTCCAGAACAGCCATGCCGGTGCCGTCAGGCTGAGCACTCGACAGCACGTCGTAAACGCGGCCGTTGATCTGGACCATGTCGCCACGCAGCACACCGATCACATCCGTCTCCTTGCAGGTGAAGCGCGGCCGGGAAGTATCAAGCTCATACTCGCCCAGCTGCGCGTTCATGTAAGGATCGTCGAAGATGCCGACCACCGTGCTGGTGTCGCCATCCTGCCGATGCACGGTCGCTTCGATCGCGAAGTCATCCACCGACAGGAAGGTGTTCAGATCGTCCCAGGCCGGCGTCGGCATCACTTGCCTTTCTTGCTTTTGCTGCCCTTGGCAGGCTGGTCATCAGCAGCATTCTGTTCCGGCTCGGACTGCTGTTCCTGATCTGCTTGTTCGGGCGCATCAGACTCAGTGGCGAGTGTCGCTTTGCCACGATGCAGAAGGTCTTTCGCATCGCCCTCACTTACCTCGACGATGTCGCCAGCCTTGGCGATTTGACCGCCGACCATAAAAGCCGACGAGACTTTGAGAAACACGGATTTGGTCATTGCTTAGTCCTCGTGGAAAAAGGGCCGCCAATCGGCGGCCCGGTCAGGGATTCAGCCCTCGATTAAGCGGGCTTGCGGCCCACGCAGAACGACTCGGTGCGGCGCAGCGCGAAGTCAACGTCCTGGAACACCACCACGCGCAGACGGCCTTTCTTGCTGCCGCTGTACGGATCGACGGTCAAGTCAAGGCCGCCCCACATTCCAATCAGCAGATCGGCGAAGTTGCCCATGACAACGTCGCCAGCAGCGATCTGGTTCGTGATCTCGCTGCGATAGCCGTTGACCGTGTTACCAGCCTCCCACAGAGTCATGCCAGTGCCCGAGAATTTCTCGGTGGTTTTTGCATGGCCACGGAAAGCCGCGTTGCCAACATAGGCCATCGACTGCACTGCCGCGTTGTCCAGCGCGATCGCCGTTTCCATCGCCACCAGTTCAGCAAAGGTCGGCTGGGTATTCGTGAAGTTGACGGCATTAATGCCGGTGTACTTCGTGACACCCTTCGGCTGGTGATCGCTGCCGGTACCGTAGTAACCAGCCGTGTCGATCGTCAGCGCAAGCGCGGTTGCGAGATCGGCACGAATCATCGCTTCCACGTCCATCGACGATTGCATCATGAGGCGGCGAGTGATTTCCGAAAATGCAGCGACGGTCTTGGGCGACATGGAAATCTGACCCAGCTCCAGGCTGCTTTCGGTGGAGTCGGCATCTTCACCCAGCCAGTAGCCCTGCGCAGCAGCTACTTGCTTCGGGATGTCGATGTTGCCGACCAGGCCGCCAACGACGGTGCCAAGCTGCATGATCGTCGCGCGATTGCGCAGAATATCGATGAAGCTCGATGCCAGCAGGTTGGTGGCGATCAGGTTTCCGCCAGTATCGCCGGCAGCAGTGCCGGTGGTGCTGGTATTCAGCGCACGGGTCAGCACGTCAGTAGGGATCACGAACTTGTCGGATTCCTTGCCACGCTTGGCCGAGGCAGCACGGCTTGCCTCGAATTCAAAGGCAGCAGCGCGTTGCGCGGATTGGTCCGTCGGCTCGGCCAGTGCACGAATGACCTTCATGAAGCTGAAGTTGCGCGCTTCCTTGTCGGTCAGGCCGATGTCTGCATCTTTCATCTGCTCGGTAAGTGGGCGCTGCACTTTTGCGTTCACATGATCGAGCAGCGAGCGCTGAAAGTCGGCAACGGCGAGGCCGTCTTTCACGGCATCGCGCGCCAGATCGGCAGCGCCGAATTTCTCGCCCATTTCGAGGATAGAGCGGGTTCGTGCGCGCTCGGCCTCAGCAGCTTTGTGGCTGTTGTCAACGGCAGGCGCAACCGGAGCTGCGACGTTCATTTCTTGGAGTTCAGGCATTTCGATAGTCCTTTCAAAGGCAATAATCTTTTGGCCATCGAGACTGCGCCCAATGCCCACGCTGATGTCAGCAGGGACAGCGACGATTGAAATCTCGAACGGCTCCCATGAAGTAATGGTCCAAATATCCACGCCATCACGCTCTTCGGTCAGCTTGGCATCGTGGATCATGTAGCCCACCGAAACGTGCTTTCGGATTCCGTCTTGGACGTCTCGAAAGATTTCCTCGGCAAGCTCGCTTCGCCCGAAGCGAACAACAGCCCGCCCCCGGCGGTCTGTGTCGATGGAAACCGATTCAATGACTCCGATCTGTTCACCTGTATCGTGATTTAGCAGCAGCGGCGCGCCGCCATTCAAGCGGTTCAAAACCACCGCGCCCGGAGAATGGTCTAGCACCTCCAGTCCCCACCAGCGTTGAACCTCGGTCTCGGACGAGAACGCGAGTTCGACGGTGCGATCGTCTGCATTGATCTCTCGGACTTCGGCCTGGCGGAATGCACGGCTGTCCTTCTTGATCTCCTGCAGGCGTTGTTCGGTGTTCTTCATCACCTACCCCAATAACTTTCCATGCTGCTAGTTTGCGCAGCCGATCTGGCGCTTTCCTCTGGTGGTTTTTCCGTCACTCAGCTGCGGCAGCTTGTTCGGCCTGCAGCGTTGGCTGCAGATTTTTGTCGAGAATCGCCGCCTTGATGAACTCGTTCGGTATGCCGGCTGCTTGCATCTCGGCGATGTCAGCAGCAATCTCTCGCCACACATCAGACGGATCGCGCCCGCTCTCGCGAATGATCTGGCCCGGCGACAGCAGCAGCTGGTTCTTTGCGGCGATCGCCGCGTCCACGTCGGCTCGCGGGTCAATCCATGCCCAGCGGCGCGCCTGCCACGACACGACCGCATAACGGTCGATGCGCTCAGGCTTAAGCGCCCTGCCCTTGACGGCAATGTGACCACCCAGCAACGCGCGCGGCAGCCAGGCCTCGAACACCGGCTGGATCAGCGACTCGATCAGCCATTCCTGCATTTCCTTCCAGTGCTCACGCTCATCGAGCGTGCCCTGGCGAATGCTGGAGAAGTTCACGCCTTCAAGGTCGCTGGCGAGGTTGTTGTACAAGACGCCAAAGCCGGCGGCAATCCCACGCAGCATCGCTTTGTTGAAGGTCGCGAACTCGTTCGACGGGAATTGTGGGTCCCACTTACTCAGTTCAGCGCCTTCTGGCAGCACCGGGAATTCGCCAGGCTCGGCGTTCATCTCAAAATTGAGCTGCTCGTCCTCGTCGAACTCCGGTCCACGCCCTTCCTTCCATTGGATGATGCCCATCTTCGACGCGCCGATGCGCGCATTGACTACGGCAGCATTCTCGAAGCCGGCCAGCTGTTTCAGCCTGAACAGGCCGGTCGCCATCCAAGGGAGACCGCGCTTCTGTCCAACCATTTCCGGCAAAAAGCCATGGATGATTTCCTCGGCCGGGATGCGGTGGTAGTGCTGGCCCGCGTAGCTGTAGTTGTAGAAGGAGTCTGATTCTTTGGTGACCGTGAAGTGGTACGCGATCGGTCGGCCGTACGAATTGAATTCGATGCCCGCGCGGATGAAACGGCCGTCCGGCAGGTCATACTGATCAAATTGCGGATGACAGCGCTGCGGGTCAAGCACCTGGAGCGCGAAACCGAACGGGCCAGCGTCAGCGCCGTAGATCTTGCGCAGCATGAATTCGCCGTCCTTGACCGCAGACACCACGGCCGAGGCCTGGAGCTGCCGCCAGGACTGCCGTCCTGCCACATCGCAGCTGTCGCGGTGGCTCCACTTTTCCCACGCAGCCTCGATCGCTTGATTGGCAAGCGTGTCGAGCTTGCCTGATTCGTCGCGGCTCTGCGCCTGCAGCGTCACGCCCTTCGGGCCGACGATGTTCTGCCGGCACATGCGGATGAACGCCTTCGCATAGTCGTTGTTGACTGCCTGCTCGCGCGAGCGCGCGACCAGAATGCGCTGGTGCTGGCGGATCAGCCATTCTGCGGTCACAGGATGTGAAATCCAGTCGCCGGTAAGCCGGTCTTGCTTGGCACCGTCGAACATGCGCATCATTGCACGCACAGGCACGCCCTTGGGCTTGGAATGCCCACGCTCCGTAGGCTTTCGTTTTAGGAAGTCAAAAAGAGCCACTTATCGGAACCTCACGCGGACAGCTTGATCGAACAGGCCGCCCTTGGCGGCGGCTTTCATCCGACGCAGTTCGGAGCGGTATCGGTCGCGCAGCACCAGCAGCTCGGAAAGCGGCGTGCGCCACAGTTCGCGGTTGTTAATCTTGTATTTCTCTTGGTCTTGCGTCGCGCGCCGCTCGAGCACGGCCTCGATCGCATCGAGCACGCGCTGAACATGGTTGCGGCCGTCGTGCGTCGCGCTGATGCTGGCCAGATCAGGCTTGATAGTGATCTGGCCAGCCTCGATCTCGACCACCGTCGTGCCATCGGTGGCGCGCACGCTGTACCAGTAGTCGCCTGGCGACCAGTCGCCTGTCTCGCTGGCCGCGACCAGGAAACGGTGCGATACGTCAGCCGGCTCGGATGTCAGATTGATTTGCGAAGGGCCGCGCAACACGGCCGAAAGGGTCCACGCTGGCGCGGGATACGCGGTCTGCGTTGTCGTTCGGTCCAGTGTCAGCCCTGCAGAAATACTTGTTGGGAAAATTCCGCTCACGGTGCCTCTCACCAGTTGTGCACCCAGCCCCCGCGCTTACGCTTGGGACTCGATCGCTTTACCGGGAGAGTTTCCGCGACCGATGGCCGGCTTTCCTCTGGTGGTATTTCCTCGACAGCATTCGCCTGCGCTCGGGCCTTCAGCCTCGGTGGTGGCCGCATCGGCTCGAGCGCGCCCGCGGGCATCGCAAGCCGCTCGGCAGCGCGCTTGAACGATGGGTTTGCGATCTTCAAAGCCGCCAGCGCATACACGCGGCAGTCGAGTGCCTCGTTTCGCGGGCGAGTCTGGTGCCACTCGCGCACCGGGAAGCCTTTCACATACCTGGTCATCAGCTTCTCGGCCGTGAGCTGGCTGTACCAGTCCGCGCCACGGTCGCGCGGCACATGGCAGAAGCCTGGCCCGGGCCTTTGAACGGACAGCCTGCGCATGACGGTCAGCTTTGCCTCGTCCACGCCCACCAGGAACAGGTCGACCTTGCGCGCGCTTTGTCCCGACCGCTTGCGGGTCGGCGCGGCCACGATCGGCCGTCCCCAGCCCGACACGCCCTTCACGCCGAAAATGCGCCGGCCGGTTTTCCCGCGTAGCCACTCATAGGCGGCCTGCGTGTTGCCCCCGGTGCCGCCCGTATCGACGCACGCGGCCATGACTGCCAGCTGCGCGCCAGATTCGTGCAGCCAGGTGGACGAAAGTAGCTCTTCCAGATCTTCCCAAACATCGCCCTGCAGCGGGTCACCCCACAGCACCTGGTAGTCGACCGACCACGATTCCTCGCCGTGGCCCCAGGCGACGATCTCGACCTCGAGGCGGTCCTGCTGCATATCGACACCGGCCGTCAGCACCAAGCCGCCGGCCGGAATCGGCGCGACAAACGACTCGGCGCGCGCGATCAGCCCGTCCGGATCGGCCTGCTCGCCGGTTTCCTCCCAGGTCTGCGCCAGCGACACGTTCACGAAGGTCTGCAGATCGTCGGTGGCGATCTTGTCGAGGTAGCTCTGCACGATGTCGCGCAGTCGCCGGAAGGTCGAGTACAGCTCGTTCAGGTGGTAGCTTGCGTGCCCCTTGAACGGCTTCGCGCCACGCCATTCGCCGGCCCTGATCGCGGCCTTACGCTCGCCATCGCCCCACAGCACGCCGCAGTGCGCACAGGCATAGCGCGCTGTCGCCGGATGCTGGTCCGCGCCGTCCTGCCCCTTGCCGTCCCAAGTCACCTGCTCCCAATCAAGCACCTGGTGCTCGCCGCAGTGCGGGCACCGCACCCAAAACCGGCGCTGGTCTCCTGCCTCGAATGCCTTCTCGATGTAGCTCTGTCCCTTGATCGTCGGCGTGCTGATCTCCACCAGCTTGCGCTGGTCGCCGAAGGTTGCCGCGCGCTGCCACAGCAGGGCGACAGGATGGCCTTCGTCGCTGCCCTCGTAGCCGTCCACCTCGTCGGCGATAATGATCGGTGCGGACCGGCCGCGCATGGTCTTGGGTGATCCGGACCACGCGAACATCAGGAAGCCGCCTGGGTAGGACTTCATGCTGCTATTGTTCACGCCGTCGCGCCCGCGCGGCTTGGCCAGCCGATCCCGGATTGTCGGATTCGCGTCGACCATTGGGTTGAACTTCGAGTTCATCCAGACCTGCAGGTCGGACTGGCTCGGCTGCATCATCATCTGCGACATCGGACGCATCGCGATGTGGTAGCCCTGCCCGCAGAGCGCAAGCTGCGTTTTCCCGACCTGGGCGGCCCACATCAGCGTGATGCGGTAGCAATCCGGGTCGACTAGCATGTCGAGCGGATCGCGCTGGTAGGGCGCGTTGTCGAAGCGGATGAAGCCAGGAACGGCGTTCCCGACCGGGATTTTGACGTTCGTCTCGGCCCACTCGCTTGGCTTCAGGTTCGGCGGCGGCCGCAGGTGCTGTTTTGCTGATTGAAAAGCACGCGCCAGCGCGGCGGCGTTGTCAAACGTCCCCACCGTGATCGCCCTCCGCTTCCTCGTCGTCCGATTCAATAATCACGTCCGATTCGGACAGCGCGGTCAGCACCAGGTCGATTTCGCGCAGCAGGATTTCCTTGAATTCTCTTTCGCTGGTCATGCCGATCAAGCTGGAGACCACCCGATCTGGAATGTTCCTGACATTGGTTCTGATCTCGGCAAACAGCGACGCCAGGTTGCGCTCGATCTGCGACACGCCCACAACATCTCCGCGCGCCTTCGCTAGCTCCAGCTCGGACAGCTCGGTCTCGGCGGCGAGCTTGCGACGGCGCAGCTCTTCATCGTCGGCTCGTTCAGCGCCTGTCGCTTCTGCGACCTTGCGATCGATCCTCCAGCTGGTGACCTCCGAATTGTCGAACTTCCATTCCTTGCCGCGACCGCCCCGCGCCACAACTGGGCACCCCTGCCGAACCCATGTGTCGACCGTCGGCGGTGAAACACCCTGCAGATCTGCCAGGGACGCACGGGAAACGATTCTTGTCATAAAGATAAAGTTGCTTTTTGGAATGCACTCACACTGTGTTCAACGCGGGACCGTTGCCCCCGCCCCGCCCCGCCCCTTCGGAAGTACCTTTGCCCCCCGGCCCCCCTACTGTCCGGCCTCGCTCTCTTGGCTGCGCAGCACGCCGACCAGGTCGGCCTGACGCTGTGCGCATAGGTGGTACAGCTTCGCCACCTCGACGTGGTTCTGCAGCAGCGTGGAGAGATGGCCGTCCTTGGCGCTGGGTAGTGCGTCGCATGGCACAAGGAAGGCTTCAGGGATGATCGTGCGCGGCGCGATCGTCACCATCGTTGGCTGCGTTCCAGAGACGCAGCCCGTCAGCATCAAGGCCACAGCCAGCCAGGGAAGGAGTCTTGTCCACATATTCAGTCACCGTCTGCGTGATGGTTTTGAAGCGCGCCTCAGTTTTTCTGTGGCGCACAAGGTGCGCTCGCTCGGCAGCCAGCGCGGCCTTCACATTCGCGTCTGCTTTGGCCAGAGCATCAGCCAGCGCATTTGCCGCCTTCCTATCCCGGTCAGCGAGGATGCGCTCGTAATAGGTCGTGCGATCGGCGCTTCCGATACTTTTGCCTCGATGAAAGGCCCATCCGACCACGGCCAGCATCACCACGAATGCAGCCAAGGCAGGCCAATGTCGGCGCAGGAATTCAAAGACCAGGCTCATGCTTCGCTCCTCGATAGTTCGCCGGATGCCAGTACAGGAAGCGGCGTACCAACAGGAGCGGACACGCCAAGCGGCCAGCGATAGGCCACGGCACGGCTGCGCTGAAAGGCCTTGATGTTCACGGCATCGCCCTGGTTGCCGCCCAAGACCATCAGATTCCTGGCGCTGTCCTGGCCGACCACAAAGCCGACGTGCCCGCCACCGTCGCGAGAAAACACCACCACGCAGCCGTAAACCGGCGCGACCAGCGCGCTGCCCCATGTTTCATACGATCGCGCCGACTCGAAGCGGCTGCTGGTGATGCCGACCGCTTCAAGGCAGCCGCCGACGAACGCGGCGCACCAGGGTGTTTCGTCATCCTTGATGCCGCCGCGCTTAATGGCGCGCCACCAGGCGAGGATTTTCGGCTCGTGCGTTGGACCTTTAATTTCTCGGATGCCGATTTGCGCGCGCGCTTCTTTGATCCACGGCGGCTCGAACTGGTCGCTCATAGGCTCAAATTTCTTCGAGTTTCGGGCAATTACCGCAGTGATTTTGGCGCTGATGCATCGTCCTGATCTGCAAGTTCAGCGCCTGAATTTCTGTCTTGAGCTCCGCGTTTTCGCCGCGCAGCTTCACAATCTGGTCCTGCAGCTCGGCGACCTTGCCTGAAAGCGTGTCGTTGATCGTCCCCATGCGATCAACCTCCTTGCGAAGCTGTTCGATGATGTCGCCCTCGCCGCCCGCCCGCTGCGCCGCCGCTCCTTCCTCGATCATCTTTCGGAACGCGAAGCGGGTGAAAAACGCAATGACCAGCCCACCAACACCCGTCGCGCCGATCAGCTTCACCCATTCAGCAACGCTGCTTGCATCTCCATCCATCGTTTTTTCGCCTTTAAGTTGGAAATCAGAGTCGGCGATGATGTTGTCTGTCATCGGGAGGGTTTTCCTCTGGTGGTTTTTCCATCTGACGCAGGTGTCGAACATATCGAACGGTCACGCCCATTTCCTCGGCTACCTGGACGGACGAAATTCCGGCATCCAGCATTTCAAGGATGCGGCGGTTGCGTAGGCGCGCCTCGAGGTGATTGCAGTTCGCCGGATAAAGAATCTCGCCGCCGAAAACGCGGACCAGCTTCTGCGCGGCGGACCACCCGAGGATTTCGACCAGGCGGTGATCAGGCGGGAGCCGCTTCGGCACATACATGATTACCTTATTGGCCTTCTTGCCATCTGCACCCGCGAAGCACCTGGGGAGCTGGCCAATCAGGTACATCGCCGCTTCACGGCCGATGACCTCGGCAATCTCGCGAACGCTTCGTGGCAGGTCGTCAAGCATCCGGCCTCCTTCGTCACTTCAGCTTGTGTTTGTCTCGGCAAGGCGCACATGCTCCGCGCACCAGCCTTCCCGACCATTCGCCGCACAGTTCGCATTCGCCAGGCTCACCCTTTGGCATTTCGCTGACTGCTCGACGAGCCGCGGTGACGGCATCCTTCTCGCGGTCTTGGATCAGCTTGTCGGCCTTGTCTGCCTCGTCCATCAAAACTCCTCGACAGCCCAGCCGCCGCCCGCCCGCTTGGTGCGCTTGGTAATGGCGATGAATCGGAACGGATACAGGTCGGCGGCGATCTTGATCTTCGCGCGCGCATCGTCCTGCCAATAGCCCTTGACCTCGTGCATTTCCATCTGGCCGCTGGCCAGCATCACAGCGAAGTCAGGCGTGTAGAAGGTGTTGTCAGCGAGGCGTAGCTTGACGCCCTCGAACTTGAACCATGCAATCTCCCCAGTCAGCATCTGGTGGCGCAGCGTCGCCGCGTAGGCCTCCTCGGTCTGGTTCATCTGGCCGGTCTTGAGCCGTCCGAGGGCAGAGTTCTTAAACGACCTCACTCTCGACCTCGTGCACGACCGTGAGCGGATGCCAAGCTGGCGGATACCAACATGGTCATGCCAACACCTGGGCAGCCAGGTTCCCGCAGATCAAAAGGGTGCAGGCGAACGCGCCGCAGAACATCGCGGCGATCACAAGAAGTGCCCAGTTGGCCATGCGATGCAAGTTACGGCGCAGATAGCAGCGCTGCTGCAGCGGCGCCGGGTGCTTCGGCGAGCGTCGTTTCACCTTGCCTAAGCTTTCCGTGCGGTTGTTCATAGCGCGCCTTCCATCAATCGTTGAACCGTCACTGCCAGTGCGTCTGTTTCATCCATCTTTCGAATTGCCCA
>CAZTIF010000042.1:0-25175 GCA_964613635.1 uncultured Bifidobacterium sp. | reverse complement strand
GGTCCCAGCTTCCGCTGGGACGACGTGTGAAATGCAGCCGTCCCCAAAACCGTCACCCCGGCGCAAGCCGGAATCCAGCGTCTTTGAAGTACTTCGCCTGAGCCGCCCGCCACGACGCCTCCGCATCAGATTGTTCTGATGATCGCAAGGATGGCTGTCTATCGCCCCCCAGAACATGCCGTGGAAAATGGCGACTCAGGTCGCTCGATTGTTATCGCCTATTCAAGAGAGACCCTGCCATGAGCCTGCCAACCGCGACCTCCCCCTGCGTTAATGCGAATACCGGTGCGAATGCCGAAACACCTGCGGCCCCAACCGCAACGCAACCGGCACCCGAAGAAGAGCGCGGTGCGGGCTCGCCCGCGAACAGAATCGCGATGCACTCCCGCAAGCGCCCGCGCAATGACGACGATGCCATGCAGGTGGGCGGCGTGGACAGCGACGATTCCAGCGTGGACAGTCCCTCGCAGGATGACTCCGCCGACGAGGAATCGACCGAGCCGGTCGTCAAGCGGCGCCGGCTGGGCAACGAGCCGGACCATAAGGCACAGATCCGCGCCGTGCGCGAGCAGATCAGCACGGCACTGCAGCGCGGCGACCTGCGGCAGCTCGAGGCGCTGCTCGATCAGCACCCCGGCTGCCTCGATGTCAAGCATCCGGTCACGAAAGCGACACCGCTGCTGGAAGCGGTGTGGTGGGGACAGGTCGAGCTCGTGTGCTGGCTGCTCGGGCGCGGCGCCAATGCCAGTGCGGAGTGCGAGGGCTTCTATGCCTACGAACTGACGAATGATGACCTGCCCGAAGGCCCGTCCGAAGCCTTGCGCACCCATGCCACCACGCAGCTGATGGCAGCGCCGGGAAACCAGACAGGCGAAAAAGAGAGTGACGATTGGGAAGGCCATGTACTGTGGCACTCGCCGCTCGCGCATGCGGCGGGTCATCGCGTGCACGCGATCCTGCGGCTGTTGCTGGACAAGGGCGCAAAGCCGACTTCAGCCGCCTTGAGCGCGTCCATCGTCGCCCGCGATCCCATCGGCATGCAGGCACTGCTGGCCGCGGGGGCCAAGCCGGATCATTATCCTCATGCGGGACCGTTCGAGAATACGACCAGCTTTGTTTGCGCCATCTCCGTCGACTCGGGCTGGGAAGCGCTGCTGGCGCATATGGTCAAGACCCTGTCTGCGGAGAAGCTGGCGGAAGAGCTGCGCAATGCCCTTGACTACTGCATCGACGAAATCAGCCTGCCGCTGCTGCAGCGACTGCTGATCGCCGGTCTTGCGCAACTCGTGCAACGCGTTCAGACAGTGCAGACAGTGAAGGGCCAGGATGCGCCGGACAAGCACTGGCTGGTCGAGGTGGCACTGAGCAAGGGCAACGGCCGCGCGGCCTGCTTTCTGCTGCAACAGGGCTATGCGTATACCTTCGAGACGGACGCCGACGTGCAACTGGCCGCACGCGGTTGCCGCGATCAGCAGAGCTTCGTCTATCTGCAGCAGCGGATGCCGACCCCGCAGCTGAAGCAGCACTTCCTGGACTGGTGCCTGTGCAAGAGCCTGCTGCTTTACTTCGATACCTTTGTCCGTCACAAGCCTGGCGACGAATTCAAGCGCTGGCTGGTCGGGCAGGGCGCATCGCCGTCCTTTGTCTCCGGATCCGATACCTCACATGATGATCTCGCTTTCCATCTGGCGGCCAGGACAGGCGACCACGTTGTCGTGCAAGCCTTCTTCGACCGGTTTCCCGGTCAGGATTTCCATCTCCCGGGCGTCGCCGGACTGTACCCGGTCGAACTGGCGGTGATGCGCCGCGAGTCGGCGATGCTGCAACTGCTGATGAGCCACATCGTCGCGGATGAGCAATTCTTCGCCGGGCTGTATGAGCATGCCGTGACCCAGGCCCGCAACCAGCGCCTCGGTGACGAACTGCTGTCCGGTCGAATGCTGAAGTTCTCCGATACCGCGCGCTACACCGTGTTCGTCAAGGCCTGCAATGCACTCGACTGGAAATCCATCGAGTACATGTTCACCTTTGACGCCGCGAAGCTGGCTGACTGGTTCCGGATCGTGAAGACCAGCTTTCCCGAGCCGAAGCGCACGCAGCTCGACAGCTTCCTGCGGCAGGCCGACCTGCTGCACAGGCCACGGCGGGTGCTGGATACGCCGGCATGGCAAGCGTCCGCGAATGCCGGCCAGCTGCTGGAGCACATCGGGATGGAGGCAACGAAGGACGGCACGGCGTTCGGCGAGGGCGTGGCCGGGCGGCTGGAAGCCTCCGGGCTGACCGGCGAGATCGGCGCCACGCTGCAGCTGCTGTGGGAGCGCTACAGTTACGTGCGCGCCGCCATCATCGATGTCGACCGCGATGCGGCAGTCGCCGGGCAGCAGTTCGCCAGCTTCGTCGGCTACTGGCTGCCGGCGACGCCGGTGTGGGAGAGCTGGCTGAAGCCGAGCATGGTGAAGAACGGTGACAAGGACGTGTCGCTGCCGCTGGCCTATGCGCTCACGCACCGTATCGTCGCGCAAGTGAAAGACCTGCGCGAGGGTGGCAAGTCAAGGACGATTGCGTGGGCCACCCAGGTGGTCGCGCAACTGCCGCTGCTGTGCGTGAGCTGCGTCGATGCAGAGACGGAGCGGGTCGATATCGAGAAAGCCGCGCCGGCCTTGCAGCGTCTGGGCGTGTTAATGCCGAACACGAAGCGTCTGGCCTTCGCGCTGCAGTGCGCGTATGCGAAAGTCGTGTCGGCGACGGCGGCCGCCTCGTCGTCAGGCATGAGTGGCACACCGGCACAGCTGTACCGCGGGTTTGCCGGGCAGCTGCTCGCCGAAATCAGGCAGGTCCTGGCCGCGAGCGCCGACGATGACGACAACGCGCAGGCCAGGCAGGCCGTCGCGCTCGACACCCTGGCGCAGCGCGAGGTCGCCGACGCGCTGGTTCGCCTGTCGCAGCAGGATTACCAGCGCCAGCATGGCGACGGCAAGGCGCTGACGCCGCAATTCATGCTCGACGCGATCCAGCTGCTGTCAGAGATGGTCTGGTGGCAGATGGATGCGCTGCTGAAGCATTTCGGACTGGCGCTGGATGGACAGGCCAACCTGCTCGAGCGCGAGATGAAGCCCTTCGATCAGTTCGTACAGGCACTGCCCGGGCATGCGGAAATGCTGGATGATCAGCGCTTCGAGTACTGACGGGCGCGGCCCTGTTTACTGGATCACGAAGGAGGTCAGGAACACGCCACTGATCACGGGCGCTGCCAGTCCGCTCACGTACGGCGCGCGCAGCGCAGTGGCAATGTCGCTGGCCATCGTGACCTTGCCCTCGGGGCTGCGCAGGATCTCGATGTCGCGCGCCGACAGCAGCAACAGCAGCCGGCTCTTCACCTGCGGCATGTAGAGCTTCAGCTGCTCGGCATCTTCCGCACCCTTGACCTGCAGCGTGATGCCTGTCTGCAGCACATGGTCGGCGGCGATGTTGACGGTGAAGGTTTCCAGTTCGACGAACACGGGCGGCGCCGGCGGTGGCGGCTTGGCGGCCTGCGCCTCGGCGGGCTTGGGCTGCAACATCCACCAGCCCGCGCCACCGCCGCCGAGCAACAGCACGGCGACCAGCGCGATCAGCAGGACTTTCTTTTTCGACTTCGGCCGGGCTTCATCGATCGAGGTGACATTGCTGTCTGCGGCTTTTTCTGCGGAGGCCATCGTCGCTCACGGAAATGTTGTTGACCCGATTCTGAACCGGCGCACCAGCGTCCGTCGTTGGGAGCAGCGCCGGGAAATCCCGCTTGATCCCGCTTGATCCCGTTTGCATCCGGCCGTTGGATGCGGATCAGACCGCCGGAACCCCGATTCGGCCGTTTGCGACCGATGTCGAAGGCGCGCCATCCGGGCATGTCGACCTTCATCGCGGAGAACATCATGGCCATGCGCACGACGACGGATGTCGTCCCGGAGATTCCGAATCCTGCACCCACCGCGCCGTCATCATCCTCTCTGGGGCAAGGCCATCGGACAACTCCGACCCATTCGACGCATCCGCTGGTGCAGCCGCAGCCGTCCCTGTCCGTCCCGACGCCGACCGATGATCCGCTGGCCGACAGCCGCAGCAACGGCGAGCCGGTGCCTGCGGCGGGCGGCGCGATCACCCTGCGGCACAGGTCATCTTCATCGGCCACGACGGGCGCGAGGGTGCCGACGGGAACGCGTGCGCGCGCGTTCCTGCTGCAGCTCGGGCAGGAGCTGGAGCTGAAGTCGCATTTCGGAGTCCGCAAGGGTGACCTGCTGATGCAGGAAGCAGGCTTCGGCAGTGAACTGATCGATGCCATCCTCGAGCAGAGAAGGTTTTACCGGCCGGTGATGCGTGCGCTGACGGGCGGAAAGTCACATGCCTGCACGACGCAGTTTGCGCAGGCGCTGGCCCTGTCGGTGTTCGACCTGAACCGGTGCGTGTTCACGATGGACCGATGCCCGGGGCTGACGCCGGAACTGCCCCTGCAGCAACTGCCGCAAGGGCAGCAGAACGAACACCTGGCCCTGCTGGTCAGCGGCGCGAAGCAGCTGACCGAATTCGACAGGCTGCGCGACGTATTTGTGTTGTGGAGCGATGCGCTGGTCGAACTGCGCGGCCCGGAGCAGGAAGGGCTGTACCGCTACCTGACCCGCGACCTCGGGCTGTTTCATGCCAATGCCTGCCGCGTGATCAACGCCTTTGCCGAAGCGGCACGCGGTGGCGATGAAGCGGGGCTGCTGCAGCGCCTTCCTGCATGCCTGGCGAAGCAGTGGCAGACCGGGCCGAGCGAAGCCGAGCTGCATGCGTTGCGGTGCCTCGCTCCCGAGCATATCGAGCAGTTTCATCGCAAGCTCACGGGCCAGTACCTGCGCGTCTGCTGCAGCTTCGGCGTGCCCGTGCCGCTGCCGGCCGAGCTGCTGCTGCTGGAGTCGCCTGATCAGGCGAAGGTGTCGAGCAGCCGGTTCGACGTGCGTGCCAGCGCGGCTGCCGGCACGATGGATGCCGGCGCTTCTTCGTCGGGACGCGCAGCGCCGCCGGAGCCATCCTCCACCTGACGCCGGTGCGCGGACTGATGTCCCGCGTCGCCGCTGCCGACGTTGGCCTGCTGCAGTTGCAGCCCGGCGTCGGCGAACAGGGTCTTCAGCGCCGGCAGTGCATCCTCGATCGCCTTGCGCACTTCCGGCAGCTGGCTGCTGAAGCTGGCGATGGCCTGCGTATCGCTGAGCTGCAGTTCGACCCGTACCGGGCCGAGCTCCGGCGGATTCAGCGTCAGGCTGGCCGTCTGCAATTCCTTCCGTGCGACCCACAGCAGCTGTTCACCGAGCGCCTGCTCCCAGCGTGCCGATGACAGCGGCGCGCTCACGTGGCGCACGGCCTGCGCGGCCGGCAGCTCGGTGGCGGCCGCCTGCGTTGTCGCGGCGGGCACGGTAATGCCGAGGTCGGGTTCGCGATCGGGTCGGCGCAGCGCCTCGGCAAAGGACTGCGACGGCTTTGCCGCTGCGGCAGTTTCGCCGGCAAGCGACAGTGAAGCGGCATGCGCCTGGCGGGCGTCGTGAGCGTCATTGCGCCCGACGGCACGCTGCGACAGGTCGGCCGACGCATCGGCCAAGCGGTCGGCCATGGCTTCTTCCAACGCACCGTTCAACGCAGCGGATGCCGGCAAGCTGCCATCGACCGTGCGCGCCGCGACGGCGAGCGGCGGCGTGTCCGCATCGGCGGCCTGTGGCTGCGGCTGTGCGGTTGCGGCCGGCGCCGGCGACCCCGTCAGCAGCGCCTGCAGCATCAGCTCGGGCGCGAGCGCGGACGTCGGCTCGGCGAGGGTGGCCGCGCTGTCGCGGCCGTTGTCCTCGCTGCCCGCTTCGGCCTTGCCTGCCGCGCCGGCCAGCGCCGGCATGGCGTCGCCCGGCGCAGTGTCCGGCGCAGTGTCCGGCGCAGTGTCCGGTGCCAGGCCCGACAGCGCAGCGGCCAACAGCGCGCCGAAGCCGCCGCCGGCATCAGCGTCAGCGGCCGGCTCGGCGTCAGCGGCGTCCTTCGCCGCTGCGGTCGCCGCGGTCACGGCTGTGGCAGTGGCCGACATCAGCAGGCGGGCAGCAATCTGCATTCAGCCAGCCTCCTTCGCCGTGAAGCTCGCGCGCGCGGCGAATTCGTCCATCAGCTTGCGGTCGGCGCGTGCGGCCTTGCCGTCGGCGGCCGACTGCGCGCGTTCCAGCAGGCGCTCCCAGGTCTTGCCTTCCTTGCGACAGTTCTGCCACGCCAGTTGCGCAGGTTCGACGCGAGCGGACGCGGTCGCCTCGATATCCTTCTGGCCGGCGATCGCGAGATCGATTTTTTCCATGAAGCCGACGAAGTTGCGGTAGCTGGCGAACGACAGGCCGGTGCGCGTGTGGTCCTGCAGCTTTTGCGCGTACTCGTCGCGCAGCTGCTGCAGCATCGCCAGTCGTTGCCGGGCGTCGGCGCGCTGCGCATTCGCCTTGCCGAGCGATTCGGCGGCGGCGTCGGCTTCGCGCGCTGAAAGTTCGAGCAGGGTGTCGAGGGCGGTGGAATGGCTCATGGTTGTCACTGTAGGAGCGGGCGCCATCGGGCCATCAGGTGAACAGGCGGGGAAGTTGTGCGGATTTCAGGGCTTTGCCGCAGCGTTGCAAGTTCACAGGCGCTGTCGCTCGAATCAGCCGCCGAAGATGCCGCGCAATTGCGCGAGGCTGGCGGCGGCCTCGCTGCGCTCGCCGACGTCCTGCTGCAGGAAGGCCGTGATCGCCGGCTGCAGCGCGATCGCTTCGTCGAGCTGCGGATCGCTGCCGCGCTTGTACGCGCCGACGCTGATCAGGTCGCGGTTGCGCTGGTAGCTCGACACCAGTTGCTTGAGCTTGCGCGCCACCTGCTGGTGCGTGGTTTCCGTGATCGCGTGCATCACGCGGCTGATCGATTGCTCGATGTCGATCGCCGGGTAATGGCCGGCCTCCGCAAGGCTGCGGTTGAGCACGATGTGGCCGTCGAGGATCGCGCGTGCGGCATCGGCGATCGGGTCCTGCTGGTCGTCGCCCTCGGTCAGCACGGTGTAGAAGGCCGTGATCGAGCCCCCGCCCGGCCGGCCGTTGCCGGTGCGCTCGACCAGCGCCGGCAGCTTCGCGAACACCGACGGCGGATAGCCCTTGGTCGCCGGCGGCTCGCCGATGGCCAGCGCGATCTCGCGCTGCGCCATCGCATAGCGTGTCAGCGAGTCCATGATCAGCAGCACATGCTTGCCCTGGTCGCGGAAATGCTCGGCGATTGCGGTCGTGTAGGTCGCGCCCTGCAAGCGCATCAGCGGCGGCGCGTCGGCCGGCGCGGCCACCACGACCGAGCGCGCGAGGCCTTCGTCGCCGAGGATCTGCTCGATGAATTCCTTCACTTCGCGGCCGCGCTCGCCGATCAGGCCGACCACGATCACGTCGGCCTGCGTGTAGCGCGCCATCATGCCCAGCAACATGCTCTTGCCGACGCCGGAGCCGGCGAACAGGCCCATGCGCTGGCCGCGGCCGACGGTCAGCAGCGCATTCACCGCGCGCACGCCGACGTCGAGCGTGGTGGCTATCGGGGCGCGCGCCAGCGGATTGATCGCGCGCGCATTCAGCGACGCAAAGGACGCTGCCTTCAGCGGGCCGTGCGTATCGAGCGGCCGGCCGGCGGCATCGACCACGCGGCCGAGCAGCGCATCGCCGACCGGCAGGTGGCGGCTGCGGTCGGAGCTGCGGCGGCGCGGATGGTTCAGGCTGCCGGCACGCGGCAGGAATTCGGCGACTTCGAGCGGCATCACGCGCGCGCCCGGCAGCACGCCGTCGGTATCGCCCTGCGGCATCAGGTACAGCCGGTCTTCACGAAAGCCGACCACTTCGGCCTCGACCTCGGCGCCGCTGCCGGTCAGCACGCGGCAGGCCGCGCCGATCGGCAGCTTCAGCCCGGCCGCTTCCATCACGAGGCCGGTCACGCGGGTGACGCGGCCGGCGACCTGCAGCGGGTCGGCGATCTGCAGCAGCTGGCTGCAGTCTCGCAGGTAGCTTTGCCAGCGGGCGGCATTGGTCGCGTTCATTCCGACCATGCGTTCTTTGTTCCCAGCGCGGCAGCGATCCGCGTCCAGCGGGTGGACAGTTCGGCATCGACCTGGTTGCTGCCGGTCTCGATGCGGCAGCCACCGCGCTCGATCGCGGCATCCGCCAGCATCCGCCAGCCGTTCGCGGCCAGCCCGTCGCCGGCCTGCGCCTGCACCAGCGGCAGGTCGTCCGGATGCAGATGCAGCAGCGCCGGCGCCTGTACGGACGGAAGACGGCGCATCGCGTCGTCAATCGCCGGCAGCACCAGTTCGGGATTCATCGGCAGCGCGGTCTTCAGCATCGCCTTGGCGACATCGAGCGCCAGCGCCAGCACATCGCGCGACACCGCCTCGTTCGCCTGCGCCAGTTCGCCGCTGAAGGCGGCCGCCAGCTGCAGCAGCTGCTCGCGCTCGGCCAGCGCATCGAGGCGGCCCTGTGCCAGCCCTTCGGCGTGGCCGGCGGCATATCCGTCGGCATGGCCTTCGGCATGGCCCTCGTCGCGCGCCTGCCGGCGGCTGTGTGCAATCTGCTCGGACAGCTGTTGCTGCAGCGCCGAGCGCGCCGCCTTTTCCGCGACCGAACGTGCCACCGCAGTCGGCCGGTTGTCGCCGAACGAAGCCATCTCGTAACGCTGCCACGGCGTTTGCCGCTCGAGCGGAATGTCGGTGTCGGCGACCAGCGCTTGCAGGCGTTCCGCGATGGCGTCGGCGGGCATGTCCAGCAGGGGCTCAGACATACGGATCCTCGCCCTTCGCGCCGAGCTGCACCGCACCTTCGTCGGCGAGGCGGCGGACGATGGTCAGGATTTCCTTCTGCTGCGTCTCGACTTCCGACAGCCGCACCGGCCCTTTGGCTTCCAGGTCTTCCTTCAGCATTTCGCCGGCGCGCTGCGACATGTTGCGGAAGATCTTTTCGCGCAGATCCTGTCCGGCGCCTTTCAGCGCGACGATCAGCGCTTCCGATGGCACTTCGCGCAGGATGGTCTGTATGCCGCGGTCGTCGATGTCGATGATGTTGTCGAACACGAACATCTCGTCCATGATCCGCTGCGCCATGTCGGCGTCGTAATTCTTCAGGTTGTTCATCACGGCGGTTTCGTGCTCGCCGCTGAAGAAGTTCATGATCTCGGCTGCCGCGCGCACGCCGCCCATCTGCTTCTTCTTCAGTCCTTCGTTACCGGTCAGCAGCTTGGTCAGTACGTCATTCAGTTCGCGCAGCGCGGCCGGCTGCACGCCGTCGAGCGTGGCGATGCGCAGCACCACGTCATTGCGCAGGCGCTCGGTGAAGTAGCCCAGCACTTCGCTGGCATGGTCGCGCTCGAGGTGCACGAGGATGGTGGCGATGATCTGGGGATGTTCGTTGCGGATCAGCTCGGCCACCGACTGGCCGTCCATCCATTTCAGGCTCTCGATGCCGGAGGCCTCGCGCGCGCCGAGGATGCGGTTCAGCAGCGAGCTGGCCTTGTCGTCGCCGAGCGCCTTGGTCAGCACGCTGCGGATGTAGTCGTCGGAGTCGAGGCCGAGCGAGGTGTTCTGCTCGGTCTGCTGGCGGAATTCGGCCAACACCTGTTCCAGTTCGCCGCTCTGCACCGACTTCATCGTCGACATCGCCGCGCCGAGCTGCTGCACCTCGCGCGGCGACAGGAACTTCATCACTTCGGCGGCCTCGTCCTCGCCGAGCGCGAGCATCAGCACGGCCGCCTTCTGTACCCCGGTCTCGATCATTCTGCGCCCACCCATTGCCGGACCACGTTCGCGACCACGCGCGGGTCATCCTTCGCGACCTGCCGCGCCAGTTCGAGGTCATTGCGCTTCGGCTGCGCCGGCGGCAGCAGCTCGCCGTCGGCGGCCAGCACCGGCTCGACCGGGCCGGGCGCCGGCCGTGGCGCCGGTTCGCGCAGGCGCCTCAGCAGCGGCTTGAGCTGGCGGAAGTACAGGAAGGCGATGGCGGCGGCGATCAGCAGGTAGCGGCCGCCTTCCTTCGCCAGCGCGATATTCTCCGGGTCTTTCCACAGCGGCAGCTCGGGCGCGGCCTCCGGCGCATTGCGCACGAACGCGCTGTTGAGCACGTTGAGCGTATCGCCGCGTTCCTTGTTGTAGCCCATGGCCTCTTTCACGAGGTCGGTGATCGCGGCCTTTTCGTCATCGTTCAGCGCGCGCGTGACCGGCTTGCCCTGCTTGTCGAGCTCGGTACGGTGGTTCACCACCACCGCGACCGACAGTCGTTTCACGCCGCCCATCGGCTGCTGCGTGACGCGCAGCGTCTTGTCGAGCTCGTAGTTGACCGTGCTGTCCTTCTGGCGCGCGCTCGGCGGCTGCGGCGCATTCGCGCCTTGCGCCTGCTGCGGCGGATTCGTCACCGGCGCGGTGGCCGGCTGCGGCGGCGTGTTCGACAGCGCGCCGGGCACGCCGCCGGCGTTCGCGCTGCCGGTATTCTGCGATTCGGACTGGTGCTGGCTGCGGATCGCCGTGGACTCGGGTGTCTGGTTCGGCCGGTAGCTCTCGGCAGCCTGCTCGCTGGTGGAGAAGTCGATCTCGGCGCTGACCTCGGCGCGCACGTTCTGCGGGCCGACGACCGGCGTCAGGATGGATTCGATGCGGCGTGCGATCGCCTGCTGCATCTCGTCGACATATTTCAGCTGCGACGGATCGAGCTGGTTGGCCGCCTTCGGGCGGTCGTTCTCGGACAGCAGGTGGCCGCCCTGGTCGACCACGGTCACGCCGGCCACCGGCAGTTCCGGCACGCTGGACGCGACCAGGTGGACGATCGCGCTGACTTGCTGCGGCTCGAGCGCGCGGCCCGGATGCAGGTTCAGCATCACCGATGCGGTCGGCTTCTGCTGGTCGCGCAGGAACACCGAGGCCTTCGGCATGGCCAGGTGCACGCGCGCGGACTGCACATTCGCCAGCGCCTGGATGGTGCGCGCGAGCTCGCCTTCAAGTGCGCGCTGGAAGTTCACCTGTTCGAGGAACTGCGAGGTGCCGAGCTTCTGGTTCTCCATCAGCTCGAAGCCGACGCCGCTGCCCTTGGGCAGGCCTTGCGAGGCCAGCTTCAGGCGCACGTCATGGACTTGCTTTTCCGGCACCAGGATCGCGCCGCCGCCGTCGGCAACTTGGTAGGGCACGTTCATCTGCTGCAGCGCGGCGACGATCGCGCCGCCGTCGCGGTCGGAATAGTTGGCGAACAGTACACGGTAGGACGGCTGCTGGCCCCAGAACCAGATCGAGGCCATCAGCGCGACGATGGTCGCGGCGCCGCCGGCCATCAGCGCGACGCGCGCGGTGGACGACTGCATCAGCGCAGACAGATTAAATTTTTCGGCAGGAGCGGTCGTTACAGCCATCAGGGGGCTCCGGTGTTCAGGGCGGGATATCGCACGGCTATCGGAAACGGCATGTCGGATGAGCGTCGATTGTCCGCGTGGCGGCGGCTTGCCATGCGCGGAACAGCGGGGACTTGTGCCGCCTTCTTGGCGCTTGCACCGGCCGGGCGGCGATTAAGCTGCGATGCATGAAACTGGGACCGATAGATTCAGCGCGTATCGAGGCGATGGCGGCGAAGCTGCAGGCGGCGTCGCGCGCACAGGCGCCGGTGAAGCCGACGCTGGCCGCTCCGGCCGGCGGCGTGTCCGAGGGCACGAAGGTGACGTTCTCGGACTCGCTGAAGGCGATGCTGGACAAGGTGAACACGCAGCAGCAGAAGGCCGACGGCCTGTCGCAGCGTTTCGCGCTCGGCGACGACAGCGTGAATCTGTCCGACGTGATGATCGAGCGGCAGAAGGCCAGCCTGTCGCTGCAGGCCACCGTGCAGGTCAGGAACAAGCTGGTGAGTGCGTATCACGAGATCATGAACATGCAGGTGTGAACGGCGGCCTGCTGAGGCCGCCGTTCAGACTTGCTGGTCTGGTCGTGAACGGTTTCGATGGATGGCCCGGGACTACGCGAGGATCGCCGGGTCGAGGCTCGGCAGTACACTGCCAATGATCTGCAGATGAATGGTCTCGTTGCTTGCATTAGGCCCCGTCAGCAGGTAGTACGGGGTGCCATCGGCCACATACGGATTGAATCCATCGGATGCCGAATTGGTCTTTGATGTCGTTTTCTGGGTCAGTGTGTACTGTCCAGCGGTCATGACGATATGGTCCAGATTGTGCGTGTAGTCCATCACCCACAGGTCTGCATCCGGATCGGCTTTGGTGATATCGAAAGTATCCCCGTTTTGCCGGCCCCACGCCCACACCGCAGTGCCGCCGTCCAGGAAATTGAAGCGGTCATCGCCACTGCCACCTATGGCAAGCACCGTGCCCGAACTCAGATTGAAAACATCATTGCCATCGCCGCCGAACAAAGCCTGGGTCGCGTTGGTGCCGGTGCTTAGCGTGTCGTTGTTGTCGAGACCGTAGACCTGCAAGGCCGCAATCGATAGCGGAGGAAGACCTGTCGTGGAATAATCCGCAGCATTCCCGAAGGCGTCGTGGTATGTCACTTCCGCACTTGTCGGGGAGTCAGGTGCCGTCGTTAGACCGATGCTCACGCGCTGCGTGATCGCTGCGTTGCTTGAGTGCGTGATCTGGAGTTGTACATCATCGAACAGGCCGCCGTTCAGGTCATCCAGCAAGCAGTCGGCCACGGTGTAAGTCCAGCTGATCGTCGCGTTGCCGTTCGCATCAATGGCGCTGGCCGATGCAGAGAAACTGCCCAGTGCGAAATCGCCGGGGAAGCCCACCTCATTGACCAACAGGCTGCCGGACGGCATGTTGGTCGCCGTGACCGTGCCGCTGATGGTGTGCATGCCATAGTTTTCCAACCCATGGCCGTCCTCGAATTCGAAAACGGTTGCCACCAGATCGCCGCCAAAGCTCGGTCCGTCGGCGGCGCCGGTCAGCGAAATGGTGACGTTCTGGGTCACCGACGCTGTGCCATCGGTCAGCGCAATCGCAAAGGTCTGGTCGGGGCCGCTGCCGGCCGCCAGCGCGTCGAGCGCCTGGTCGGACACGGAATAGGTCCAGGTCACCGTGCGTATGCCCGAGGCATCGGCGTTGCTGATGCTGTTGATGTCCAGCGTGCCGTACGCGACATTGTTCGAGGTTCGCACGATACTTTGCTTGGACAGCGTATCCCCGATATCGACATCCTTCACCTGAAAACTGCCCGATACCTCGTGTAGGTAGCTGCTGCTGTTGGCACTCGCATGATTCGAGGCCAGCTCCGTGACCGCACCTGTGACGCCGCCGCTTCCGATCCGGAACGGTGCATCGTTGGCACCATTGAGCGTGATCGCTACCGGTATGTCGAGCACCGTCGCCCCGCCCGTATCCTTGACACGGTCACTGACCTTGATGCTGTAATTCTCGACGACGGACTGCTGTCCCCGCAGCGAGTCGAGTTCCGAGTCGGCGACCACATATTGCCAGTTGACGGTGCGATCCCCACTCGTCGTCGGCGCGGAGATCGACGTGACGCTCAGGCCTCCCCGCGCGGAGGCCGGACTGACGATCCAGCGTGACAGCGTATCGATTTGATCGACGTCGCGGACAACGAAGCTTCCGGTCAGTGTATGTGAGTTGGTATTCTCACCGCTGGCGCCGTCGGCCATTTCCGTCACGGCAGCCGTTATCGAGCCTGACGACTGCCGCACTGGTGCGTCATTGGCGCCCTGCAGCTTGACCTGCACGTCGACGTCGACGACGCTTGCCCCCAAGGTGTTTTGCGGCCGATCGCTGATATGGATCGTCCAGGACTGATCGAAGAGATATTCCCCGAGCGAATCGAGGGACGCATCGCTGACCACGTATTTCCAGTTGACCGACCGTTCGCCCGTCCCGTTGGGATCGGTGATGGACTCGACGGTCAGCGTGCCACGACTGCCGGTGGGCGGTTCGATCCAGGAATACAAGCTGTCAGCGAGGTCGACATCCGTGATGACGAAGCTGCCCGTGTGCGTGGACGAGGCCGTGTTTTCAACGTTAGCACCATCGGCGATCTCGGTGACGCTGGCCATTTGGTTGGCGCTGTCGGTGCGCACCGGTGCGTCATTGGTACCGACGAAGCGTACGGTGATGGTCTGGTTTGCGGATGTCTGTGCATCGGATACCTTGACCTGAAACTGCTGCTCCTGCGTTTGATTGTGCGCCAGGTAATCCAGCTCGCTGTCTTGCCATTCGAAGGTGTACAGCACGTCGCGTGTGCCGGTGGCGGCGTCGTAATTGACGCTGCGTCCATTGCCGAGGCTGCCGATCGGCGAAGTGGACGAGGTGGTGCCGGTCGGTGAAACGGAAAACTCGTCGTCCAGATCCACGTCCCTGGCCTGGAACTGGAATTCCAGCGCTTCGTTGGTGGTGCTGCCGATCGTGTTCGGTGATTCGTACATGGTGCGCGTGATCACATCGACGGCGGTACGCAAGGGCCGCACTTCCACCGCATCATTGGCGCCTTGCAGGTTGACCTGTACGTCGACGTCAATGACGGTTGCGCCCTCGGTGCCTTCCGGCCGGTCGCTGATATGGATCGTGTTGTACTCGATGAAGGCCGCGTCCCTGAGCTTGTCGAGGTCGGCATCGTTCACGACGTAAGTCCAGATGACCGTACGCTCGCCCGTGGCGTCAGGGTCGGAGCTGGGCTCGACGCTCAGCGTGCCGTGATTGCCGGTGGGCGATTCGACCCAGAAGAAGAGTTCGTCTGCGAGGTCGACATCGGTGATCACGAAACTGCCGGTGCGCGTGGTCGTGCTCGCATTTTCACCGTCAGCGCCATCGGCGATCTCGGCGGCGTTGGCCGACTGGCTGGCGCTGTCGGTACGCTCCGGCGCGTCGTTGATGCCGGTGATGATGAATGACAGCGACTGGCTTGTGCCGTCAATGCTCATGACGGTGAAACTGTCCGTCCTCTGCTGGTCCTCCGCCAGATACTGGGTCGCTGCATTGGCGACGCTGTATTGGTAGTTGCCATTCGAGACGCCAGGAATAGTGGCTCCGCCGATCGTCAGTGCGTCCAGGCTGAGCGACCCGAGATTGTCGGCGTCCGGCGTAATTTGCGTGGTCAAAAAATTCTGCGCATTCGGATCGCCAACCACGATGCTGCCAGCGGCGCTCAGGGTCGTTGCTGACTCGTCTTCGACGACGACCGTGTCCGCATCGGCGGCAAAGTCGATCTGCGCATTGTTCGAAAAGCCATCGATCTGCAGCCCGATCTGCGCTTCGATGCCGGCACCGCCATTCTTGAACTGGATCAGTCCGCTGCTGGTAAAGCCATTGAAGCTCCAGCCGCTGTCACTGAAGATGATGCGGTTGGTGCTGTCGCCCCACAGGCGGAATTTGTCGTTGTCGGACACGCGCATGACATCGGCCGCGGTGAATGACAAGGTGTTGCGGCCATGGGTCGACAGCTTGAATTCCTCGATCTGGATGACCACCTTGTTGCCGGTCAGGTTCAGCCTTTGGTCGGTGAGGAATTGCAGCGTGTCGAAGCCTGACCCGCCGTCGATCTTCGAATCCAGCGGGTCGTAAATCAGTGTGTCATTGCCGGCGCCGCCGGAGAGGGCGTCGCTGGCGCCTTTGCCATCGAGGAAGTCATTGCCGGCATTGCCGGTCAGGATGTTCTTGTTTTTATCGCCAATCAGGTTCAGGTCGTTGCCGGTGGTGCCGGTGCCGGGTACGGTGGGCATGAATATTCTCCTCATGTACGGCGCCACTCCAGTGCCGCGATGACGGCTTGGTGCACCTTGAGGGTTTGTCGGCCACGTGATGCGCAGGGTTCACGCTCACCCCTTACTGAAAATGCACTATGCCGCGCGCGATCGGCGTCGGTCAGCGTTGGTTGTTTTTCGGCGAAGGGCTCTCCAGCTGGTAGAGCCAGGCCAGCAGTTCGGCAATGGCGCGATAAAGCGAAGGCGGGATTTCGCGGTCGAGGTCGACCTGCATGAGCAGGGCCACCAGTTCGGTCGACTGGTGAACGAAAACCTGATGTTCCTGCGCCACACGGATGATTTCATCGGCGACCAGCCCGCGGCCTTGTGCGACTACGCGGGGCGCACCGTCACCTGAGCCATAGGCGAGTGCGACGGCTGCACGTTGCTCAGCCGGCGTCGCTGGTTTCGTGGGCATGGCGGGCCGTGCCGTTACTGCCGCTGCGGGCATCGTCCACCCGGCTGGCGAAGGCTTGCAGCGTGAGGCCGGTGGCCTGCAGGCTGCCGGCCAGTTGCGGGGCGGCGGCTTTCAGTGCGCCGGCCGTCGCCGCGTCGCTGGACGACAGCATCAGCTCCAGTCGCTCGCCCTGCAGCGTGAATTGCGTGCTGATCCTGCCGAGCACGGGCAGGGTGGTCACCAGCCGTGCCTGCCAACGGCGGCCGCTGCTTTCATCGGCTTCCTGGTCGTCACCCTGTTGGGCATCGGTGGTGTCGCTTTCCGACCTGTCGCGCTGCAGCCAGATCTCGGCCGGCATGCCGGGCCACAGCTCGCCTTGCCAGCGCAGCTGGCCGCTGTCGATCACGTCGAGCTGCGCATTGACGATGCTGTGCAGCGCGCTTGTGTTGGCGCTGCCCGTGTCGGCCATCGCATCGACTGCGGACTCCGGGGCAGAAGCGCGGCTGTGCAGCAGCGCTTGCGGTTCGGTGCGTATCGCGTCGAGGCTGCGCTGGCCGCCGACCCAATCCGCGAGATGGGACTCGTAAAACAGTCCGCTGGTCTCGAGCGCGCGCTGCAGTGCCTGCGCGATGATGGCGGTGCCGCTGTGCGCGCCGGGCGTTGTCGCCGTGCCGGCCGCGCCATGCGATTCAGGCAAAGATGCCGTGTGAGGATCAGTGAAGGGTGCAGCGGCCAGCAAGGGCTGCGCTGCTTGCAAGGCCGGCGCAGGCTGGCCGCCGCCGCCCAGCAGCGTGAGCAACAGTCGGGCGCCACTGCTCAGTTCGGCGATGACTTGCGCCTGACCGGTCGGCGCCGGCAACAGCGGAGGCGTGCCGCGGCGCAGCGCGCGCGTGTCGGCGGGCGTCTCGCCGACCAGCGTGGCCACCGGGTCGGGGCCGGACACGGGCATGGCCGCTCCGACTGCGCCGATCAGGCTGTCGCTCGCCATCGGGTGTCAGTCGCTGCCGTAGGTCTTGGCGACCTGGCAGCCGGCTTTCGCGCTCTCGAGCAGCTGGCCCAGGCGTTTCATCCAGGGGTCGGACAGCTGCCGGATCTCGCGGTCGTTGGACAGGATGCGCTTGATCAGCTCGACCTTTTCGCGGCGCGCGTCCTCGGACAGTTGCGCGGGCACTTCACAGCCCCTGATCGATTCAATGCAATCCGCGCAGCCTGCCTCGAGCTCGACCAGCTTGTCCCAATCGGCGCGATGGGCAGCGCTGAGCATGCTGCCGGTCAGCCTCTCGACTTCCTGGTACAGCGCGAGCACGTCCTGCGGTGTGGGTTGGCGGCTCAAGCGGCGACTCCGTGGTGGTGGTTGGCATGACCGATCTCGACCCAGGCCGCGCGTATCTGCGCCAGCAGCGCGCGCGCCTCGTCAATGCCGGCGCGGTCGCAGGCGATGTTGGCTTCGACCAGCCGCTGCACGACGTAGTCGTACAGCGAGGACAGGCGCTGGGCGATCTCGCCGCCGCGCGCCAGGTCGAGGCTGGCCGCAAGCCCGCTGCCGACGATCTCGATGGCCTGCCCGATCGAGCGTCCCTTGCCCTCGATGTCGCCGGCATCCAGTTGCATCGCCGCCGCGTCCATCGCCCGCAGCGCCGCGTCGAACAGCATCGTGACCAGCTGGTGCGGACTGGCGGCGAGCACGTCGGTGTCGACGCCCATTTGCCGGTATGCGTTGGCGCCGGAGCGCGTGTTGCCGAACATTCGGATGGTTCTCCTGTGGCGATGGTCAGGACGTCGACAGCTGGGACAGCTGTTGCGTCAGGAAGGTACTGGTGTTCTGCATCCTCGACAGCGCGCTGTCGAGCCGCGTGAATTGCGCGCGGTAGCTCGCTTCGAGGCGCTCGAGCCGCGACTGCTCGCTGCTTTCGCGCTGCGACAGCGAGCGCAGCGTCGCGTTCAGGCCGCCGGTGCGGGTGGTGACGACGCCGCCCTCGCCGAGGAGGTTGCCGGTCAGCGCATTGAGCCGCGTGGCGATGCCGTCGGCGCCGGCGAACAGCGCCTGCAGGTCGGCCGGCTGCTTGTCGATGGCGGACTGCAGCTTGGCGTCATTCACCGCCAGCGTGCCGTCCTTCTGGAAACTGATGCCGATGTCGTTCATTTGCGCGAGGCTGCCGGCGCCGGCCACGGCCTTGGTGAATGCGCCGCGCAGCTGCGACAGGATGGACGACGGCCCGCTGTCGCCGTGCAGCACGGCGCCGGTTTTGGTCGCATCGTTCCATGCGGTCTGCGTGCCGGCCAGTGATTTCAGGCTGTTCCATGCCTTCACCATGTCGTTCACCGAGGCCTTGATGCCGGCCGCATCGCGCTGCACGTCGATGGTGACGGCGCTGGTGGTCAGCTGGCTGACGCGCAGCGTGACGCCGGGGATGGCGCTGCTGATGGCGTTGGTCGGCGAAGTGATTTTCATGCCGTCTATCGTCACCGCGGCGTCCTGGGCCGGTTGGGTGCGGCTCATCACCGAGGGCGCATTGCCCAAACCGTCATAGCCGAAGCTGACCGCTGCGTTCGGATCGAAGCTGAACGCGGCGAGCGCGCCGGTGCCGGCCACGCTGAATGACTTGGCCGCGCCGCTGTCCTTGCCGGTGATCATCAGCCGCTTGCCGCTGGCGCCGCCGTCATCGACGATGCTGGCGGTCATGCCGAGGCCGGCGTTGTTGATCGCGTCGCGCAATTCGTTCAGCGACGTGCCGGTTGGCGTCAGCGTGACCGTCGCGCCGCCGGACGGCGTGATGGCCAGCGTGCCGGCGCCGAGCGTGGCGGACGCATCCGCGTAGCCGGGCGACACCAGTTTCTGCGCTTGCGCCAGCTGCGTCACCTGCACGCTGTAATTGCCCGGCGTCGCGCCGCTGCCGGCGGTCACTGCAACGGCCGCGGCCGAACTGGTGGCGGTGCAGGCGGCGATGCCGGTGCCGGTCAGTTTCCTGGCCGCCGCCTGGAAGCTCGACAGCGAGGACGACAGCTGTCCCCAGGCCGAGATCTTCGCGCTGGCCGCGCTGCCCTGCTTTTTCAGCAAGTTCATCGATTGGCGCTCGGCCGTCATCAGCTGGCTGACCAGGCTGTTGATGTCGAGGCCGGAGCCTATTCCGGATACGCTGATTCCCATGTCATTCTCCGCGAGCGCGCTTAGGCTTTTTGCCGAATCAGCACGCCTTGCATCCTGTCGAGTATGCGCGCCATCGACAGCGCTTCATCCCCCGGAATCTGGCGTAAAACTGCCCCTGATTCGGCGTCTGTCACGCGCAGCACGGTCTTGCCGGTCGCATTGTCGACCGAGAACAGCACCTGCTGCCCGGTCATGCCGATGGCCTGGGTGAGCCGGTCGGCGACTTCCTGCAGCACTTTCGGGTCGGGCGGCGGGTCATGCGAGACGGCCGATGGCAATGCGGACACGGTGGCCGGGCTTGCGACCGGCGCCGCATCGGCGGCTGGCGGGGTGCTTGCGATGGCGGGGAGTTTCATGTCTGCCTCGATGTCTGTTGAGCGTATCCCTGCCGGGCGCGCTGCGCGAACGGGCGGGGAGGGAAGGGCTCTTGTCGTACCGGTGCTGTCCTTCAAGTGACGACGCCGGATCCCGGCGCGGGCCGGGATCCGGTGATTCAGCCGGCTGCGGGGCCTGGCATCAGCCGCGCAGCAGGGCCATCACGCCGTTCGGCAGCGAGTTCGCCTGGGCCAGCATCGCGGTGCCGGCCTGCTGCATGATCTGGCCGCGGGTCAGGTTTGCGGTCTCGGATGCGAAGTCGGCGTCCATGATGCGGCTGCGCGATGCGGTCTGGTTCTCGGACGCGATCTGCAGGTTCGAGATCACGGCCTCGAAGCGGTTCTGCGCGGCGCCGAAGGTGGCGCGTGCGGTCGACACTTCGTCGATCGCGGTGGACAGGGCGTTCATCGCGGTCAGGGCCAGCGCGCCGGTGGCGTCGGAGATGCTGTCGCTGGCGCCGCCGCTGGTGACTGCTGCGATGCCTGCGCCGGCCGTCATGTCGGTGGTGGCGATGTTGATCTTCTCGTTGGCGTTGTTGTTGGCGCCGACCTGGAAGTCGAAGCCGCCTGCCGGTGCCGTCGAGTTCAGCAGGTTCAGGCCGTTGAACTTGGTGCTTTCGAGCACTCGGGTCACTTCGCCGGCCAGTGCGGTGTATTCCTGGTCGAGCGTGGTGCGGTCAGCCGTGCTGTTGGTGCCGTTGGCGGCCTGCACGGCGAGTTCACGCATGCGCTGCAGGTTGTCGGCGACCTTGCCGAGCGCGCCTTCGGCGGTCTGCGACAGCGAGATCGCGTCGTTGGCGTTGCGGATCGCGACGTTCATGCCCCGCACTTGCGAGTTCATGCGCTCGGCGATGGCGAGGCCGGCGGCGTCGTCTTTCGCGCTGTTGACGCGCAGGCCGGAAGACAGGCGCTGCAGCGAGGTGTTCAGCGAGGCTTGCGAAGCGGTCAGGTTGCGCTGGGTGTTGAGCGACGCGAGGTTGGTGTTGATGACTGCGGGCATGATGCTCTCCTTGGCTTGATCCGATGGTCTGGCCAGCGTTGCTGGCCGATTCTTCAGCAGCTCGGGCGGATTTGCCTGTCGCTGTTGAATCCGGTTACGGGCGGGGAGAGCGAATTGTTTAGGGCCGGCCGAGAAATTTCTTGCTGCGGTGCCGGCCGCCGGCGGATCACTCGGGCATCTCGGGCACGAGCTTGTGCCGGATCGCGTAGTGTGTCAGCTCGGCGTTGTGGCGCAGCTTCATCTTCTGCAGCAGGCGCGAACGGTACATGCTGACCGTCTTGACCGACAGCGCCAGCTCGGCCGCGATCTCGCCGACGGTCTTGCCGGAGGCGATCATCACGAGGGTCTGGTATTCGCGGTCGGACAGGGTCTCGTGCGACGGCTTGCCGCTGTCGTCGCCGCTGCCGACCTGGTTGGCCAGCTCCTGCGCCAGCGCCGGCGTGATGTACTTGCGCCCGGCGGTGACTTCGCGCAGCGCGTTCACCAGTTCGGCCGGCGCGCCCTGCTTGTTCAGGTAGCCGGACGCGCCTGCCTTCAGCGCGCGGATCGCGTACTGGTCCTCGCGGTGCATGGTCAGGATCAGCACCGGCAGCGTTGGCAGCTCCCTCTTCAGCTGCTTGAGCACGTCGATGCCGTTGCGGTCGGGCAGGGAGATGTCGAGCAGCACGATGTCGAACGCGCCGCTGCGCGCCTGCTGTATCGCCTGCAGGCCGGTCTCGGCCTCGCCATTGACCGCGAAGTCGCCGCTGTCGGCGATGATCTGCTTGAGGCCTTCGCGGATGATCGCGTGGTCGTCGGCGACCAGCACGCGGACCGGCTGGCCGTGTTCAATTCCCCGGGCAGGCATGGATGTCGCTCGCATGCGTGGTCACTGGTCGTGCAGCGGCACTTTGACGCGCACCATCGTTCCCTTGCCGCTGCGGGAGGCGAGATGGAAGCTGCCGCCCAGCGATGCCATCCGCTCGGACATGCCGAGCAGGCCGAACGAGCGCGGGTTGTTGCGGCGCTCGTCGGCGATGCCTATGCCGTTGTCGATCACTTCCAGCACCAGCTCGCCGTCGGATACCTGCAGATGGATGTCGACCTGGGTCGCGCGCGCATGCTTGCGGATGTTGTTGCAGGCTTCCTGCGCGATGCGGAACAGCGAGGTGGCGAGCATCGGGGGCATCTCGATGTCCTGCCGGCTGCAGTGCAGCAGGTAGGGAATGCCGGTCTGCTGCTGCTGTTCCTGCGCCAGCCATTCGAGCGCCGCGACCAGCCCGGCATCGAGGATGCCGGGGCGCAGGTCGGCGGAGATCCGGTGGATCGATTCGATCGAACGGTCGATCAGCTGGTTCAGGTAGGCGCTGCGCTCTTCGAGGAAGGGCGTCTGCGGCAGCTGCTTCCACACGTGCCCGAGCATCATCTTCAGCGCCGACAGGTTGCCGCCGAGATCGTCGTGCAGGTCGCGCTCGATGCGCGCGCGTTCCTGCTCGCGCACGTTGTCGACATAGGCGCTCAGTTCGGCCAGCTGCGCGCGCGACTGGCGGATTTCCTCCGCCTGCCGCTTGCTCAGCGTGATATTGGTCATCAGGCCGGTCCAGAGGATGCCGTCTTCGCCCTCGTCGGCCGGCGTCGCGCGCACATTGATCCACTTGGTGTCCTGCCAGGCCTCGATCCAGATCCGGCCTTCCCAGTTCAGCACGCCCAGCGTGGCCGCCGATTCGCGCAGCTTTTCTGCCCAGTCCTGCCGGTCTTCTTCGACGATCTGCGCCAGAAAGCGCGCCGGGTTGGCATACAGCGCCTCGGCGGGCTGGCCGAGCAGGTCCTGGCAGGCTTGCGACAGGAAGCCGAACTGCGGCTGTCCGCTGGGCCCGAGCCGCAGCTGGAACAGCAGTCCCGGCACATGGCCCTCGATCTGCGCCAGCCTTTCCTCGCGACTGATCGCCTGCGTTTCGCGGTGCGACTCTTCGCCGGCCGGCTCAACGACGGCGATCAGCGCCGAAATGCCCGGCAACTGCAGCAAAGAGAGCCGCAAGCTCGCTTCGATCATCGAGCCGTCGCGGCGGCGCAAGCTCGCAGCCACGAGAATCTCGGCCTTGTTGCCAACGCGCAGCCTGGCGACGATGCGCTCCAAACGCTTCTCCGACAATTCGGGCAGTACGTCCGGCGCATGCATCTTCGCCAGTTCGTCCGGACGATATTGCAGGTTGTCGCAGGCGGCATCGCTGACATCGAGCAGCTGAAGCGTGCGATCGTTGATGATGAAGATTTCCCGGGCCGATCTGTGAATCAGCTCGGCAAGCCAGGTTTCTTCAAGCGTCTGGGGACGTTTCTTTACGGGAGCGGGACGTGGCACAAGAACAAATCAGGTAATCGAACGGAAAACTTAGCATCGGTGCAACGCACCTTTGAAGATTTGATTTTCCGCAACAGATGTCAATAAGGAATGTTTTTTACCGAAATTCCACGCCTTTTTACAGAATTAGATTCTTTCGGGAAATGAATCTCAGACTCGCCGGAACAGCAGCAGTTCCCGCCCGTTATTCAGGGTATTGATTGGCTGCCTGCCATGATGTCATCAGCCCGCAGAGCAATCAGAATCGGGGGAGTGGCGTGCAGATCGCAAACAAGGGCAAGGAATTTCCGTTCACGCAGGCGGACTTCGAACGTGCGCGCGCGATGATCCGTCGCAGCGCCGGTATCGCCCTGGCCGACGGCAAGCATGAAATGGTGTACAGCCGGCTGGCGCGCCGGCTGCGCGCGACCGGCACCGGCTCGTTCACTGCCTATCTCGACGCGCTCGAGCGCGACACCGATGCGCACGAATGGCAATCGTTCACCAACGCGCTGACCACCAACCTGACCGCCTTCTTCCGCGAGCCGCACCATTTCCCGCTACTGGCCGATCATGCGCGCGGTCGTTCGCAAATGACGGTCTGGTGCTCCGCCAGTTCGACCGGCGAGGAGCCGTATTCGATTGCGATGACCCTGTGCGAAGCATATGGCACGCAGGAGCCGCCGGTGCGCATCGTCGCCACCGACATCGACACCGACGTGCTGGCCACCGCCGCAGCGGGCATCTATCCGGCCGAGCGCGTGGCCTCGCTGCCGGCGCCGCAACTGCGCCGCCATTTCCTCAAAGGCAGCGGCACGCAGTCGGGGCTGGTGCGGGTGCGCCCGGAGCTGCGCCGGCTGATCGAATTCATGCCGCTGAACCTGCTGGCGCCGCGCTGGTCGCTGTCGACGGCGTTCGATGCGATCTTCTGCCGTAACGTGATGATCTATTTCGACAAGCCGACGCAGCGGCAGATACTGTCGCGCTTCGTGCCGCTGATGAAGCCGGATGCGCTGCTGTTCGCCGGTCATTCGGAAAACTTCCTGTACGCGTCGGAGGCGCTGCGGCTGCGCGGCAAGACCGTCTACGAGCTGGCCTCGGCGGCGGGCGCAAAATGAACGCCGCCGACCCGCATTTCGCGAAACACCTGTATTTCGACCGGCACTTCGGCCGCATGGCCGCGCGCGTGCTGCCGGGCGAATACTATTTCACCGGCACCGACATGGCGATCCTGACCGTGCTCGGCTCCTGCGTGTCGGCCTGCATCCGCGACCGCGACACCGGCGTCGGCGGCATGAACCATTTCATGCTGCCCGGCGGCGGCGACGACGGCCCGGCGTCGGCGTCGATGCGCTATGGCGCGATGGCGATGGAAATCCTGATCAACCAGCTGCTGAAAGCCGGCGCGCAGCGCGGTCGGCTGGAAGCCAAGGTGTTCGGCGGCGGTCGCGTGCTGGCCGGCATGGACGCGCTGAACGTCGGCGAGCGCAATGCGCAATTCGTTCGGGAATACCTGCGCGCGGAAAACATTCCGGTGCTGGCGGCGGACCTGAACGATACCTGTCCGCGCAAGATCGCCTACTTTCCCACCACCGGGCGCGCGCTGGTCAGGAAGCTGGAGTCCGCCAGCCCGCGCATCGCCCGGGTCGAGCAGCAGTATTCGTCGGCGCTGAAATCCACGCCGCTCGAGGGTGACATCGAGTTGTTCTGACACCCCGCCGGCAACATGGCATCATCCGCCCCTGTTTGCGGAGGGCGCGATGGGTTGGATCATGGTGGGAATCGAGCTGGCTGTGGCAGCGATCATTGCGATCGCCCTCTGGCTTGCTCTCAGGAAGAAATAGGGAAGCCGCTCAGCCGGCTTTTTTGACGGCCTGTTGCAGGCACCTGGACAGCTTGTCGAAATGCATCAGCGCAGCCTGGGTCAGTTCCAGCTGCTTGCGGCGCGCGTCTTCGGTGTCGGCCAGCAGGATCCAGCCTTTTTCACGCATCGACTTCAGGCGGCCGTGCAGCATCGCCGGCGAGCCGAGTTCGCGCTTGCCCATCAGGTCTTTTACCGACAGCCGCTCTTCGGCCTGGCGCGCATAGGCGATCAGTTCGAGGATGCGCTCTTCCAGCGGCTCCAGCGGCGGCAGCGAAGGCATCGCGCGCAGCGTTTCAGCCAATTGAAGGAAGCGGAGGTAAATA
>CAZTIF010000041.1:0-25217 GCA_964613635.1 uncultured Bifidobacterium sp. | reverse complement strand
TCGTGCTGTCCGGCGGGCCGATGCTGAACGGCTGGTTCAAGGGCGAGCGCGCCGGCTCCGGCACCGTGGTCTGGCATGCGCGCGCCGAGATGGCCGCCGGCCGCATCGACTACGACGAATTCCTGAAGATGGTCGCCAGCTCCGCGCCGTCGGTCGGCCACTGCAACAGCATGGGCACCGCGCTGTCGATGAACAGCCTGGCCGAAGGCCTCGGCATGACACTGCCCGGCTGCGCGGCGATTCCCGCGCCTTACCGCGAACGCCCGCAGATGGCCTACGAGACCGGCCGCCGCATCGTCGACATGGTGCATGAAGACCTGCGCCCGTCGCAGATCATGACGCGCGAGGCATTCGAGAACGCGATCGTGCTCGCGTCCGCGATCGGCGGCTCGACCAACTGCCCGCCGCACATCAATGCGATCGCGCGCCACATCGGCGTCGAACTCGACATCAAGGACTGGGACCGCATCGGCTACCAGATCCCGCTGCTGGTGAACTGCATGCCGGCCGGCGAATACCTCGGCGAGGAATTCCATCGCGCCGGCGGCGTGCCGGCGGTGCTGCACGAACTGCTGAAGGCCGGCAAGCTGCATGCAAATGCGCTGACGGTATCCGGCCGCACGATCGGCGAGCACTGCGCCGACGCGAAGACCGGCGACACCAAGGTCATCCGCACCTACGACAACCCGCTGCAGGCCGAGTCCGGCTTCGCGGTCCTGTCGGGCAACCTGTTCGATGCGGCGATCATGAAGACTTCGGTGATCTCGCCGGACTTCCGCAAGCGCTACCTCGAGCGTCCGGACGACCCGGGCGCGTTCGAGGGCAAGGCCATCGTGTTCGAAGGTACCGAGGACTATCACGATCGCATCAATGATCCGTCGCTCGGCATCGACGCCGATTCGATCCTGTTCATCCGCGGCGTCGGCCCGGTCGGCTACCCCGGCGCGGCCGAGGTGGTGAACATGCTGCCGCCGGACGCGCTGGTGCGGCAGGGCATCAATGTGCTGCCCTGCGTCGGCGATGGCCGCCAGTCCGGCACGTCGGGCAGCCCGTCGGTGCTGAACGCATCGCCGGAGGCGGCGGTCGGCGGCGGCCTCGCTTTCCTGCAGACCGGCGACCGCGTGCGCTTCGACCTGAACAAGCGCACCGCCAACATGCTGATCAGCGACGACGAGCTGGCCCGCCGCAAGGCCGCATGGCAGCCGCCGAAGCTGGTCAACCAGACGCCGTGGCAGGCGATCCACCGGCAGTACGTCGGCCAGCTGCACACCGGCGGCTGCCTCGATTTCGCGGTCGACTTCCAGAAAGTCGCCGCCACGCACGGCGTGCCGCGCGACAATCACTGAAGCATCGAAGAGGAGTAAAGAAATGACGCAACAACAGAACAAGGTGGCGCTGGTGACCGGCGCCGGCACCGGCATCGGCAAGGCAGCGGCACGCGCGCTGCTGAACGCAGGTTTCCGGGTGGTGCTGACCGGGCGCAGCATCGACAAGCTGAGCGCAGCGATCGCCGACATCGGCGGCAACGACAGCAACACGCTGGCGGTGGCCTGCGACGTCGGCAACCCGGACAGCGTGCAACAGCTGTTCGCGGCGACCAAGCAGAAGTTCGGCCGCCTCGACGTCCTGTTCAACAATGCCGGCACAGGCGCGCCGGCGGTGCCGATGGAGACGCTGACCTATGACCAGTGGAAGGCCGTGGTCGACACCAACCTGACCGGGCCTTTCCTGTGCGCGCAGCAGGCGATGAAGATGATGAAGGAGCAGAGCCCGCAGGGCGGCCGCATCATCAACAACGGCTCGATCTCGGCCTACGCGCCGCGCCCGCTGTCGGCGCCGTATACCTCGACCAAGCACGCGATCGCGGGACTGACGAAGTCGATCGCGCTCGACGGCCGCGCATTCAACATCGCCTGCAGCCAGATCGACATCGGCAACGCCGCCACCGAGATGACCGACCGCATGGCCGCCGGCATCATCCAGGCCGACGGCTCGATGAAGGTCGAACCGCGCATGGATGTGAACCATGTCGGCGACGCGGTGGCGCAGATGGCCAGCCTGCCGCTGGAGAGCAATATCCTGTTCATGACCATCATGGCGACCAACATGCCGTACGTCGGTCGCGGCTGACCGGCAGCGTCCGGGCCGCTGCGGCGGTCCGGGCGCGATCAGGCGGCCTGCAGGATGCCGTCCTTGTCCGACACATGGACCTGGTCGAGGTCCATCGCGATGCGGCGCAGATAGCGCACGAACAAGCGCATCGGTATGCCATAGCGGTAGGGCAGCCGGTGCCGCGTCAGCAGCAGCCGGCGTCCCGCATCGTCCTGTTCGAGAGTCAGCCTGACCGAGCTTTCCCTTCCGGTTTGCCGTTCGATGATCTCATCGATCTGGTCGTTGAATGCGGCATCCGAGATCAGGATGCGCCCGATGATTCCGACCACCTGCTGCTCGGGATCGACCTTCAGCCAGAGCTTGTGCGCCAGTCCGCGCTCTGCCATCAGTGCCTTTGACGGCATCACCTCCGTGGCTATCTTGTAGCGCTTCAGGAAATACTGGAGCTTGTCGGCGCTGACTTCCTTTGCCTCGAGCTTCGACGACAGCGTGTCATTCGTCTGGGAGCGGGACTCTTCGAGCAGCTCGAGGATCTCATGCGACAGCTGCGGCACATGCTCCGGATTCATTTTCCATTCGCGGAAAACGCGCGCCATGGTCTGCACCACCTCGGCGAACTGCGACTCCGGCAACTGGATGTCGACGGAGGCCGTCGGCGACGGAGGGCGGCGATATTCCATCGCCGGCTTCGGGGCGAGGTAGGGCCAGTAGCGCCGCAGGTCCGGCACGACGGCACTTTTCTTGACCAGCACGACGTAATGCTTGACCAGATCGTTGGCACAGACTGCCTCGTAGATCTGGTGGAGAATGGCCTCGAAGTCCGGATTCTCCAGATAGGAACGCAACAGTATCTGGGGCATGCCAATCACTATTCAGGTGCGCAAGGCAGCCGTGGCTCGCCGTGCGTCGGGTTTCCATTCGAGAAAGCTCGTTTCCGCAGTGGAATGGATGGTAGCCAAAGCGCATGCGCCGGGCGGCCATACCCGATTAAAACCTTATGCCAATTGTAATGTTTCGTTCATGATGGCTGTCGGGGCGTGCTGGCAGGGGGGGGCAGGCCGCGGTCAACACCAACCTGACCGGCCCTTTCCTGTGCACGCAGCAGGTGATGAAGATGATGAAGTGGCGCTGGAGAGCGATATCCTGTTCATGACCCTCGTGGCGACCAACATGTCTTTCGAACCTGCCGAGTCCTGGTGGTCATCTTGTCGTGTCAAATCCGAGGGATGGCACCATAGGCGCCGGCCATGTATTTGGCATACAGGTTGTCGTCGGCACGTACACCTTTGACGCTGTCCAGCCGCCACGCTTCGCTCTCGCCCTCGTCGCTCTTTTCTACCAGCACGACCTGCGCCTTGTGCAGGAGGCTCAGTACCTCCATCGAGTGGCAGGTAAAAATGATCTGCGCGTTGTGCGGATTGGTTTTGGGCGAGAAGAACAGGTCAAGGATCGGCGCCAGCATGTGCGGATGCAGGTCTGCCTCGAGCTCGTCGATCAGGACCAGGCCGCCTTGCTGCAATGCCGGCAGGATGCGTGACAAGAGTATGAATGCGCCCTGGGTGCCGCTGGATTCGTGCAGGAACATCAGCGAATGCTCTTTGCCACCCGCACGATGAATGCCGAAGGGAATGGGGATCTCTTCGGTCTGGCCGTTTTCACGCGTCACCGTATGCTTTTCCACCCGCACATCGGAAAGGCCCAAATCCCATTGGCGCAACAGCTTCGCCATCTGGCTGCGAAGGGACGCGTTGTCCGCGTAGAGCTCCGAGGCGCGCAGCAGCTGGTCGTGATCCATCACCTGGCGACCGAGGTCGTGGACATTGCTCAGCACGTTGGCAGTCAGCAGCTTCAGTGCCGGCTCGACTTCGTACTGTGCGGCCGTCGAGATCAGAGACGCATTCTCGCGAACCTTTTCAGCTTCCTTCTGCAGCAGGCCAAACTGCTGCTGCCTGACCACGTAGCCTTGCCGCTCTGGTTGCCATTCGCGTGTAAAGACGTAGGAAAAGGCGCGGCTTTGCCGGGTGTGCAGGGATTCGTGATACACGCGCTCCCGCGAGGCGATCAGCCGATAACGCCATTCCCTGCCATCCAGTTCGAACTCGATCTCGAAGGTACTCGGCTCGTTGGCTGCCGAAAAATGCGGCGACAGCGGAATCGGGGCGTCCGGCCTCGCATGGAAGGAATGCCTGACAAACCAGTGCAGAAAAACCAGCGACTTCACCAGGGTCGTTTTGCCGCTCGCATTGGCGCCAATGACCGCGACTGCCTTCGACAAGCGGCTGCCTGTGGCAGACGTGCAGGACCGACCATCGTCGGGTGAGTGACGGGTTAGTTCCAGCGAAATTCGCGCCGCTTCCCTGAAAGACTGGAAGTTCTGCACAGTGAATGCTCGCAGCATCATCTTCCTCTTGGTCTGATTTCGACAAACTTTTGTATATTATTGAGTTTGCTCCATCCAAACAAGCGAAGAAACGCCTATTCAAGCAAATTTTTGTTGCAGTTTCGTATGTCGTTTTCTTGGCCGCCCCGGGGGATTGAGCAAGCGCCGCCGTGTCGATGGGCGGTCCGGAATCCCGGCTTTTCTGCCGGAAGCTTGCGCCGATGCGGCTCGCTCACACCCGCTCGATCTCGTGCACGGCGATGATTTTGCGCGCCTTCCTGCTTTCGCGGATCAGCGGCAGGCAGCGATGGTCGTCCTGATAGATGCTCACGCAGTCGAGGCACTGGAAGCATTCGCGGTAGTTCACCTTGCCGCCGTGGTCGATGGCCTGGTACTCGCAACGGTGGTGGCAGCTCTGGCACGGCGTGCCGCATTCCGCGCGGCGCGCGATCCATGGCCAGCGGCGCAGGAAGCCCATCGTGGCCAGCGCCGCGCCCAGCGGACAGATATAGCGGCAATAACCACGATAGACGAAGACACCGAGCGCAACGCAAGCGACGGCCCAGGCAACGAAGGGCCATGAGCGCATGAAATACAGGCTGATCGCGGTCTTGAACGGTTCGATCTCGACGGCCCAGCTGGCGAAGTCCGGCGCGACGAACAGCGAGCCGATGATCACTGCCAGCACGCCGTATTTCAGCCACTTCAGCTTCGCGTCCAGCGCCGCGCGCAGCCGCCGCTGGCGCACGCCGATGGCATTGGCCGCAAGGCTCACCAGCTCCTGCAGCGCGCCGAACGGGCACAGCCAGCCGCAGAAAGTGCCGCGTCCCCAGACCAGCAGCGTCGCGCCGACAAAGATCCACAGGATCACCGTCATCGGGTCGTTCATCAGGAAGGCGAGGTCTCCGCCGCCGGCCAGCGATTCGATCGCTGCCGTCACGTTGACGATGGTCAGCTGCCCTTGTGCGTACCAGCCGATGAAGCCGACCGTGAACAGCAGGTAAAGCGTGCGCAGCCGGCGCAGCCGCCGGGCATTCGCGCTGAAGCGCAGCTGCGCGAGCAGCGCGACCGTCAGCAGCGCGAGGCCGGCAACCAGCAGCGCGATGTCGACGCGGCGCGACTGCCATTGCGCCAGCCACTCCGGTTCTTCCGCGGCCTGCAGCGCCAGTGCGGCGAGGGCAGGGGCCGCTGCGGCCGGCGTAGTCCCAGTGGTCGGTTCGGATTGGCTGGCCGGTGCCGTGCCTGCCGGTACAGTCGTCGCTGCGTCGGCGTTCGCAGCCGGCGCCGGCACTGCTGTGGCGGGCGGCGCTGTGGGCGTGATGGCCTGTGTCCCCGGACTTGCAGCAGGCGCCGGCGTGGCGGTGCCGGCAGCCGCTGCGCCCTTGCCGGTCGGCGTGGCGGAGCCCTCGGCCGGCGCGGCAGCGGCCTTGTCGGATGTGGCCGGTGCCGTCGCGGCGGCTTTCGGCGTGTCGGCCGGCACCGTCGTCTGCGGCGGTGCGGCCGGCAGCGCGGCCGGCGCGCTGGTCTTGCCATTGTCCGGCGTGACACCGGCCAGCTTCAGCCGCGCCAGCGCGACATTGGCGGCCGCGCTGACGATGGTGCGGGTGATCGCCTTCGCGGTGATCGTGCCGGTGTGGATGCCGCGCAGGTGCGCTGCCTGCTCGGTGCGGCTGGGCGTATCGTTCGGCTTGCCCACCTCGATCGTGTGCCGCAGCGACAGGCCGTTGTGCTGCCGCGTGTACGCATGCAGCCTGGCGACGTCGTCGTCGCGCACGAACAGGGGCTCTTTCTGCTCCAGCAGCTGTGCGCTGAGGAAGCTGCCGTGCAGATCCATGATCACGAGGATATTGATCGGCCTGCCGCTGTAGCCGCGCACGGCGGTCAGGTCATTCGTCTCGAACGCATAGGCCTTCAACTCGGGCTTGGCGTCCGGCTCGGACGGGTTCTGCAGGTACAGCGGGTAGACTGCGAGGTCGGCCTGGATCTCGCCGACCACGTAGTCGGGGCCGACCAGCCGCTCGATATCCTGTTTCCACAGCGACCCTGCCTGCGCCGGCAAGGACAGGCTTGCCAGCGCCAGCAGCATCCTCAGCAAAAAGCTACGCATTTTTTCTTGGTGTTAAGCACGGCTTTGGCAAAAGCCGATGGTATTCAGGTCCGGATTTGGGCACGATAACACCCGACGCGGCGCAGGCCGGTTTTCAATTTCAAAAGACGGGAGACAAGCATGGAAGTACTGATCACCGGCGGTGCCGGTTTCCTTGGCGCGAAGCTGGCGCGCAAGCTGCTCGAGAAGGGCACGCTGGCCGATGCGTCGGGCAGCCAGCAGCCGATCACGCGGCTGACCTTGCTGGACGTGGTCGCCGCGCAGGGCTTCAATGATCCGCGCGTGAACATCGTCACCGGCGACGTGGCCGATGCCGCGACGCTGGCGCGCGTGGTGACGCCGTCGGTGCAATCGATCTTCCACCTGGCCGCGGTAGTCAGCGGCGAGGCCGAGGCGGACTTCGAGCTCGGCATGCGCATCAACCTCGATGCCACCCGGCTGCTGCTCGAACAGGCGCGCAAGAACGGCAACCGTCCGCGCGTGGTCTTCACCAGCACGGTGGCGGTGTTCGGCGGCGAGCTGCCGGAGAAGGTGATCGACACGACGCCGGCCACGCCGCAGGGCTCGTATGGTTCGCAGAAGGCGATGTGCGAGCTGTTGGTGTCGGACTTCACGCGCAAGGGTTTCATCGACGGCCGCTCGCTGCGCCTGCCGACGATCAGCGTCCGTCCGGGCAAGGCGAACAAGGCGGCGTCGAGCTTCGCCAGCGGCATCATCCGCGAGCCGCTGAACGGCGTCGTGTCCGAGTGCCCGGTGCCGCCGGACACCAAGGTCTGGGTGCTGTCGCCGCGCTGCACGATCACGAACCTGATCCATGCGCACGAGCTGGATGGCGCGGGATTTGCGCGCAGGGGCGCGGTCAACCTGCCGGGCCTGACCACCACGGTCGGCGAGATGGTCGCCGCGATGGGCCGCGTCGCCGGCGAGGACAAGGTCAAGCTGGTGCAATGGAAGGAAGACGAGGCCGTGATGAAGCTGGTGCGCACCTGGCCCGGCGATTTCGTCACCGCGCGTGCCGAGGGCATGGGCTTCGTGCATGACGCCAGCTTTGACGAGGTGGTGAAGGCGTATATCGAGGAAGAGCTGGGCGGGAAGGCGGGGTGAGGGCGGTCTGCCTTTAGCCGGTCACGCCTGCCTCGGCATGGCAAATGACGCTGGGCCCCGGCTTGCAGCGGGATGAGGTTTTCAAAGGCCGCCGGCTCTTCAATCGTCATCCCAGCGGAAGCTGGGATCCAGCTCCGCATCCCGATAGCTGACGTCACGGGTTTATCGACCATGGGTCCCAGCTTCCGCTGGGACGACGTGTGAAATGCAGCTGCCCTTAAAGCCGTCACCCCGGCGCAGGGTGAAGCGGGGGTTTCAGAGCGCATGCGCTCTGCCCGCTGAACGGCATCGGCGTATTCGCCGATGCGCGGGCTGCAGGCCGGGGTCCAGTGTCTTGAGACCGCAAACCCCGCCGCCATCCTCACCCCAGCCTGATCAACCGCTTCCCCAGATTCTCCCCGCGGTATAGCGAAGCAATCGACCCCGGCGCCTGTTCAATCCCGTCGAGGATATCTTCCTCATAGCGAATCGACCCTTCGCGCACCCATTGCAGCAGGTCCTTGCGCGCCGCCGCGTAGTGGTCGCGATGGTCGAGGATCACGAAGCCCTGCATGCTGGCGCGCTTGACCAGCAAATGCCGTTCGACGCGCGGGCCGGAAGGCAGCGGGTCCCAGTTCGCGATCGACGCGGTACCGCAGATGACCACGCGCGCACCCACCGCAAGATGCTTCATCACTTCGTCGCTGATCGTGCCGGAGGTATTGTCGAAGTAGACGTCGACGCCGCCGCCGCAGGCCTCGGCCAGCTTCGCCGCGAAATCCGGCTGCTTGTAGTCGATGGCCGCGTCATAGCCGAAGCGCTCGACGCACAGCTGCCGCTTTTTCTCGCCGCCCGTGATCGCCACCGTGCGGCAACCCATGCGCTTCGCGATCTGCCCGACGCAGGAACCGACCGCGCCCGCGCCGGTGGACACGACCACTGTCTGCCCCGGCTGCGGACGCCCGATCTGCAGCAGCCCGTAGTGCGCGGTGATGCCATTGATGCCGAGTACGCCCAGCGCAGTCGACAGCGGCAGGTCGTCATAGCCAATGCGCTCGTCGATCGCCGCGGGGTCGACCGTCGAGTATTCCTGCCAGCCGAACAGGCCGGTCACGCGGGTGCCGACCGGCCAGTCCGGATGCCTGGACTCGACGATTTCGCCGGCGGCGAAGGCACGCATCACTTCGCCGATGCCGACCGGCGTCGAATAATTTGCCGCCGCATTCACCCAGCCGCGCATCGCCGGCTCCACCGACAGGTAATGATTCTTCACCCGTACCTGTCCGTCGGAAAGCGCCGGCATGGTCGCATCGACGATGCGGAAATGTTCAGCCTGCGGTATGCCTTCCGGCCGGCTGGCCAGCACGACCTGGCGGTTGATGGTGTCGGACATGTCTCCTCGCTGTTCTGTTTGTTGTCGGCGCGCGGATCGCAACAGTCGTGATTCCCGCGCGAGCGCAGACTATAACAGCGGGGCCGTCGGCTATCATGGCGCTACGCCACCTTCACCCGCATCCTTCCGTGAATCTGATGAATCGGGCCAGCATGGAATACAGCACTTCTTTCGCGCACCGCCGTCCGGCGGCCCGCCATCCCGCGTTCCGCTTGAAGGCATCGCGCTGCGCCGCGGCGTCGCGGCCATGATCGCGCTGCTCGAAGCCCGCCGCGCCGGGCTGCTGTCGTCGGCCCACTGGCTGCCCAACATCGTGGCCGGCCTGGTCGTCGGCGTGGTCGCGCTGCCGCTGGCGATGGCGTTTGCGATCGCCAGCGGCGCGCGGCCGGAGCAGGGCATCTACACGGCGATCATCGGCGGCGGGCTGATCTCGATTTTCGGCGGCAGCCGCGTGCAGATCGCGGGGCCGACCGGCGCCTTCATCGCGATCCTTGCCGGCGTCACCGCGAAGTACGGCATCGCCGGCCTGCAGGTCGCCACGCTGATGGCCGGCGCGATGATGCTGCTGATGGGGCTGGCGAAGATGGGCGGCGTGATCCGCTTCATCCCCGCGCCGGTGGTGGTCGGCTTCACCGCCGGCATCGGCGTGATCATCTTCGTCGGCCAGTGGAGCGATTTCCTCGGGCTGCCGAAGCCGGCCGGCGAGCATTTCCACCAGAAGCTGTTTCACTTGCTGCAGTCACTGCCGCAGCTGCACCTGCCGACGCTGGCGCTGGCCGTGCTCGGCCTTGCGCTGGTGCTGCTGGCCCCGCGCGTGAAGGGACTCGCGCGCGTGCCGGGGCCGCTGGTCGCGATGCTTGCGGTGACGCTGCTGCAGGCGGCGCTGCAGCTGCCGGGCGTGGCCACCATAGGCTCGGCGTTCGGCGGCATTCCGACCGGCCTGCCGTCATTCGAGCTGCCACCGCTGTCGCTGGCGCAGGCAATACAGCTGATCGGTCCGGCGTTCACGATTGCGATGCTCGGCTCGATCGAGGCGCTGCTGTCGGCCGTGGTCGCCGATGGCATGGCCGGCACCCGGCATGATTCGAACCAGGAGCTGGTCGGGCAGGGGCTGGCGAACATGGTGGCGCCGCTGTTCGGCGGCTTTGCGGCGACCGGCGCGATCGCGCGCACCGCGACCAACATACGCAACGGCGCGACCAGCCCGCTGGCCGGCATCATGCATGCGGCAACGCTGGTGGCTGTGCTGCTGTTCCTCGCGCCGCTGGCTGCCGGCATTCCGCTGGCGGTATTGGCGGCGATCCTGTTCGTGGTCGCATGGAACATGAGCGAGGCGCGGCACTTCGCGCACCTGTTGAAGACCGCGCCACGCGCGGATCGCGTGATCCTGCTGATCACTTTCCTGCTGACGGTGTTCGCCGACCTCGTGGTGGCGGTGAATGTCGGCATGATCCTCGCGATCCTGCACTTCCTGCGCAGGATGGCCGAGACGGTCGAGACGCAGCCGGTGGACGACGATGAACTGCACGCGGAGCTGGCGCGGCACGGCCTGCCGCCGCTGCCGCGCGGGCTGCTGGTCTACGAGATCGCCGGGCCGATGTTCTTCGGCGCGGTCGAGAATTTCGAGCGTGCGCTGGCGCAGACGCATACCGAGCCGCAGGCGCTGGTGATCCGGCTGCGCCGCGTGCCCTTCATGGACATCACCGGCATACAGACGCTCGACGAGGTGGCCGGCAAGCTGCGCAAGCGTGGCGTGGCGGTGGTGCTGTGCGAGGCGAATGCGCGGGTGAAGGAGAAGCTGGAGCGGGCGGGGGTGATTGCGGCGGCGCGGGTGGATGCGTATGCGGACGGACTGCCGGAGGCGGTGCGGGTCGCGATGGCGGCGCTGCCGGGGGAGGGGGTGGTGGTGTGAGCCTTGCCCTTGCGGCCCCCGGGTCAGCTTTGGGGCTTGAAAATTGAAGACGCTGGATCCCGGCCTTGGGACGACGATGGACAGGCTGTCGGCCATGAAATCGTCATCCCAGTGCAAGCTGGGATCCATCGTGGATAAACCCTTGGCGTCGTTTGGCGTAATGCCATCATGAATCCCAGCATGCGCTGGGATAACAATGATCAAAGCGACTGCAAAAACGCCAGCAAATCATCCCGCTCCTTGCGCGACAGCTTCGCGAACAGGTCGCGCGACGCCTGCGCCTCGCCGCCGTGCCAGACGATCGCCTCGAGCAGGCTGCGTGCGCGGCCGTCGTGCAGGAAGCTGGTGCTGCCATTGACCTGCTTCGACAGGCCGATGCCCCACAGCGGCGCGGTACGCCAGTCGGCGCCGCCGGCCTGGTAGTCCGGCCGGCCGTCGGCCAGCTCCGGGCCCATGTCATGCAGCAGCAGGTCCGTGTACGGACGGATGGTCTGGTTGGCCAGCTGCGGCAGGCGTTCGAAGCTGCCGGTCTTCAGTTCCGGCACATGGCACTGCGCGCACTTCACCGTGGCGAACAGCTTCTCGCCGCGCTGTACCGCCGCGTCCTCCCGATTGCGCTGCGCCGGCGCATTCAGCCCCGTCGCCCAGAAGGTGATCGCTTCCCACAGCTCCGGCCGCAGGTCCGGCTTCGTGTGATGCCGCTGCTGCCGGCAATCCTTCTGCACCGGCGGGCAGTTCTGTTCCGGATACAGCTCCGACGTCACGCCGATGTCGCCTAGGAAGGCGCCGGCGATCTGCTGCTGCAGGCTGGGCTGGTTGGCCTTCCAGCCAAAGCGGCCGATCGCGATCTTGTCGTTGATGTCGTCGCGTACATAGTTCGGCCGGCCGTTCAGCCCCTGCGCCTTCTGCAGCGCGGCCAGAGCGAGGATGTCGGCCTCGCTGACGGCCTCCAGATAGCCGAGCCCGTAAATCGCCTGCGTGTTCCGCAACGACATCATCACGCCGTCCGCCAGCGGCCCGAAGTTGAGCTTTTCCAGCCGTACCGACGGCTTGCGCAGCTCGACCACCTCGCCGTCGGCCATCCGGAAGCTCGCCGGCTTCCAGTCCACCTGCACCTCGGCCTCGCCGGCGCGGCGGTCCGTGTCCTTGCTGTTGATGGTGTCGAAAGGCTGGATGTGCAACCCGTAGTTCGGCTCGGGCTTCGGGCCGCCGTGTGCGTCGGTGCCGGCCACCGACAGCCGCAGAGATTGCTGGAATACCGACTTGCCGCTGCTGCTGTCCATCGCATGGCCGCGGCCGGCCTGGATGTGGCAGGCCACGCAGGAGGTCGCGGTGAAGGTCGGCCCCAGTCCCCATTCGCCGCCGCCCGGGCCGGGCTCGGACAGGTTCCACCACTGCGCGATGAGATCGTTGGGCACCGCGATCCAGAAGGTGTTGAAGACCTTCTCGCCGCTGCGGAATTTCAGGCGCTGCTCCTGCGACAGGTTCGGCAGCGGTTGCAGGTAGGATGCATGCACCGGGACTTTTTCAGCGGAGGCGGGCAGCGGCTCGGATACGCCGCTGACATGCAGGGCGCCCAGGCTGAACAGCAAGCTAATGGCAAGAAGTTTTTTCACGGCAGCAATTGTTCTGGGTCAGGTCGCTTAAGTGTAACGCTGATTGGAGGCAACCCTGTAGTTGAGCAAGCCTTTCGTCGGCGCCCTCGGTCGGGCGACTCCCGGTGACCGTGCCCGGAGCTGCTGAAACGTTATATAATTTATTATCTTATGCGAGCCGCTCACCATGCGAACCGGCGTTCCACCCGACAAACTGCGAGCCATTTTTCCAATGAAATACACCACCTCCCTGCAATTCCTGCAGCATGTCGCCGACCGCAACCCCGGCCAGCCGGAATTCCTGCAAGCGGTCACCGAGGTGATGGAGAGCCTCTGGCCTTTCATCGACGCCCATCCGCAGTACGCGGCGCATGGGCTGCTGGAGCGGCTCATCGAGCCCGAGCGCGTGCTGCTGTTCCGCGTCTGCTGGATCGACGACCATGGCGAGGTGCAGGTCAATCGCGGCTACCGGGTGCAGCACAGCATGGCGATCGGCCCGTACAAGGGCGGCATCCGCTTCCATCCCTCGGTCAACCTGTCGGTGCTGAAATTCCTCGCGTTCGAACAGACCTTCAAGAATGCGCTGACCACGCTGCCGATGGGCGGCGGCAAGGGCGGCTCCGATTTCGATCCGAAGGGCAAGAGTGAGGGCGAGGTGATGCGCTTCTGCCAGGCTTTCGCCGGCGAACTGTTCCGCCATGTCGGCGCCGACACCGACGTGCCGGCCGGCGACATCGGCGTCGGCGCGCGCGAGGTCGGCTATATGGCGGGCATGGTGAAGAAGTTGTCGAACCGCGCCGACTGTGTGTTCACCGGCAAGGGGCTCAGTTTCGGCGGCTCGCTGGTGCGGCCGGAGGCGACCGGCTATGGCACCGTCTACTTTGCCGAGCAGATGCTGAAGACGCACGGGCTGTCGTTCGAGGGCATGCGGGTCGCGGTGTCGGGCTCGGGCAATGTTGCGCAGTATGCGGTCGAGAAGGCGATGACGATGGATGCGAAAGTCATCACCGTGTCCGATTCCGGCGGCACCGTGATCGACGAGGCCGGCTTTACCACCGACAAGCTCGCGCTGCTGATGGAGATCAAGAACCACCGACACGGCCGGGTCAGCGAGTATGCGCAGGCGATCGGCGCGCGCTACGAGGCGGGCATGCGCCCGTGGCAGGTGCCGGTCGACATCGCGTTGCCGTGCGCGACGCAGAACGAGCTCGATGCCGCCGATGCGGCGACGCTGATCCGTAACGGCGTCAAGTGCGTCGCCGAGGGCGCGAACATGCCATCGACGATCGAGGCCGTGAAGGCCTTCGAGGCGGCCGGCGTGCTGTATGCGCCGGGCAAGGCGAGCAATGCCGGCGGCGTCGCGACCTCCGGGCTGGAAATGAGCCAGAACGCGCTGCGGCTTTCATGGACGCGCGCCGAAGTCGATGCGAAGCTGCAGCAGATCATGCGCAGCATCCACACGACATGCGTGCAGCACGGCCGCCGAGCCGACGGCACGGTCAGCTATGTCGACGGCGCGAACATCGCCGGCTTCGTGAAAGTCGCCGATGCGATGCTGGCGCAGGGCGTGACATGAACTGCATTCAGTCCTTTGCTTCGCCGCGTACCGCGCGCACCATGTAGCTGCCGTCGTAGAACTGCGCGCGCCCACGCGGCGGCAGCAGGATCACGCGCGAATATACCGCGTGCCCGACCCGCGACACGCCGGTCCAGTACCAACCCTCGGCAGTGTTCGGCAGGGCGATGTCGGCGCTCTGGCGCGGCGAGCTCTCGCCGGCGATCGCGACCAGTTCGGCAATGGTCGGCAGCCGCCAGTCCGTGTGCCCGCACAGCCCGGACGCATTGATGGCTGCGATGTAGGCCTCCGTGTTGCAAGATCCTTCATTCATCTGCGAACGATCGCAGTTGCCACTTCGGTTGTCACGATAGCCTGTCCAGCCGCCGTTCGTTTTCGGGTTGCTGTCATACGGTGTGTATGTATGGCGCTTGTCGCGCAGCCCGCCATCGGAGGTCTTGATTTCCCACATCAGTCCGGTCTCCTCGTCGATTGAGCAGACCCAATCGTGGTTGCTGTTGCCTGGCTGCGCGCCGGCGCTGAGCACGCGGCCATCAGCGCCGACCTTTGTGTAGCGATGACGCTGCGGAAACTGCTCTTCATGCCCGTCCTCGAACGCATCGGACATGGCAATGCCACTGGCGCATGCGAGACCGGCTAGCACGAGCATCCGGAAGAAAGCAAATGATCTGATTTTGTCCATCGTGATCTCACTGGTTCAAAAAGCCCGCCCCGACAGAACGATCCGGGGCAGGGGGGAATGAATGCAATGACAAGGCCGATCAGGCGCCTGGATCGATGCAGATCAGCTCGGGCACGCCGCCCTCGAGCGCAGTCGGCGGGATAGGGTTGTTCGACGTGCACGCCCAGCCTTCTCTGGAGAACGAGAAGTCACGCGTGTAGGTACCCTTCAGCGGCAGCGGGTAGGCGACGAACTTCTCCTGCGACGGGATGAAACGCCATGCGACGTCCATCATCGTGTCGGTGACCCAGATATCCTGGTTCTTCGGGTTCACGCTGACCGAATACGGCGCCGGCACTTCGCCGGGTGCAAATGTCGGCAGCTTGTATACCTTCGACGTCCACGTTGCGGTGTCGACTTTCGCGATGGTGCCGTCTGCGAAGCCGGCGATCCACAGTTTGCCGTCGGCGTCGAAGCGCTGCCGCCGTGGCCCCATCACCGGCGAGTCGTACTCGGTGATCTCGAAGGTGACCGGATCGATGCGGCCGATCTTGTCCGAGAACAGCTTGGTGTACCAGACGCTGCCGTCCGTTGGATTGACGTCGATACCGTAGGGCACCTGGCAGCAGGCGAAACCATCGACCTTGGTAGCCGGCAGGTTGAACACCTTCATGTCCTTCGACTTCGGATCAAAGCGCGCGACCTGGTTGGAGAAGGCCATCGTTGCCCACACGATATCCTTGCTGTCGACGCGGATCGTATGCGGGTAGACCGCATTGCCGCCGACATCATGGTGCGAAAAGCCCTTGGTCAGCGGGTCGAACACGCCGATCGACGCGCCGATTGAGTCGGTCAGGTAGAGGGTTCCCTTCGAATCCTCAGCCAGGCTGTGCGGCGCGCGCGGTACCGTCAGGCCGTAAGGCGCGGGCACGCCAGCCTTGCCGAACGCGCCGCCGGGCGGCATGCCCTGTGCCGGCTCGGCGAAGTGCCTGGCCTTGCCCGTCTTCAGGTTCAGCTCGATCACCTTGCCGGCGAAGATGTCGACGATGTAGGCGTTGTTGTTCCGGTGATGAATGTGCGCATCATGCGGCACGTTGGAGTCGTCCAGACGCCACTCGTAGATCTTCGCCAGGCTCAGCAGGTCGTCGGTCGGGATCACCGGTTTAGACGTCACCAAGCTGCCATCCAGCCCCTTCGACAGCAGCTCGGCGCGGGCGCGGATGAATTCCGCATCGGTATTACCTACATAACCATGCATGCGCTGCACCGAGGGCAGCCAGCCTTCCGGCGGGCGCGGCACGCGGGTGAAGCTGTTTCCGATCTGGTGGCAGGTCAGGCAGTCACGTGAGAAGTTCTCCCTCGAGAAGCGCGCCTTCGGGTCCTTGTCGAACGCGATCTTGGCGAAGTGCGACAGCGACGGGTGCGCATCCGACAGCTCCTGCGGGTCGGTGATGTTGACGAGGCTGATGCCCAGCTCCTGTTTGCCGCTGCCCAGCTTCACCGTGCCCAGGTGGTCGCGGTAATAGCGCTTGCGCACCCGCAGGTCGAGTGCGCCGGACAGCTTCGCATCCAGCGTGTAATGGCCGTTCTTGTCCGAATACACGGTCTCGCTCACGCCATCCTTGTTCGTCAGCGTGACCAGTGCGCCGTCGACCGGCTGTCCATCCGATCCGGTGACCTTTCCCTGCAACACACCTGCATGCGCATGCAGGCAGAGCGCGGCGAGCGCTACCGCCCATCCGGCCCGCACCGCGGACATCATTGGCTTTTTCATGGGTCTCCTCTTTTCGTTCTCAGGATTTGTACTATTTGGCATTTCCATGTTTTTAATCCGTGCCCGCAACGCGAGCCGGCCATCAGCGAAGAGCAAGAGTTGTTCCCGAGCGCCGGCGCACGTTCGAATGCGCATGAACCCAATGGCGGCGGTCTAGTGGGGTGCCCGAAGGTTCGTCACTGTCGCAGCCGCGTGCGACAGGTGTCGCGGCAGGTGTGTGCCGGCTGCGTCAGTTGCTCCAGCTTTTCTTGCGCCGGCAACTATGGTTAACTTCGATGCAGCGCCGGGCCTCGACGAAACCTGAGCTCCGATGTGCGCAAGTCGTCTTCCGATACGCCCCTCGCGCCGGCCATGCGGCGGCGCGGGTGGCGTCATAACAGGATGGGAATACGCCCGAAGGCTGACAATGACCCGAGATATCCAACGCCTGACCTCGCCGGCATTTTCTGGCGGCGCACTGCAGGCCCCGCCGCTCGATCCCTACATCCTCGAGTCCTGGCATCGCGTAGTTTCCGAGCACAGGCTGGATGAAGGACAGCCAGATCGTCCGCATGTGCTCACGGCGGCGGAGATCCGCGCGCAACGCGAGCCGATGGAATGGCTGCTGCGTGTCGCCGAGCCGGACATCGCTGCGCTGTACGGCCGCGTCTGTGATGCCGGCTATGTGGTGATGGTCTCGGACAAGCAGGGCAGCTGTCTGTCAATGATCCGCAACCCGCTGATGGATCGCGAGCTGGCCAGAGGCGGACTGGAACTCGGGCGCATCTATGCCGAAGCGATCGAGGGAACGTCCGGCATCGGCACCTGCATCGTCGAGCACAAGCCGGTGGTGGTGCATCGCACCGACCATTTCCTCGCGGTGCACAAGGGCGTCACCTGCACCGCGGTGCCGATCGATGATCCGCAGGGCCGGCTGCTCGCCGTGCTTGACGTGTCGGCACTCAGCTCGCATGAGGACAAGCGTAGCCAGTTGCTGGCACTGCAGCTGACCCAAATCTCAGCCGAGGCGATCGAGAACAAGCTGATCCTCTCGCAGCGCGGCCGTGACCAGCTCATTGTCAGCCTGCATGCGCAAGGCAGCCCGGCCGCGGGCATTGGCGACGCCTTTTTCCTGCTGCGTGAAGACGGCCAGATCATGTCGCCGACCAAGGCCGCAATCCGGCTGGTGCCGCGGCTCGCCCGGCGTGACAGCCCGCTGCGCTTTGATGATTGCTTTGGCGAGTCGCCGCAACGCCTGCTCGATGGCCGCCTGCGCCGGATGAGTTCCAGCGTCGTGCTGCGCCCGATCGGATCGACGCAGGTGCTGGTCGCGCACGTCGATGGCGCGATGGCCGCGCCGGGCTTTTCGCCCGTCGCTGCAGGCGGCCTGTCGCAGCGGCAGGCGGTCATCGATGTTGATCCCGATGCACATGCTGCTAACGATGGCTTGCGCGAACTGGCGGGAGAGGATGCCACTTGCCTGCGCATGCTGCCGCTGGTTGCACGGGTGATGAGGAATGACTTGCCGGTGCTCATCCTCGGAGAAACCGGCAGCGGCAAGGAGATGTTTGCACGTGCTTTCCATCGCGCCAGCGAGCGGCGCGACGGACCGTTCGTTGCAGTCAACTGCGCGGCCTTGCCTGAAACGCTGATCGAAAGCGAGCTGTTTGGTTACCGCGATGGCGCATTCACCGGGTCGAAGCGCGGCGGTTCGCGCGGCCGCATCCTCGAGGCGCATGGTGGTACGCTCTTCCTCGACGAGATCGGCGACATGCCGCTGTCGATGCAGGCCCGGCTGTTGCGGGTGATCGCGCAGCGCGAGGTGACGCCGCTCGGCGCGAGTGCGCCGGTTCCGGCGGACTTCCGGCTGCTGTGCGCGACCCACCAGGACCTCGAACAGATGGCGGCCGCGAAGCAGTTCCGAGAAGACTTGTATTACCGGATCAACGGCGCCGTGTTCGAACTGCCCGCATTCCGGCAGCGTAGCGACCGCGCCTTCCTGGTCCGCCGGCTGATCGCCGAAACCGCGCGCGGCCGTGACGACGAACTGCAGGTCGACGAGCAACTCATCGAACGGCTGGCCGCGTTGCCCTGGCCTGGCAACATCCGGCAACTGGCGAATGCGATACGGTTTGCTGTATCGGTGGCAGGTGACGTGCTGACCTTCGAAGATTTCCCAGCCGACGTGCGCCGTCAGCGTGCGCCCGCGGCAATGCAGCCCGTGCAGCAAATTCCTGCCGCCATGGACAGCGCTGCCAGTGCTGCCGCGCTGCTCGCAGCGCTGCAACGTAGTCGCTGGAACATCATGGCCTGCGCACGCGAGCTCGGCATCAGCCGTTCGACGATCTACCGGCGGATGAGTCGGTTCGGCATCGTCGAGCCGAACAAGCAGATGTCCTGAAAAAAGGTCCTCCGGTCCCCGATCCGGCGTCCCGCCGCGCTTATAATGGTCATCGAAACGTATAACAATCACCGCGTCGTACATGCAACAAGTCCCGGCACTGCCTTACCTTAGCGAAACCCTGCTTTTCCTCACGCTGTCCGGGATACTGATACCGCTGCTGCAAAAGCTGCGCATGAACCAGGTGCTGGGCTTTCTTGCGGTCGGCATCCTGCTCGGCCCGCATGCGGTCGGCGGCTGGGCACATGAATGGCCGTGGCTGGCCGCCTTCACCTTCTCCGACCCCGAGGCGATCCACGGCTATGCCGAACTCGGCATCGTCTTCCTGATGTTCCTGATCGGCCTCGAACTCTCGCCCGAGCTGCTGTGGTCGATGCGCCGCTGGGTGTTCATCGGCGGCGCAGCGCAGGTGCTGCTGACCGCGCTGCTGATCGGCACGGTCGCGTCGGTGTTCGGCAACTCGGCCGAGGCATCGGTGATCCTCGGGCTGGTGCTGTCGCTGTCATCGACCGCGATCGTCATGCAGCTGCTGGCGCGGCGCAACGGACTGGCCACGCCCGAGGGGCGCTCGATCTTCGCGGTGCTGATGTTCCAGGACTTTGCGGTGATCCCGCTGCTGATCCTGATGGACATGCTGGGCAAGGACGCCACCGGCGGCTTCCTGTCGGTGCTGGGGCTGGCGCTGCTGAAGTCGGCGCTGGCCATAGGCGCGATCTACCTGCTCGGCAGCCGTTTCATCGCGCCGCTGTTCCGCGTGTTCGCGCACCGCCGGCAACCCGAGGTGTTCATGGCGCTGACCCTGCTGGTCACGCTCGGCATTGCGTGGCTGACGGCCGCGGCCGGGCTGTCGCTGGCGCTGGGCGCCTTCCTTGCCGGCATGCTGATGGCCGAGACCGAGTACCGGCACGAGGTCGAGGTCACCATCGAGCCTTTCAAGGGCTTGCTGATGGGGTTGTTCTTCATGTCGGTGGGCATGGAGATCGAGATCGGCGAGCTGGGCCGCCAGGGCGGGCTGATTGTCGCGTCCGCGCTCGGCCTGATGCTGATCAAGTCGGCGCTGGTCGCCGGCCTGTTTCGCGCCGGCGGACTGCGCGCAGGCGCGGCGGCCGAGAGCGGGCTGCTGCTCGCGCAGGGCGGCGAATTTGCGTTCGTGATCGTCGGCTATGCGCTGTCGATCGGCCTGCTGCCGGCATCGACCGGGCAGTTCATGCTGCTGGTGGTCAGCCTCAGCATGCTGATGACGCCGGCGGCGGCGCGCGCCGGCGGCTGGTGCCGGCACAGACTGGAGCGCCATGCTCCCGCGCACGACAGCGGCGCGGCAGAGGCCTTGCCTGAGCCATTGCGCGGCCACCTCGTGATCGCCGGGTTCGGGCGCGTCGGTCGGCTGATCGCCGACGTGCTCGACAGGCAGGGGCTCGCCTATGTCGCGATCGAGCAGAATGCGCGCCGTGCCGGCGAGCTGCGGCAGACGGGCCGGCCGGTTTTCTACGGCAATGCGGCCCGGCCGGAGTTGCTGGCGAAGCTGCACACGAAGGACGCGGCGGCGCTGTTCATCACGATGGACCAGCCGGCCGAGGCGATGCATACGCTGCTGAGCGCGCGCGAGGCTAATCCGACGCTGCCGATCTACGTGCGCTCGATGGACGAGGTGCATGCGCATGAACTGCGCGCCGCGGGCGCGACTGCGGTGATCCCGGAAACGCTGGAGGCCAGCCTGCAGCTGGCGGCGCTGGCGCTGGCCTCAACCGGCATGGATGACCATGCGGTGACGCAGGCGATCAGCGCGGAGCGGGACGCGCGGATCTGACGCGAGCCGCTGATTCTGGTTGTGCCCGGCTCGCGGGCGTTCAAGGCAATGGGACTGCGGTTTTCGCGAGAAAAATCCAATCACGCCCCGTCCGCTTTGCGCTCACAATCCGGCGGTCTGCGCACGCCGGCCTGCCAGGGCCGGCACGAGTCCGGGGGGAGATCGGGCCGGTGCGGACGCACATCCTCTTTTGGTTGGCCGGGAGAGTCTCCCGGCCCCTTTTTTACGGCCGTGGCAGTAGCGGCGCGCTCAGGCAGCCACGCCGATGATCACGCTGGCGGGATCGATCACGGCCACCTGTGGTGCGCCGGGCGTCAGCCCGAGCGCATCTGCATCGGCATTCGGCAAGGTGGCGACGAGGTCGAGGCCGCCCTCGGTCAGCAGCGTCACTTCGGAGCGGGCCTCGCCACGCACGACTTCGTGCACCATGCCCGGGAATGCGTTGCGCCGGCTGCTGCCGCGTGCCGCAGGAGCCTCCAGCGCAATCCACGAAGCCTTCACCAGCGCGAACACCTTTGCGCCGATGTCCAGCCCGAGCTCGCGGCTGCTGCCATGCGTGATCGATGCGGTCAGCATCAGGCTGCCATGCACCATCAGCGTCACCTCGTCATTTACCGGCCCCTGCAATATCGACACGATGATGCCGGCGAACTGGTTGCGCGCGCTGGTCTTCAGCGCGATGCCGGCCTGCTGCGCGTAATCGGCCTCGAGGCCGTTGGCGAACTTTTTCAGCCGGCCGATGAAGCGCGCATGCTCGGCCTGCGCCAGCATGAAGTTCTTCAGCAGCTGCCGGCCGCGTTCCGTCAGCCGCGTGCGCCCGCCGCCCTTGCCGCCGGCCTGCCGCTCGAGCAGGCTGTCGCCGGTCAGTCGGGTCATCTGCTCGATCGCGTCCCAGGCGCCCTTGTAGCTGAAGCCGGCGATGCGTGCGGACAGGGTCAGGTTTTCGGTCAGTCCGATCTGGCGCAGTAGCTCGATCCGTTTGGCATTGGCGAGCAGCTCGTCGCCGACGCGCAGCGTCAGTTCGGCATGCAGGGTGAGGGGAAGCGCAGTCATGACCGCATTATATCCAAGCAAGATATATACAGGTATATCCTGCTGCTGGCTGCGGCGCCGTATCGATGCTCGCCAAATTTCATAGTTAAAGCTACTGGTCGCACGGATTGACAAGCACTATTGTGACCCGTATATTTCATCGCAATATAAAAAACTAATTTCGATGGTGCGTCCATGATCCTCAAGACAATCCCGCGCTCGCCGGCCGTCCGGCCGCTGATGCGTCCGCTGGCCGCCGGCGCGCTCGCACTGGCCGCTTCCGCGTTCAGCGTTGCGGCGCAGGCCGGCGACGAAGTGAAGGTGCTGCTCGAGATCCTGCTCGAAAAGGGCATCCTCACGCAGCAGGAGTACGACGCGAAGCTGAAGAAGCTGGTCGAGGCCGAGGAGATTCGCGCGTTCAACGAGGCGCAGGACGTGCGCAAAGTCACCAAGGAATCCGAGCAGCGCGCCGAGGCCGAGCGCAAGTACAAGATGCAGGTCTACGGGCAGGTGTCGACCGGCTACTACAATGCGTCGAACATGAAAGGGACGGACAGCGCGTCCGGCATGAGCGACCAGCCGAAGGGCAACAACCGCCTTGGCCTGAAGCTGACGCGCGAGATCGACGCCGACACCAGCGCGGTGGTAACGCTGGAATCGAACTTCTCCGCGCGCACCGGCGCGGTCGGCAAGGACGCCGCCGCCAGCGGCGACGGCGTCAGCCCGCTGCTCGACCGCGAGGCCAGCGTGCGGCTGGTGTCGAAGCCCTATGGCACCCTGTTGTTCGGCCGCGGGCCGACGCTGCAGAACGATCTGTCGAGCGCGTTCGACGCACGGCAGAACTGGAACTTCGCCGGCCTCAAGCCGGTGGCGCGCTATGCGGGCTTCCACAGCTCCAGCGGCCTGAACCGGGCCGACAAGCTGATCCGCTACTCGTCGCCGGCCTTCGGCGGGCTGACGCTGGATGGCGGCGTGTCGTTCGGCGGCATTCCGGGCAGCGACGAGCGCGGCACGCATTACTACTTCGGCGGCCGCTACAAGAACGGCGCATTCGAAGCGGCCTACAGCCACATCGAGGCGCGCCTCGGCTACGGTTCGCCGGCCGTGATCCCGGACGCGACCAACAACCGCGTCGACTTCTTTGCCGCGAAATACACGTTCGACAAGCTCACGCTGAACGCCGGTTACGTCATCACGCGCAACCCGTTGCTGCCGGGCGCGACGCTGAGCACCTCGTCGCCGGGCGGCAAGGCGGACGCCGACACCTGGTTCGCCGGCGCGGTCTACCGGCTGCAGCCGGAGCTGAGCGCCAACCTCGGCTGGTATCAGGTGAAGGACAAGACCTCGACGCGCGGCCTGAACGACCTGCGCATGATTGCGACCGGCCTGACTTGGTCGCCGTACAAGGAATGGGATTTCTTTGCCGACTACGCGATCGTCGACCGCAAGGATGGCGCGACGGCGGCATTCTCGATCTACGACTCGTGGCGCCCGGATACCAGCAACAAGGCGGCATTGTCGGCCGGCACGCGCGACCAGTCGGGCGTCAGCATCGGCGCGCAGTACAAGTTCTGACGGAGCTACGGAGATGATCGCAGCAAGACTCAATGCGCTGGCGGCCGCGCTGCTGCTGTCGGCAGCGGCGCAGGCGGCAGAGGTGCGTGTCGCGGTGGCGGCGAATTTCGCGCAGCCGATGAAGGACATCGCGGCCGAGTTCGAGAAGGATAGCGGCCACAAGCTCAGCCTGACCCAGGGCGCGACCGGCAAGTTCTATGCGCAGATCAGCAATGGCGCGCCGTTCGAGCTGTTCCTGTCGGCCGACGACGAGACACCGGCGCGGCTGCAGAAGGAGGGCCGGGCGGTGGCGGGCAGCGGCTTTACCTATGCGATCGGCCGTCTCGCGCTGTGGTCGCCGGACGCGAAGCTGGTGGACCAGGGCGGCAGTGTGCTGAAGACCGATGGCTTTCGCTTCCTGTCGATCGCGAATGCGAAGGTCGCGCCCTACGGCCGTGCGGCCGTGCAGGTGATGCAGAAGCTCGGCGTGCTGTCGAAGATCGAGCCGCGCGTCGTGCAGGGCGAGAGCATCTCGCAGACCTTCCAGTTCGTCAGCAGCGGCAATGCGCAGCTGGGCTTCGTCGCGCTGTCGCAGGTCTGGGAAAACGGCAAGCTGCGCTCGGGCTCGGCGTGGGTGGTGCCGGAAGAGATGCATGAACAGCTGCGGCAGGACGCGGTGCTGCTGAACCCGGGCAAGGACTCGACCGCGGCGCGCGCACTGCTGGACTACCTGAAAACCGACAAGGCGAAAAAGATCATCGAACGCTACGGCTATCGCATTCCCTGAGCGCGGCAGCCACGGCTGCGTGGGACAAAGACTCTCCTCATTCGAACTGCAGCACGGTCCGGATGACTTCGGGGCTTCCTGCGGGAAGCCCCTGTTTTTTGGGCGGCCGCGGCGCAGCTGCGGCGCAAAAGCTGATATTTTCTGTATTTGTTGGCGGCGCTCGCGGCATGCGCGGCGCCGAAATCAAGTCAAGGAGACACGATGCACGAGCAGGATTTCCAGTCCCCGGCGGTGTCGCGCCTGCGCGCCGACCTCGCGCTGGCGCTGCGCGCGGCCGCGCACCACGGCCTGTCCGAGGGCGTCTGCAACCATTTCAGCGTCGAGCTGCCGGACGGCTCGAACCGCTTCCTGCTCAATCCGCGCGGCCTGCTGTGGCAGGAGATCGGCGCCGACGACATCGTGATGATCGACGAGCAGGGCAACAAGCTCGCCGGTAGGCATGCGGTCGAGCCGACCGCGATGTTCATTCATGCGGCGATCCATCGCATTGCGCGCAAGCCCTGCGTGCTGCACGTGCACATGCCGTATGCGACGGCGCTGACTGCGACCGGCGCGCGCATGCTCGACACTGCGCTGTCGCAGAACGCAATGCGCTTCCACGGCCGCGTGGCGGCCGACGCCTGCTACAACGGGCTGGCGCTCGATGTCACCGAGGGCGAGCGGATCGCGAACGCGATGCAGGGCAGGGACATCGTTTTCCTCGCCAATCATGGCGTGGTGGTGTGCGGCGAGACGGTCGCGCATGCGTACGACGACCTGTATTACGTCGAGCGCGCCTGCATGGTCGAGGTGCTGGCGCGCCAGACCGGCCTGCCAATGCTGCCGGTGCGCGCCGAACTGGCCGCGCATGTCGAGCAGCAGGTGCGCGGCGAAAGGCTGCAGTCCGATTTGTTTTTCGAGGCGCTGCGCCGCACGCTGTAGCAAAACAGGTGCTGGCCGGCCGCCGGCGCGGGATTATTCCGCGGCATTGCCAAAATGCCGGCGCAAAAAAAACGGCCTGCATTGCGCATAATGCCAGTCAGTTAAGCTGACTGGCATTTTTTTTGATGGGGTAGCGTTGGGGC
>CAZTIF010000040.1:0-25243 GCA_964613635.1 uncultured Bifidobacterium sp. | reverse complement strand
AGATCGTCGCGGTCCACGCTCGTGATCACCACGTACTTGAGCTTAAGCGCGGCGATGGTCTTGGCCAGGTTCAGGGGCTCGTCCTTGTCCAGCGGGTCGGGGCGGCCGTGGCCCACGTCGCAGAACGGGCAGCGGCGCGTGCACTTGTCGCCCATGATCATGAAGGTCGCGGTGCCCTTGCCGAAGCATTCGCCGATGTTCGGGCAGGATGCTTCTTCGCAGACCGTCACCAGCTTGTTCTCGCGCAGGATGTCCTTGATTTCATAGAAGCGCGTGGTCGGCGACGCCGCTTTCACGCGGATCCAGTCCGGCTTCGGCAGCCGTTCCGCCGGCACGATCTTGATCGGTATGCGCGCGGTCTTGCCCGCGCCCTTCTGCTTGTCGCTCGGGTTGTACGCGGGGGCGCTTGCGTTGGTGTCGTCGGAGGCCATCGGTCAGGAACTCAGTTGGTTTTGCAGGTGGTGCGCGAGCGCCTGCTGCACGTCGGCCAGCGCTGCGTCGACGCCGAGCGTCTTCATGTCGACCGTCGCCATGCCGGCATAGCCGCAGGGATTGATCCACGAGAAGGGCTGCAGGTCCATCGCCACGTTCAGCGACACGCCGTGATAGGTGCAGCCGCTGGCACGGATCTTCAGCCCCAGCGCGGCGATCTTCGCGCCCTGCCATGCGCCGTCGGCGACATAGATGCCGGGCGCGCCGGCCTTGCGCTCGCCGCGCAGATTATACGCCGCGAGGGTGGCGATCACGGCTTCCTCGATGCCGTGCACGAATTCGCGCGGCAGCAGCTTGCGGCCGCTGCGCTTGAGGTCGAACAGCAGGTAGGCAATCGCCTGGCCGGGGCCGTGGTAGGTGACTTCACCGCCGCGATCGGTCTGTACGATCGGTATGCCATGCGCATCGAGCACATGTGCCGGATCGGCGCCGAGGCCGAGCGTATAGACGGAAGGATGTTCGACCAGCCACAGCTGGTCGGGCGTGTCGACGATGCGCGCGTCGGTGTACGCGCGCATCGCGGCGAAGCTCTGCTCGTAGGGCTCGATGCCGCGCGCGACGATCTGCAGGCCGGGCATGCCGCTTACAGGACCACCTTCACCATCGCATGCGACGACAGTTCACGGTACAGGCTGTCGAGCTGTTCGCGGCTGGTGGCGCGCACGGTCACGGTCAGCGCGAGGTAATTGCCCTTCGACGAAGGACGCATCGCCATCTTCCCCGCGTGGAATTCGGGATCGTGCTTCTGCACGACCTTGACCATGGCCTGTGCGAAGTCGTCCTGCATTGCGCCCATGATCTTGATCGGGAAATCGCTCGGATACTCGATCAGGCTCTCATTCGGACCAGGCATGTCGTTTCCCTCCGGCTCAGCGCTGGAACATCAGGCGCATCGAGTCGAATGCGCGGCCGATGATGGTTGCCTCGTTCACCTGCTCCAGCGCCAGCAGCGGCAGCGTGTTGACGACCTTGTCGCCGGCCATCAGCTTGAGCTTGCCGACCGGCGCATACTGGCGCAGCGGCGCGACCAGCGGGTCGGTGCGCTCGACCACGGGCTTGAGCTTCAACTGCGTGCCGCGCGGCAGCGTCACATAGACGTCGCGGTTGAAGCCGAGCTTTACCGAGTTCAGCGAGCCCTTCCAGACGGTTGGCTCCAGCACGGCCTGGCCCTTCGAGTAAACCTTGTAGGTGTCGAAGTTCAGGAAGCCCCAGTTCAACAGTTTTTGGCTTTCCTGCGCGCGCATCGAATCCGATTCGGTGCCGAGCACGACCGAGATCAGGCGACGCTGCCCGTTGCTGCCGTTCGGCCGCTTTGCGGTCGCGATCAGGCAGTAGCCGGCGGCCTGCGTGTGGCCGGTCTTCATGCCGTCGACGGTCGGGTCGATCCACAGCAGCCGGTTGCGGTTCTGCTGAGTGATCTTGTTGTAGGTATAGCTGCGCGTCGAGTAGATCTTGAACAGTTCCGGGAACTCGGTGATCAGGTTCGACGCCAGCGTCGCGAGGTCGCGCGCGGTCGAGTAATTGTTCGTATGCGGTAGCCCGTGCGGGTTCGCGAAGCGCGTGCTCTTCAGGCCCATGCGCTGCGCCTCGCGGTTCATCAGTTCGGCGAAGGCCGATTCGGAACCGGCAACGGCTTCGGCCAGCGCGACGGCGGCGTCATTGCCCGACTGGACAATCAGCCCGTACAGCAGCGCCTCGACACTGACCTGCGTGTTCGGCTCGATGAACATTTTCGAGCTGTCGCCATCGACCTTCCATGCCGCCACCGACACCGTCACCGGCTGGTCGAGCGCGAGGCGTTTCTCGCGCACCGCAGAGAAGGCCAGATAGGCCGTCATGATCTTGGTCAGCGACGCCGGTTCGATCCGCATGTCGGGATCTTGCGAACCGAGGACTTGTCCGCTGTTGGCGTCCAGCAGCAGCCAGGACCGCGCGGCAACGGCCGGCGGCGGCAGGGACTGGGCAGAAGCGGTGGCGAAGATGAACAGCGCGGCACAGGCGGCCAGGAACTTTTTCATGAAAAGCGGGAGTGTGTGAAGGCGGGGAAACAGCGGCGATTATAGCCCCGCACCGGAATACTGGCAGGGCCTCTGCATCGTTTTGGCAGTCCACCAATTGCTCTGCCGTAAGCCGGGTTCGTGACCCTCGGGCTACACGTCAGCGTGGCCACATGGCCGTGACCAGTTGCTTGATGTGGTGCAGCTTGCGGTGGAAGAAGTGGTCTGCGCCGGGTATCACGATCACCGGCAGGTCCTGCGGCCGCGCCCAGTCGAGCACGTCGGCCAGCGGAATCGTGTCGTCCTGTTCGCCATGGATGACGAGGGTGTCGGCCGGCACGTCGGCCAGATCCCACTTGCCGGCCGCGCAGCCCACCAGTACAAGCCGCTCGGCCGGCCGGCCCGCTTCGGCCAGCCGCCGCTGCAGCCGCGCCTGCACGAAGGTGCCGAACGAGAATCCCGACAGCGCGACCGGCAGGCCCGGGTAGCGCGCCGTCATGTGCTCGTACAGCAGCGCCATGTCGTCGGTCTCGCCAATGCCATGGTCATGCGTTCCGCCCGACTGCCCGACGCCGCGGAAATTCATCCGTGCGCACGCATAGCCGAGACCGGTGAAAGCCCGCGCGAGGGTCTGCACGACCTTGTTGTCCATCGTGCCGCCGAACAGCGGATGCGGATGCGCGATCAGCGCAATGCCGCGCGGTGCGCTGTCGGGGGGCAGGTCGAGCTTGCATTCGATCGCGCCTGCGTGGCCGGCGATCGAAAATTCCTGGGTTTGCGCGTTCATCCGGGGATCAGATTTTCAGGCGCTCGACCACTTTGCCGTTCACCAGGTGGGAGTCGATGATCTCGTCGATGTCCTGCTCGTCGACATAGGTATACCAGACCGCCTCGGGGTAGACCACCAGTACCGGGCCCTCGTCGCAGCGGTCGAGGCAGCCGGCCTTGTTGATGCGCACCTTGCCGTGGCCGTTCATGTCCAGCGCCTTCAGGCGCCGCTTCGCATGCTCCTGCGCCTTCTGCGCGCCGCGCTCGGCGCAGCACGGGCGGCCGTCGTCGCGCACGTTGGTGCAGATGAATACATGGTGCTTGTAGTAGGAGTCGCTCATGGGGTCGCTCATCGCCGTGATGCCAAGGTTGCCGGAAGCACCGCATGATACACCGGCGCTTCAGCGCGCCCGGTGCGCCGGATGGGTCAGGAACCAGAGCGCAAACAGCGGCCAGGTGAGCGACAGGAATTGCGCTGCGCCGTTGAAATTGAGGAATTTCCCCTGCACCCATTCCTGCAGCGTCGACAGGAAATACGGATTCGCCGGCAGCAGGTTCAGCAGCACGAGGCAGGTGACCAGCGCAAAGATCGCCGCGCGCCGCTGCGCCAGCGCGGGCGCGAACGACAGCCCGCCCAGCATCACCGCGCCGACCAGCAGGCCGCTGCCCGACGACGGCGTGATCCAGTCGAACGCGTCGCCCGGCGCGAACAGCAGCGCATGCGCGAGGGTCTTGATGGCGACCGCCGACAGCAGCAGCCCGAGCGCGAGCGGCGTGCGCGGTGCGTGCGGGCGCATCTGGCACAGCAGCGTCAGCACCGCGCCGGTCATGCCGAACGCGGTGATGACGACCTCGGCCAGCAGGAATTGCTCGATGCCCGCGCCAAAGCCGTCCCAGACCAGCCCGACAAGGTCGACCGGCATCTCGGCAATGTCGGACAGCCACGTGGACAGCAGCGGCAGCCACTGGCCGTGGCCGAACAGGTAAGGTTGCGGGTAGACCTGCGCCAGCGGCCACAGCGCGACCACGATCAGCCCGCGGCTGGCCTGGTCCGAAAACCAGCGCGATCGCAGCGCGCGCAGGCGGCTCTGCTGCAGCACCGGCGCGGCCAGCAGCCAGCCGGCCAGCGCGCCGGCCAGCGCGCCGCCGGCGTTGGTGATCAGGTCGAGGTTGCTCGGCACCCGCGACGGCAGGTAGGTTTGCAGGCATTCCAGCAGCGCCGCCAGCAGGATGGCGGCGACAGCGGCCGGCAGCACCGCACGCACGCCGCGCAGCCGCGGGTACAGCGCCAGCACGGCCAGCGCGCCCAGCGGCACATAGCCGAGCACATTGACGGCCAGGTCAAAGCCGGTCCAGTAGCGTGGCATCGGCTCGGACAGGTAGGACCACGGCGCCAGCCCGTTGTCGCGCCAGCCCGAGAACGGGTAGCAGCTCGCATAGACGACCAGCAGCAGGTAAAAGAAGAGCGCAATGCGCGCCGTCGCCGATGCCTTCGGTGGCGCGCCTGCGGACAACGCCGCAGCCGGAAGTTCGCGGGACATGGGGGCCGACATGCAAACCAGTGTATTGGAGTTTCGCGCGCCAGTCATCCCGCGGCCGGCGCAGCCGATACAATGACCGCATGTCCTCTTTCCTCGATGCCGCGCGTATCGCCGGCCTGTGCTCCGCGAGCCGCCGCGGATTGGCGGTAGAAGTCGTCGCCGCCACCGGCTCGACCAATGCCGACCTGCGCGAGCGCGCCGACAGCCTGCGCGCGCCCGTGCTGCTGGCGGCCGAACTGCAGACCGCCGGCCGCGGCCGCGCCGGCCGCAGCTGGCTGTCGGCCCCGGAAGACAGCTTGTGCTTCTCGCTCGCCTGGCGTTTCACCGGGCCGGTCACCCGGCTGGTCGGGCTGCCGCTGGCGGTCGGCGTGGCGCTGGCCGACGCGCTGCGCTCGCGCGGCCATCCGGTGACCCTCAAATGGCCGAACGACCTGCTGATCGACGGCGACAAGCTCGGCGGCGTGCTCGTCGAGACCGTCACCTCGCGCGCCGATCCGGAGACGCCGGCGCTATGGGCCGTGATCGGCGTCGGCCTGAACGTGCGCGCCAACCGTGCGCGTGACGACGGCGTGCCCGCACCGGTGGCGGCGCTCGGCGAAGGCATCGACCGCAATGAGCTGCTGGCGGCGCTGGCCGATGCGCTGGTCGCGGCGCTGGCCTTGTTTGATGCGCAGGGACTGGCGCCCTTCGTCGACCGCTGGCAGCGCTGGCATGCATACGCAGGCCTGCCGGTGATGCTGGTCGAGCAGGGACGCGTGCTGCACGAGGGCGTCGCGCGCGGCATCGACGCCTATGGCTGCCTGCTGCTCGACACCGGCAGCGGCATCGTGCCGGTGGCCGCCGGCGACCTGTCGCTGCGGCCGCAGGGCGGCCCGGAAAGCTTCCATGCTGCTGCTGGTTGACGCCGGCAACACCCGCGTGAAATGGGCCGCCGCGCGGCCCGGCGCGGCCGCAGGCGACTGGGTCGCCGCCGGTGCGCTCGCGCACGGCGAGCTGCCGGCGCTGGCGTCGCAATGGCAGTCGCTGCTGCAGTCGCAGCCGCAGCCGCAGTCGCACCCATTCACGCGCGCGCTGGTGGCCAATGTGGCCGGCGCGGCGGTCGCCGCGCAGATCGACGCCGCGCTGGCCGCCGTGGCACCGCAGGCCGGTGCGCCGCACTGGTTCCGCTCGCAAGCCGCGTGTGCGGGCGTGGTCAACGGCTACCGCGATCCCGGCCAGCTTGGCTGCGACCGTTTCGCGTCGCAGATCGGCGCGCGCCACCGCCATCCCGGCCGCGCGCTGCTGGTCGTCACCGCCGGCACCGCGACCACCATCGATGCGCTCGATGCGTCCGGCCGCTTCATCGGCGGCCTGATCCTGCCCGGCCTGCGCACGATGGCGCAGTCGCTTGCGCTGAACACGGCGCTGCTGCCGGCGGTCGATGACGCGCAGGGCGGCCGCCTGTTTGCTGACAATACGCAGGAAGCGATCGTCAGCGGCTGCCTGCAGGCACAGGTTGGCGCTATCCTGCAGGCGCATGCGCAGCTGCCGTCGGCACTGTGCGTGCTGTCCGGCGGCGCCGCGCCCTATGTCGCGCCGCAGCTGCCCTTTGCGTGTGAACGCATCGACAACCTGGTTCTGCTCGGCCTGCACGTGGCCGCATTGACGGAGGCGAAATGAAAGTGCTCTTCTTCGCGCTGTTGCTGGCGAATGTGGCGGTGCTGGCGCTGATCGTGAAGCCGGTGCCGCCGGCCGGTGTCGAGCCCGAGCGGCTCGCGCAGCAGTTGCATGCCGAACGCATCAGCGTGATCGATCCGACCGCGGCCGCGCTGCAGGCGGCAAAGGAGCGGCTGCAGCGCCACCGGGTAGCGCAGGAGCGCGCGGCGCAGCAGGCCGCCCCTGCCGGCACGCCGCCCGCAGCCGCGGAGGCCCCGTCGTCGTCGCTGGCCAAGGCGGTCTGCGTCGAGCTCGGCGATTTCAGCGCGCAGGCCGCCGAGAGTTTCGAGCCGCAGCTGTCGCGGCTGTCAATGACGGGCATACCGCAGCGGCGGGTCGTGCAGCCGCCGCCGGCCTATCTGGTATTCATTCCGCCACAGGCGACCGATACCGCCGCTGCCGGCAAGCTGGCCCAGCTGCGCGAGAAGGGTTTTGCCGACAGCGCGGTGATCCGCGACGATTCGCCGCGCCGCCGGGGCGTCTCGGCCGGGCTGTTCAGCAAGGAAGAGCTGGCGATGGCGCAGGTCGAAAAGCTGCACCAGTCCGGCTTCACGGACGCGCGCATCGGCGAGCATCCGCTGAACTCGACCCGCTATGCGTACCGGCTGCCGGGTGTCACCGAAACCGGCGCGACGCGGCTGGCCGCCGTCGCGTCAGGCTACGCCGGAGTCACCGTGCGGCCCTGCAAGTAGCGCGCGCAGGCAGTCGGGGCAATAGCAGCCGGCCGCCTCGCGCCCGAGCTCGCTGTCCGGCAGCGGCGGCAGGGTCGTGCACCAGCATGGCTCCGGTGCGCCGGCATCGACCATGCCGCACTGGAAGGTTTTTCCGCATCGAACGCACTCGCTCATCTGTCCTCCGTGAAGCGGGTTTGCGGCAGGCGATCGCCGCCGGCCGTTGAACACAAACCGCCGCTTCGTATGACGGTCGAAGGTTTGGCGGTAAAATTCCCGAAATTTTACCGATCTATCCTCTTCGACCGTCACCGCAATGCCCACCACCTCCATCGCTCCCGAGTTCAAGGCCGAAATCCTCGCGGAGGCACTGCCCTACATCCGCAAATTCCACGGCAAGACCATCGTCGTCAAGTACGGCGGCAACGCGATGACGGAGGAGCGCCTGAAGCATGGCTTCGCACGCGACGTGATCCTGCTGAAGCTGGTCGGCATGAACCCCGTGGTCGTGCACGGCGGCGGCCCGCAGATCGACAGCGCGCTGAAGAAGATCGGCAAGCAGGGCACCTTCGTGCAGGGCATGCGCATCACCGATGAAGAGACGATGGAAGTCGTCGAATGGGTGCTCGGCGGCGAGGTGCAGCAGGACATCGTCATGCTGATCAATCACTACGGCGGCCAGGCCGTCGGCCTGACCGGCAAGGACGGCGGCCTGATCCGCGCGCGCAAGATGCAGATGCCGGACAAGGAGCATCCGGGCGAATTCCTCGACATCGGCTTCGTCGGCGAGATCGAGGCGATCAATCCGGCGGTGGTGAAGGCGCTGCAGGATGATGCGTTCATCCCGATCATCTCGCCGATCGGCTTCGGTGAAGACGGCCAGGCCTACAACATCAATGCCGACGTCGTCGCCGGCAAGATCGCCGAGATCCTGCGCGCCGAGAAGCTGATCATGATGACCAACATCCCGGGCGTGATGGACAAGAACGGCACCCTGGTGACGGACCTGACCGCGCGCGAGATCGACGAGATGTTCGAGGACGGCACCATCTCCGGCGGCATGCTGCCGAAGATCTCGTCCGCGCTCGACGCCGCCAAGTCCGGCGTGAACACCGTGCACATCATCGACGGCCGCATCGAGCATTCGCTGCTGCTGGAAGTTCTCACCGAGCAGGCCTTCGGCACGATGATCCGCTCCCACTAAGAGCGCATGAGCGCGCGACGCGAGCTGGTCTGGCTGTTCGACCTCGACAACACCCTGCACGACGCGTCGCACGCGATCTTCCCCGCAATTAACCAGAACATGAACGCGCTGATCACGCGCGTTCTGTCATCCCAGTCGCTGCCCTCGCACGCGGAAGCGGTCAACGAGGTGCGCGTGCGCTATTGGCAGCGCTATGGCGCGACACTGCTCGGCATGATCCGCCACCACGGCGTGCGCGCCGACGACTTCCTGCGCGACGCCCACCAGTTCGACGACCTCGCCGGCATGATCCGCGCCGAGCGCGGCATCGCGCGGCTGATGCGACGCCTGCCGGGCCGCAAGATACTGCTCACCAACGCGCCGCGCGAGTACTCCCGCTTCGTGCTGCGCCACCTCGGACTGCGCCGACATTTCGCCGAGCATGTGCCGATCGAGTCGATGCGGGTGCATGGCCATTTCCGCCCGAAGCCATCGCGGCTGATGCTGCGCCGGCTGCTGCGCCGGCAGAAGCTCGCGGCGTCGCGCTGCGTGCTGGTCGAGGACACGCTGGAGAACCTGAAGTCCGCCCGCTCGCTCGGGCTGCGCACCGTCTGGTTCACCGGATTCCTGCCGCGCGCGCATTTCCGACCGGCCTGCGCCGATGTGCAAGTAAAATCACTTCATCAACTGCCGAAACGGCTGGCGCGCATGCGGGGGTAGGCGAAGGGGGCAGTGCGTGCCGGTCGCTCCGACCATTATCGGAACGATAACCATCATGCCAATCCACAAAACGGGTGAACGCAAGCTGCAAATCCTTCAGGCGCTGGCGGGCATGCTGGAAAATCCCAAGGGCGAGAAGATCACCACTGCGGCGCTGGCCGCCCGGCTGGACGTGTCCGAAGCCGCGCTCTACCGGCATTTCGCCAGCAAGGCGCAGATGTTCGAGGGGCTGATCGAGTTCATCGAAACCTCGGTCTTCACGCTGGTGAACAAGATCGCGCAGAACGAGGGCATCGGCCAGCGCCAGGCGGTGTCGGTCGTGCGCATGCTGCTCGAATTCGCCGAGCAGAACCCCGGCATGACCCGCGTGCTGATCGGCGATGCGCTGGTCAATGAGGATGAGCGGCTGCAGAACCGGATGAACCAGTTCGTCGACCGTGTGGAACTGGCGCTGCGCCAGTCCTGGAAACTGGCCGCGACCCAGGGCGGGCCGCCCGACACCGAGGCGGCTGCGCGCGCCGGGCTGATGATGGCGTTCGTGCTCGGCCGCTGGCACCGCTTTGCCAAGAGCGGCTTCCAGCTCAAGCCGTCGGACGGCGCGATGATCCAGCTGGCGGTGCTGGTCGCCTAGTCGGATCGACAGACCGGTGCGCTGCCGGTCAATGTGCCGCGTGGCTGCCTGAGCAGACCGGGCAATCGGGGCTTTTCGCCGTCCGGATGCTGGTCCATTCCATACTGCGCGCGTCCAGCAGCAGCAGCCGGTTCGCCAGCGATTCGCCGATGCCGGCGACCAGCTTCAGCGCCTCGGCCGCCTGCATCGTGCCGATGATGCCCACCAGCGGCGCGAACACGCCCATCGTCGAGCACTGCACTTCCTCGAACTGCTGGTCCGGCGGGAACAGGCACGCATAGCAGGCCGTCTGGCCGCCGCGCGCATCGAACACCGCCACCTGCCCGTCCATCCGGATCGCCGCACCCGACACCAGCGGCACGCCGGCCGCGATGCAGGCGCGGTTGATCGCATGCCGCGTCTTGAAATTGTCGGAGCAGTCGAGCACCACGGTAGCCGACGCGACCAGCGCGGCCAGCGTCGCCTCGTCGGCGCGCTCGCACAGCGCGACCACCTCGACATCCGGATTGATCGCCGCCAGCGCGCGCTTGCCGGATTCCGCCTTCGGCTGACCGACGCGCTCGGTCGTGTGCAGGATCTGCCGCTGCAGGTTGGTCAGGTCGACAGTGTCATGATCGACCAGCGTGATGCGGCCGATCCCGGCCGAGGCAAGATACAGTGCAACAGGCGAGCCCAGCCCGCCGGCGCCGATCACCAGCGCGTGCGCGGCCAGCAGTTTTTCCTGGCCTTCGATGCCGATCTCGTCGAGCAGGATGTGGCGCGAATAGCGCAGCAATTGCTGGTCGTTCATGGGTTCCGTGTCGAATGAAAAACGGCCGCATCGCTGCGGCCGTCATGGGATGATGCGGCGCTTATTTTTTATCGCCGTTGCCGTTGCCGTCCGGGTTGTTGATCGTCGGCTCCTTCTTGCTCTCGATCTTCGCCGATTTCGACAGCTTCACCGGCAGGCCCTTCAGGTGGTTCAGCGCCTGCGCCAGCTGGAAGTCTTCCTTGCTGCCGAATTCCAGCGGCTTGCGCTTCTTCTCAAGCGCGGCGAGGCGCTGCGCCTCCTCGAGCTCATCGACGACAGCGCTCTTCTCGGCTTCCTTGTCCTTGTCGTTCGACAGGTGCTTCTGCAGGTCCGATTCGCGCAGGCGCATGCTGTTGAGGCCATCGCCGTCTTCGTACTCGTCGACCAGCAGGTCCGGCACGATGCCCTTGGCCTGGATCGAGCGGCCGTTCGGCGTGTAGTAGCGCGCGGTGGTCAGCTTGACAGCAGTATCGACGCTCAGCTGGCGGATGGTCTGCACCGAGCCCTTGCCGAAGGTCTGCGTGCCCATGATGGTCGCGCGCTTGTAATCCTGCAGCGCGCCGGCGACGATCTCCGAGGCCGAGGCCGAACCGGAGTTCACCAGCACCACCATCTTCACCTTCTTCACCGCCTCCGGCAGCCGCGCCAGCGGATCCACGCCGGCGCGCGTGCCGTAGTATTCGCGGCGCGCGAGGTAGGTTGCCTTCGAGTCCGGCAGCTGGCCGTTGGTGGACACGATCGAGACGTCCTTCGGCAGGAAGGCGGCCGACACGCCGATCGCGCCCGGCAGCACGCCGCCCGGGTCGTTGCGCAGGTCGAGCACCAAGCCCTTCAGGTTCGGGTCCTGCTGGTACAGCTGCGTGATCTTCTTCGCGAGATCCTCGACGGTCGGCTCCTGGAACTGCGACACGCGAATCCAGCCGTAGCCCGGCTCGATCACCTTGCTCTTCACGCTCTGCACCTTGATTTCCTGGCGCACGATGGTGATCACGACCGGCTTGTCTTCTTCCTTGCGCGCGATGGTCAGCGTGATCTTGGTGTTCGGCTCGCCGCGCATGCGCTTGACGGCCTCGTCGAGCGTCATGCCCTTGACCGGCGTGGTGTCGAGGCGGGTGATCAGGTCACCGGCTTTCAGGCCGGCCTTGAACGCAGGCGAGTCCTCGATCGGCGAGATGACCTTCACGTAGCCGTCTTCCATGCCGACCTCGATGCCAAGGCCGACGAACTTGCCCTGCGTGCCCTCGCGCAGCTCCTTGAACGCCTTCTTGTCCAGGAAGGCAGAGTGCGGGTCGAGCGAAGCGACCATGCCCGAGATGGCCTCGGTCAGCAGCTTCTTGTCGTCGACCGCCTCGACGTAGTCGGACTTGATCAGCCCGAACACGTCCGCGAGCGTGCGCAGCTCTTCCACCGGCAGCGGGGCGCCGGCATTCTTTTGTGCCAGCGCGTCGAATTGCATCGACCCGGCGACACCCGCGACCAGACCCAGTCCGATCAGTCCGAGATTTTTGAGTTTGCTACCCATGCCTCACCTGTTGATCCATGCAAGCGGGTCGATCGCCCGCCCTTGATGACGAATTTCGAAGTATAAACCTGAATGTTCATTGCCGCCGCTGTTGCCCACGGTGGCCACCGCCTCGCCCGCTTTCACCCGGTCGCCCGGTCGTTTCAGCAGCGACTGGTTGTTGCCATAAATGCTCATGTACTGACCGCCGTGGTCCACGATCAGCAGGTTGCCGAAGCCGCGCATCCAGTCGGCGAAGATTACCTCGCCGGCGCCGGCAGCGTGCACCTCGCTGCCCTCGGCGGCGCGGATGAAGATGCCTTTCCAGCTCGGGCCGTCGACCCGTTTGGCGCCGTAGGTGGCCGCCAGCTCGCCGTTGACAGGCAGCTTGCCCTTGCCGCGCAGCGCAGCAAATGCCGCGCCATCCGGCGGTGGGGGCGGCTCGGACTGCGCCGGCCCGGGGCGGCGCGCCGTCGCCTTCGGCGCCTGCGCGGCCCGGGCGCTGTCATCCTTGCGTGCGCCGTCGGCCGCCTGCGCCCGTTCGCGCGCCGCCGCCTCGGCCCGGGCCCGCTCGCGTCGCCGGGCCTCTTCCTGCTCGGCCTTGCGCTGCTGCGCGAGCAGGGTCGCCAGCCGGCCGACCAGGGCCGACAGCCTTTCCTCGTCGCGCGCCAGGTTGCCCGCCTCCTTGCGCTGTGCGCCGAGTTTGTCGGACAGCTGCGCGACCAGCGTCTGGCGCCGGCCCTTTTCCTTTTCCAGCAGCGCCTTCTGCACGCGCTGCTCGTCGGCGATGTCTTCCAGCGCCGAGCGGGCCTCTTCGGCGTCGGCCTTGGTGGCCTCGATCGCCGCGATATCCTCCTGCAGCTTGCCGATGGCCCGGGTCTGCTCGGCCGACACATAGCCGAGGTAACGCAGCTCGCGTGCGATGCGGTTCGGGTTGTCGCCGGACAGCAGCAGCCGCACGCGGTCGTCGTGGCCGGCGACGTACTGCTCGCGCAGCATCCTCTCCAGCCGGCGGCGCTGCTGCGCGACCGCCGCTTCGAGCTGCTGCTGGTCCTGGTTCAGCAGCGCCAGCGTCTGCTCGGTGCGGCGCTGCTCGGCGGCCAGCTCGCGCAGCGTGCGGTTGGCATTCGAGATCGACGCTTCGGACGCGGCCAGCGCATCGGCCGCATGGCCGTGCGCCTTCTCGGTCTTCGCGATGTCGGCCTTCAGCGCCGAGAGCTTTTTCCGCAGCTCGGCGCGCTCCTGCTCGGCCTCCTGCTTCTGGCGCGCGCGTTCGGCCGATTTCTGCGCCTGCGCGAGCGCGGGCAGCCCGAGCGCCAGCGCCACGAGCAGCGGTGCCAGGATGTGTCGTGCCGCCGGCATCGCGCTTACTTCGCCTTGCCCTGGTTGGCGACGGCCTTCATCGCGGCCTCGATCGCGGCGGCGTCGCCGAGGTAGTAGCTGCGGATCGGCTTCAGGTCCGCGTCCAGCTCATAGACCAGCGGCTGGCCGTTCGGGATGTTCAGGCCGACGATGTCGGCATCGCTGATGTTGTCGAGGTGCTTGATCAGCGCGCGCAGGCTGTTGCCGTGCGCGGACACGAGGATCTGGCGGCCGGCGCGGATGGCCGGCGCGATCGACTCGTTCCAGAACGGCAGCACGCGCGCGACGGTGTCCTTCAGGCACTCGGTCAGCGGGATCTGCTCGCGCGACAGGCCGGCATAGCGCGGATCGTCGTAGGCGGCGCGCGGGTCGCTTGGGTCGAGCGCCATCGGCGGCGTGTCATAGCTTCGGCGCCAGACCAGCACCTGCGCATCGCCGTATTTCGCGGCGGTCTCGGCCTTGTCGAGGCCCTGCAGCGCGCCGTAGTGGCGCTCGTTCAGCCGCCAGTCGTGCACGGTCGGCACCCACATCAGGTCCATCTCGTCGAGCGTGTTCCACAGCGTGCGGATGGCGCGCTTGAGCACCGAGGTATAGGTCAGGTCGAATTTGAAGCCCGCGTCTTTCAGGATGCGCCCGGCCTCGCGCGCTTCGGCGACGCCCTTGTCGGTCAGGTCGACGTCGACCCAGCCGGTGAAACGGTTCTCACGGTTCCAGACGGATTCGCCGTGGCGCATGAAGACGATCTTGTACATGAAGGAGTCCTGCAGGGATGATGGAAGTTGACGGAACCGCGGGGGCGCGGGCACGCGCCGCCGGGACAAGCCCGATATTCTATAATGCAGCGCTTGCCGCAACCGAATGGAATGTCCGTGGAATTCTTGATTGACAATATCTGGCTGGTCCTGGCCGCGCTGCTCTCCGGCGGCGCGCTGCTGTTCCCCTCGCTGACGCGCGCGAAAGGCTCGCTGTCGACGCTGCAGGCCACGCAGCTGCTCAACCGGGGCAAGGTGAGCATCATCGACGTGCGCGCGCCGGAGGAATTCGGCGGCGGCCACCTGCGGCAGTCGAAGAACATACCGCTCGACCAGCTCGGCGCGCGCATCGGCGAACTCGACAAGGCCGTCCCGGTGCTGGTCGTCTGCGCCGCCGGCACCCGTGCCGCGCGCGCGGCCGCGCAGCTGCGGCGCGCCGGCTTCGGCGAGGTCTACGTGCTGGGCGGCGGATTCGGCGAATGGCAGTCGCAGGGACTGCCGACGGCCAAGGCATAACTCTCAGGGAGCATATTCAGATGGCGAAGGTCAGGATGTACAGCACGGCGGTCTGCCCGTACTGCAACATGGCGGAGCGGCTGCTGAAGTCCAAGGGCGTGGACGAGATCGAAAAGATCCGCGTCGACCTCGAGCCGCAGCAGCGCGCACTGATGATGGAAAAGACCGGCCGGCGCACCGTGCCGCAGATCTACATCGGCGATGTGCATGTCGGCGGCTTCGACGACCTCTCCGCGCTCGACCGCGAAGGCAAGCTCGATCCGCTGCTGCTGGGCGCCTGAAGCCCGCCACGGCGGCCGGCGTCGCCTGTCCCATGCGCGCCGTAGTCATGTACGATGTCGCATCCGCGCAGCCTGTGGCCTGCCTGGCTGCGGCTGTACCGTCACACGATTGACTCACCACACAAAACAGAAAGCGATTCATGTCCGACCAGAACCAGCCCGAGCAGCAGCCCGTCTTCAACATCCAGCGCGTCTACCTGAAGGACATGTCGCTGGAGCAGCCGAATTCGCCGGCCATCTTCCTCGAGCAGGAAGCGCCCGGCATCGAGGTGCAGCTCGACATCGGCAGCGACAAGCTGGCTGACGGCATCTACGAAGCGACCATCACCATCACCGTGACCGCGAAAATCAGCGACAAGGTCGCCTTCCTGGTCGAAGGCAAGCAGGCCGGCATCTTCGAGGCGCGCAACATCCCCGAGGGCCAGCTGGAACCGCTGCTCGGCATCGCCTGCCCGAACATCATCTACCCGTACCTGCGCGCCAACATCGCGGACACCATCACCCGCGCCGGCTTCCCGCCGATCCACCTGACCGAGATCAATTTCGAAGTCTTTTACCACCAGCGTCGCGAAGCCATGGCACAGGCCGCGACCCAGCAGGTGCAGTAAGTCGACATGCGTGCGCTGCGCCACCTCGCCCCGCTCGCGCTGCTGGCGCTGGCCGGTGCCGCGCATGCGCTCGATTTCCGCTCCGTCGGCCCCGGCCCTGCCGTGATGTACGAGGTGCCCGGGCCGAAAGCGCGCAAGCTGTACGTCGCGCCGCCGGGTATGCCGGTCGAGATCGTCGTCAGCACCGGTGAATGGAGCCGCGTGCGCGACGCCGCCGGCGAGCTGGCGTGGATCGAGAACAAGTCACTGTCGGACAAGCGCATGCTGGTCGTGGACGTCGCGCAGGCGAACGCTCGCCGCAGCGCGGCCGATACGGCGCCGGTTGCGTTCACGGTTGCCAGGGGCGTGCTGCTCGAACTGGCCGGCCCGATCGCCTCGGGCTGGATCAGGGTTCGCCATCGTGACGGCGACATCGGCTTCCTGAAGGCCGAAGAAGTCTGGGGCGAATGAACATTTCCATTCTGGGCGCCGGTGCCTGGGGCACCGCGCTGGCGATCGCGCTGGCGCCGCGCCAGTCGGTGCTGCTGTGGGGCCGCGACGCCGACGCGATGGCGGCGCTGTCCGCCGCGCGCGAGAACCGCCGCTACCTGCCCGGCCTGCCTTTCCCTGCCCAGCTGCAAATCTCTTCCGACCTGCCGGCCGCGGTCGCGCATGCGCGCGACGGCGTGCTGATCCTCGCGACCTCGGTCGCCGGCCTGCGGCCGATGCTGCATGCGCTGCGCGCGCTGGACGTGCCCAACGTGGTCTGGCTGTGCAAGGGTTTCGAGCAGGGCAGCGCGCTGCTGCCGCACCAGGTCGCGCAGCAGGAGCTGGGCGATGCGGTGCCGGTCGGCGCATTGTCGGGGCCGTCGTTCGCACAAGAGACCGCGCGCGGGCTGCCGTGCGCATTGACCATCGGTTCGCGCAGCGCAGAATTGCGCCGCGCGGTGGTGGCCGCGGTGCACGGCGCGAACATCCGCGTCTACTCGACCGACGATCTGGTTGGCGTCGAGGTCGGCGGCGCGGTGAAGAACGTGCTGGCGATCGCCACCGGCATCGGCGACGGACTGGGCATGGGCATGAATGCGCGCGCCGCGCTGATCACGCGCGGGCTGGCCGAGATCAGCCGGCTCGGTATCGCGCTCGACGGTCGCAGCGAAACCTTCATGGGTCTCACCGGCATGGGCGACCTGATCCTCACCTGCACCGGCGACCTGTCGCGCAACCGCCAGGTCGGGCTCGGCATCGCTGCCGGCAAGTCGCTCGACACCATCGTCGCCGAGCTGGGCCATGTGGCCGAGGGCGTACGCTGCGTGCAGGCAGTGCGCGCACTGGCGCAGCGGCAGCGCGTGGCGATGCCGATCGTCGATGCGGTCGCACGCGTGCTGTTCGAGAACGAAAAGCCGCAGGACGCGATACAGCAGCTGCTGGCGCGCGAGGCACGCGACGAAGCGGTCTGACCGGCACGCTTTCCGCTTCCTTTACTTCACACCGCCGGCACCCTGACCAGCGTCAGCAAGGCCGAGCTGTCCTCTTCCGCCGCAATCGAATGCGGCTCCCCGCCGGCAAGAAACAACAACTCTCCCGCTGTCAGCGGAATCTTCATGCCGTGCGCATGCACGACCAGCTTGCCCTCGATGCACTGTATCGTCAGTTCGCCATCGACCTTGTGCTCCGGCACCGTGCGGCCCTTGTGCAGGACACTGCGTATCAACTCCAGATGCGCAGTGCGCACGATCGCAGTCGACATCGCACTCCCGAGCTGGTCGCGCAGGGGCGTGACATCGATCACATCGCCGGAAGTTGCATGCGGGAGCGCCATGAATCTCAGAGCTTCATCCTGTTGATTGCTTGACCGATATCGAACGCAAAAATTCCGGCTGCCGAATAATCGCTGAACCCGGCGCAAGCCTTTTCCGTCGCCAATCGCGTGTGGCACTTTCGGTCATCGTGCCAGTCTGAGTTGTTCGACGTTCATTTCTTCGCGTTCAGAAAGATCATGCGGCAGGCCATCTCCCGTTTTCATCTGCATCGTGCACGCGGCTTCACGCTGATCGAGATCATGGTGGTGGTCGTGATCATGGGCGTGCTCGCCGCGCTGGTGGTGCCACGGCTGATGGGCCGCACCGATGACGCGCGCATCCTCGCCGCGAAGCAGGACATCGCGACGCTGATGCAGGCGCTCAAACTGTACCGGCTGGACAACCAGCGTTATCCAACCACCGAGCAGGGACTGCAGGCGCTGGTCACGCGGCCGGCGATGGCGCCGGTGCCGCCGAACTGGAAGACCGGTGGCTACCTCGACCGGCTCAATCGCGACCCCTGGGGCAATCCTTACCAGTACCTGTCGCCGGGCACGCGCGGCGAAATCGACATCTTCTCGTATGGCGCCGACGGCAAGCCGGGCGGCACCGGCAATGATGCGGACGTCGGCTCGTGGGAATGAAGCGCGCCATCGCCACCCGCGGCCGCGTGGCTTCACGCTGCTTGAATTGCTGGTGGTGCTGGTGATCGTCGGCATCATGCTCGGCGCGGTCGCGCTGAATGCGGCGCCGGGCGACCGGCAGATGCTGCAGAACGAAGCGCAGCGCATCGCCTTGCTGCTGCAACTCGCGCGCGACGAAGCGATCGTTCGCAACCAGCCGGTCGCGTTCGAGGCCGATGACTATCGCTACCGCTTCCTGATCCGGCGCGGCAGCCAGTGGACCACGCTGGCCGGCGATGAACAATTGCGCGAACGTGCGTACCGGCGCGCACCGCTGGGCCTGCAGCTGCAGCCGCCGTCGGGCGACCGCCTGCCGCTGCGCATCGTGTTCGGCCGCGAGCCGGTCGACAAGGCGTTTGCGCTGACGCTCTCGTCCGGCGGCGACAGCGCGACCATACGCGCCGATGGCATCGGCAACTTCCGGGTGGAATGAGATGGCGGCGCGGGCATGGCGCAACCCACCGTCGGCAGGTTTCACCCTGCTCGAGGTGCTGGTCGCGCTGGTAATCGTCGGCACCGCGCTGGCCGCGAGCCTGCGCGCGATCGGCAGCCTGACGCAAAACGGCGGCGACCTGCGCGGGGCGATGATGGCAACCTGGTCGGCCGAGAACCGGCTCACGCAGATACGCCTTGCGCATGAGTGGCCGCCGCTCGGCGGCCGCGCGTTCGACTGCGCGCAGGGCGATTTGGCGCTGCGCTGCGAAGAGCAGATCGTCGCCACGCCGAACCCGGCGTTCCGCCGCGTCGAGGTGTCCGTCGTCGACGGCAGCGGGCGCCGCATCATCATGCTGTCGCAGGTGGTGCCGAATGCGCTGTGAACACCGGCCAGCGTCACGGCCGTCACGGCCGTCACGGCGGTCGCGCGGCCTGACGCTGGTCGAGCTGCTGGTCGCGGTCGGCGTGCTCGCCTTCGTCGCGGTGCTCGGCTGGCGCGGGCTGGACTCGATCACGCGCGCGCGTGCCGCGCTGAATGCGGATCTCGCGCAGACGCGCGGCCTGCAGCTGGCCTTTGCGCAGTGGCAGACCGATTGCGCGAATGCGGTCGATGCCGTCACGCTGGCCGGACGCACGCCGCTGGTGGTCGATGCGACCCGCGTGACGATCGCGCGGCGCGTGCAGCCGGAAGCGCAGGCCGGCGCGCTGCAGCTGGTCACTTGGCGGCTGCGCGACGGCGTGCTCACGCGCGAAGAGTCGCCGCCGACACGCGACCTGACCCGGCTCGACCAGGCCTGGCAGTTCGCGCAGGCCGGCGGCGCGAACGCGCTGCGGCTGCAGGAGGACGTGCAGGCGATGCAGTTGCGCGTCTGGACCGACGACGGCCGCGGCTGGCGCGGCTGGGAGCAGATGGCCGCCGGCATCGTCTCGCGTGGCGCGCTGATGAACCCGCGCGCCGGCACCACCGCGATGCAGACCGACTGGCGCGGGCTTGAGGTGGGGCTGCAACTGGCCGGTCGCGCGCGACCGCTGACCAAGGTCTTCATGCTGGGGGCGACATGAGCGTGCGCACGATCCGGCCGGCGCGCCGTCGCGGCGTGGCGGTGGTCACCGCCCTGCTGCTGACGACGCTGGCGATCACCATCGTCGCCAGCCTGTTCTGGCAGCAGCAGGTGCAGGTGCGCTCGATCGAGAACCAGCGCCTGCAGCTGCAGAAGCAATGGGTGCTGCGTGGTGCGCTCGACTGGGCGCGGCTGATCCTGCGCGAAGACGCGAAGTACTCGGTCACCGATGCCCTCAACGAGCCGTGGGCCGTGCCGTTGTCGGACACGCGGCTGGATCGCTATGTCGAGTCGGCCGCGCTGCGTGGCGACGCCGGCAGCGCCGTGCTGTCCGGCGGGATACAGGATGCGCAGGCGCGGCTGAACCTGACGGGGCTGGCCACGCAGGGGCGGGTGAACGCGGGCACGGTGCAGGCCTTCGAGCGGCTGCTGGTGTCGCTGCGGCAGGACCCGGGGCTGGCGCGCGCAGCCGCGCAGAAGGTCGCCGACAGCGAGCGCGCTGCGATTGCCGGCACGGCCGGCGAGCCGCGCCCGATCGGTTTCGTGCAGGTCGACGACCTGCTGGCCGTGCCCGGCTGCACGCCGGCGGTACTCGATGCGATCCGCGAGCAGGTGGTGTTCCTGCCGGCGGCTACGCCGGTGAACGCGAATACCGCGTCGGCCGAAGTGCTGGCGGCGCAGCTGCCCGGGCTGTCGCTGGCGGACGCGAATGCGCTGGTGACGGCGCGCAAGAATGCAAGCTTTCGCGACCTTGCCGACCTGGCCGCGCGGCTGCCGGGCCGGCCGACCTCGGTCGATCCGGCGCTGTTCTCGGTCGGCAGCGCGTACTTCCTCGTCACCGGACGGGTGACGATACGGCAGGCGACGCTGCAGCTGCAGGCGCTGGTCGAGCGCACCGGCGCGGCGACCCACCTGCTGTGGATGCGCGAGGCCTGAGATGGCGCGCCAGATACCCGCCACCACGCTCTACCTGCGCCTGCCGCAGCGCACCGCGCACTTGCCGGCCGAGCCGCTGCAGCTGCCGCTGGCCTTCGCTTGGGCCCTGCGCGGACGGCTGCAGCGCGCGGACATGGCCACGCCGGCTGCGCTGGCGCCGCAGGTGGCGCAGGCGGCGCGCGTGGTGCTGCTGCTGGCCGCAAGTGACGTGACGCTGTTGCGGATGGCCGTGCCGCCGTTGTCGGCAGCACGCTTGCAGGCGGCGCTGCCCGCGCTGGTCGAGGACCGCGTGATCGGCGATCCGGACGACTGCGTGATTGCGGCCGGCCCGGAGGTCGATGGCCAGCGCACGATCGCCATCGCCGACCGTGCGTGGCTGCAGCGCTGGCTGGAGGCGCTGCGCCAGCTCGGCGCGCGCCGCATCGCCGCGCTGCCGATGTCGCTGTGCCTGCCGCTGCCGGCCGGGCGCGCGTCGGCTGCGCTGCTCGATTTGCCGGGCGCGCCGGAGCTGGCCGTGCGCACGTCCGCCGACGAAGGGCTGGGGCTGCCGGTCGCGGCCGACGATCCGGCCGCGCTGGTCGAGGTGGTGCCCGGCCTGCTCACCACCTTGGCCGGCGGGCGCGCGGTGCAGCTGTCGGTGCCGCCCGCGCACGCGGCCCTGTTTCAGGCATGGGCGGCCGGGCATCCGGACAGCGGCATCGAACTGGTCGACGAAGACTGGCGCGCATGGATAGCCGGCGCCGGCGAGTCCGGGGTCGACCTCGCGGCCGGGGTGGCCGCGCCAACCGGCGAGCAGATCGACTGGCACCGCTGGCGCTGGCCGCTGCGGCTGGGCCTTGCCTGCCTGCTGCTGAACATCGTCGCGCTGAATGCGGACTGGTGGCGGCTGCGCAGCGAGGGCCGGGCGCTGGAGGGCGAGATGGCCGCGATCTACCGGCGCGCGTTTCCGGGCGAGCCGCTGGTGCAGGAACCGCTGGCGCAGATGCGGCAGAAGGTCGCATCTGCGCGGCAGGCCGCCGGCGAGTTCGCCTCCGGCGACTTCCTTGCGCTGTCGGCTGCGCTTGGCGAGGCCTGGGCCGAGGCCGGCAACGATCCGCGCGCGATCGCCGCGCTTGAGTACCGCGATGCCACGCTGACCGTGCGCCTGCGTCCCGGCGCGCAGGTCTCGCTGGACGCGATGGGCGCGGCATTGGCCGCGCGCCGGCTGGCGGCGACGCCGTCGCCGGCCGATCCGTCGCTGTGGCAGGTCAGGAGCGCACCATGAATGCCGCCCGCCGCTTCTGGGCCGAGCGCAATGTGCGCGAGCGGCGCATTCTCGCGATCGGCGCCGTGCTGCTCGGCTTGCTGCTGTGCTGGCTGCTGCTGGTCGAGCCGGCGCTCGACGGCCGCGCGCACTGGCAGCAGCGGCTGCCGGCGCTGCGTGCGGAGCGGGCGCAGATGCAGGCGCTGGCGCAGCAGGCCGCGGCCGCGCCGCCGGCGCGCGCGGTGCAGCCGCCCGACCGGCCAGCGCTCGAGCGCAGCCTGGCCGGCGCCGGCCTCAAGCCGCAGGCGCTGACGGTGGCCGACGCGCTGGTGCGCGTGACCCTGGCCGATGTGTCCTTCTCGGCGCTTGCCGACTGGTTGCAGCAGTCGCAGCGCGATGCGCGGCTGGCGGTGGCGGAGGCAACGGTGAATGCGCGCGAGCGCATCGATCGCGTCGATGCGACGCTGGCGCTGCGCCGTCCCTGATGGCGCGCACCTTGCGCTGGATCGCGCTGGCGCTGGTCGCGGTGCTGGCCACGGCGCTGGCCAGTCTGCCGGCCGCGTGGCTGGCGCCCTGGCTGGAGCGGCAGACCGGCGGCCGCCTGTCGCTTGGCGATCCGCAGGGCAGCGTGTGGCGCGGCTCGGCCTTCATCGGCGTGGCCGGCAGCGGCGACGAGCCGCTGGTGCCGCTGCTGCCGGGGCGCTTCCGCTGGCGGCTGTCGCCGCTGGCGCTGGTCGGCATCGTCGATGCCAGCGTGCAGAACCCGCGCGCGCTGGCAGCGCCGGTGGCCATTCATGGCAGCTGGCGGCGCTGGCAGGTCGGCGACGGCAGCATCGCGCTGCCGGCCGAGCGGCTCGCCGCGCTGGGTGCGCCGCTGAACACGATACGGCCGTCGGGCCAGATGCGGCTGTCGTGGACAGGGCTGGTGCTGGCGCGGTCCGCCGGCGGGCTGCAGGCGGACGGGCGCATGCAGCTCGACCTGACCGAGGTCGCGTCGGCCTTGTCACCGGTCAAGCCACTGGGTGCCTATCGCATGCGGTTTGACTGGCAAGGGGGCGCGGCGCGCGTCGATCTGAAAAGCTTGTCGGGACCGCTGCTGCTGGAGGGGCGGGGCACGCTTGTCGACGGCCGCCTGCAGTTCTCCGGCCAGGCGTGGGCGGAAGAAGGTGAAGAACCAAGGCTGGCGATCCTGCTGAACCTGCTCGGGCAGCGGCGCCAGGTGGGCAACCGCAATGTGATCGCGCTCGAATTCCGATGAAAAACATCCCGCATTTTTCGCTGTCTGCGCGTGCCGCCGCCGTTGCGCTGCTGCTGTCCTTCGTGCTGCTGGCGGCGCTGGTCGCGCCACCCGCCATCGCGCAGGATCCGGCAGAGAACCGGGCGACGTTGAATTTCGTCGGCGCCGACATCGAGTCGGTGGTGCGCGCGATCGGCCACTTCACCGGCAACACCTTCGTGATCGATCCGCGCGTGAAGGGGACGATCAACCTTGTCTCGGAAAAGCCGGTGACGAAGGCGCAGGCCTTCGAGATGCTCGGCTCGGTGCTGCGGCTGCAGGGGTATTCGATGGTGCGCACGCAGGGCTTCGTGAAGGTCGTGCCCGAGGCCGACGCGAAGCTGCAGGCCGCGCCGGTGCAGGCCGGCAAGCTGCGCGGCGACCAGATCGCCACGCGCATCTTCCACCTGAACCACGAGAGCGCGACTGCGCTGGTGGCGGTGCTGCGTCCGCTGATCTCGCCGAACAACACCATCGCGGCCGACTCCGCCAACAACACGCTCGTCATCACCGACTACGTCGACAACCTGAACCGGCTGGCGCGCATCATCGGGTCGCTCGACACGCCCGCCATCGGCGACCTCGACGTGGTGCGCATCGAGCATGGGCTGGCGGTCGACCTTGCCGTCACGATCAATCGCCTGCTCGATACCGGCGCAGCGGCCGGCCAGGGCGACGCCGGCCGCCTGCTGGTGCTGGCCGACGCACGCACGAATTCGCTGATCCTGCGCGCGCCGACGGTGGCGCGCGCCAATCTTGCGCGCAAGCTGATCGCGAAGCTCGACCGCCCGACTGCGCTGCCCGGCAACGTGCATGTGGTGTACCTGCGCAATGCCGAGGCGACGCGGCTGGCGCAGGTGCTGCGCGCGGTGATTGCCGGCGAGTCCGGTGCGGCCACGCCGGCCACGTCGCCGCAGCAGCCGGCCACGCAGCCGGCGAGCCCGCAGCAGGCGGCCGGCCTGCAGGCGCCGCCATCGTCGCCGTCGCCGCAGCAGGGGCCGCTGCCGACCGGCGGCGCCGCCGGCTTCATCCAGGCCGACCCGGCGACCAACACGCTGATCATCACCGCGAACGAACGCGTGTACCGCAACCTGCGCGCCATCATCGACCAGCTCGATGCGCGCCGCGCGCAGGTGTATGTCGAGTCGCTGATCGTCGAGATCAGCGCCGACCGCGCTGCCGAACTCGGCGTGCAGTGGGCCGGCCTGTCCGGCGACGGTGGCAGCAGCTACCGTGTCGGCGTGCTGACCGGTTTTTCCACGCAGGGCAACAACCTCGTGCAGCAGGCGGTGTCCATCCTCGGGCCGACCGGTGTGGCGCTGCCGCCGGGGAACGGCCTGACGGCCGGCATCTTCAAGCAGAACGACACCGGCCAGCTTGGGCTGGGCATGCTTGCGCGCGCGCTGGAGACGAATGCGAAGGCGAACATCCTGTCGATGCCCAACCTGATCACGCTCGACAATGAAGAGGCGCGCATCATCGTCGGCCAGAACGTGCCCTTCATCACCGGCCAGTTCACCACGCCGGCTTCCGGCGGCACGGCCGGCGTGAACCCTTTCCAGACCATCGAGCGGCGCGACATCGGCCTGTCGCTGCGCGTGCGGCCGACGATTTCCGAAGGCGGCACCGTGAAGATGGCGATCTACCAGGAGACCTCGAACATCCAGCAGTCGACTTCGTCCGGGCTGATCACCAGCAAGCGTTCGATCGACACCAATGTGCTGGTCGACGACGGCCAGATCATCGTGCTCGGCGGACTGATCGAGGACACAATCTCGGACTCGGTCGAGAAGGTGCCGGGCCTGGGTGACATTCCCGTGCTCGGCTACCTGTTCCGCTATCAGTCGAAGCGGCGCACCAAGACCAACCTGATGGTGTTCCTGCGCCCGACCGTGATCCGCAGCGACGAGCAGAGCGTAGCGGTCGCGTCCGACCGCTACGACTACATTCGCGGCGCGCAGCTGGGCGTGCGCCCGAATCCGAACGCGCTGCTGCCGACTGATGACGTGCCGCAGCTGCCGCCGCTGGACGGCGGTCGTCCGGTCGGCGGCGCGCTGCTGAACCGCGAGCCGCGGCCGGCACCATCCGTGCCGCCGTCGGCACCGGCTGCGCCGCCATCCGGCATGCAACCTTCGGCGCCGCCCGAGGTCTTTCCGGTGGAGCCGCCGGTGATTCACCAGCGCTGAGCGGCAGTCCTTGCGCGGACCACTTGAACGGATGAATCCATGAACGCAGTGATGCATGATCCCCGGCTGTTGCCGTTTGCCTTTGCGCGCGATTTCGGCGTGCTCGCACAGGCGGGCGATGGCGATGGCGCGGT
>CAZTIF010000039.1:0-25478 GCA_964613635.1 uncultured Bifidobacterium sp. | reverse complement strand
GGGCAGCTGCATTCCGCACGTCGTCCCAGCGCAAGCTGGGACCCATGTTCGATCGACCTCTGGCCTCATCAGGCGCTGCGGGCCATGCGACGATGGATCCCGGCCTGCGCCGGGGTGAGGCAGGGGTTTCGCAACGCATGCGTTGCGCCTGCCGAAGCGCCCTGGCTTGCAAGCCAGGGCGTGGGGCGGTCGTTCCTCGATAACGTCGTCCCGGCGCAAGCCGGGACCCATATTCGATCGTCCGCTGGCCTCATCAGACGCTCCGGGCCATGCGGCGATGGATCCCGGCTTGCGCCGGGATGACGGTTTTGAGGGCGGCTGCATTCCGCACGTCGTCCCAGCGCAAGCTGGGACCCATGTTCGATCGACCTCTGGCCTCATCAGGCGCTGGAAGCGATGAGACACTGGATCCCGGCCTGCGCCGGGATGACGGTTTTGAGGGCAGCTGCATTCCGCACGTCGTCCCAGCCACCGCCCCAGCGAAGGCTGGGGGCAAGCTGGGACCCATGTTCGATCGACCTCCGGCCTCATTCACCGCCGATCCACCGACCAGCCCATCACCGCAGCTCCTCAGCCGGCAAACTTCTCCGCCACCGCCATGTACAGCGGTATGCCCAGCAGCAGGTTGATCGGGAAGGTCACGCCGATCGGCAGGCCGAGGTACATCGACGGATTCGCCTCCGGCACCGCATGGCGCAGCACCGCCGGCACCACGATGTAGGACGCGCTGGCCGACAGCACCATCAGCAGTGCGGTGTCACCGACCGGCAGCTGCAGCACGATCGCCAGCAACAGTGCGAGGCTCGCATGCACGAACGGCGACAGCATGGCGTAGCCCAGCAGCACCGGCGACTTGCCGCGCGTCTCGCGCAGGTTCTTCGCCACGATCAGGCCCATGTCGAGCAGGAAGAAAGCCAGCATGCCCTTGAACAGGTCGGCCGAGAAGGGCTTCATCACTTCCTTGCCGGCTTCGCCGCTGACGAAACCGATCACCAGCGACGCCATCAGCAGCAGGTGCGTGCCATTCGTCAGCGACTCGTGCAGCACCTCGCGGATCGACATGCCCTGGCCGCCGCCGGTCACCAGCGTGCCCTGCGCGCTGAGCTGCAGCGGCTGCGCGGCCGCCTGCCGGCGCAGCAGGTTGGCCAGCACGATCGCGACGATGATCGCGGGCGACTCCATCAGCACCATCGCCACGGCCATGTGGCCGCCCACGGTAATCTCGTGCGACTCTGCATACTGCATCGCCGTCACGAAAGTCACCGCGCTCACCGAGCCGTAAGACGCGGCGACCGCGGCCGCATCGAACTTCGGCACACGGTTCTTCAGGAAGGCATAGCCGAGCATCGGCACCACGAAGGCCATCAGCACCGCCGCCAGCAGGCTGGCGGCAACCGTCGGGCTCAGGCCCGAGGCGGCCAGCGCGAAGCCACCCTTCAGGCCAAGCGCCATCAACAGGTACAGCGACAGGAATTTGGCAATCTGCGCCGGAATCTCGAGGTCGGAACGCAGCAGGCCGGCGACGATGCCGAACACGAAGAACAAAATGGCGGGGTCCAGAAAATTTTGCATGAAAGCTCCTTTGTTGCGGCGCAATGATAAACACGGCAATGCATAAGGTAAAATCAATTTTAATAAAGTTAAGCATAGGTTATTACTTATGAATCTCACGTTCCGACAGCTCAAGCTCGTGATTGCGCTGGCCGACAGCGGCAGCGTCAGCGGCGCGGCGCGTGCGATGCACGTGACCCAGCCGACGGTGTCGATGCAGTTGAAGGAGATCGCGCAGGCGGTCGGCATGCCGGTGCATGAAGTGATCGGCCGGCAGGTGTTCCTGACCGAAGCCGGCCGCGAGCTGGCGGTGACGGCGCGCGCGATCGCCGACGAGTGGGAGGCGCTGGAGCAGAAATTCGATGCGATGCGCGGCCTCACGCGCGGCCGGCTGCGGGTGTCGGTGGTGAACACCGCGAAGTACTTCATCCCGAGGCTGCTGGCCGGCTTCTGCGCGCATCATCCCGAGATCGACATCTCGCTCGACGTGCAGAACCGCGACGGTGTGGTCGCGCGGTTGCGCGAGAACCGCGACGACCTCTACATCATGTCGATGCCGCCGGCCGACATGGATTTGGAGGACAGCGTGTTCATGCCCAATCCGCTGCTGCTGGTCGCGCCGCCGGCGCATCCGCTGGCGGGCCGGAAGGCGCTGCCGCTGGAAAAGCTGGCGAACGAGCGCTTCATCCTGCGCGAGCAGGGCTCGGGCACGCGCATGGCCACCGACCAGGTATTTCGCGACCTCGGCTTCCGTCCGCGGCTGCGGCTGGAGATGGGCAGCAACGAGGCAATCCGGCAGTCGGTGGCCGGCGGGCTCGGCGTGGCCGTACTGTCCGCGCATGCGTTTGGCGAGGGCCATCCGGAAGACGCGGTGGCCGTGCTGGACGTGCAGGGCTTCCCGGTGCATTCGCAGTGGCATGTGGTTTATCCGAAGGGCAAGCGCCTCTCGCCGATCGCGGCGGTGTTCCGCGAGCAGCTGCTGAAGGGCCCCGTGACGCTGCCGCAATCCCGACGGCAGAAGGCGGAATAGCGCGGCGGCGCCGTCGCCTGCTGCTAAACTACGCCGGCCATGCGCAAGCTCACCGTCTTCCTGCTGATCTCCCTGATCGCGCTGCAAGCCGCGTTCGCCGCAGCGGGCAGCGCCTGCCTGCACGAGGGCGACGCCGGCGCGCGGCATTTCGGCCACCATGCGCATGCGCTGCGCACGCCGACGGCGGGCGCAGCCGCCGGCATTGCCGCCGTGCCCGACGAGGCAGCGGCGACGGCCAGTCCCGATCTTGCGCCAGCCGCCGACGCCGGCGATCCCGACCACGACTGCACCACCTGCCATGCGAATGCGCTCTCTGGCGTGCCGGCGCGTCCTTTGCTGCCGGCACTGCCGGCGGGTGTCGTCTTCCGCGCCGACGCCGCGCACCTGCCGCCGCCGTCGCCGCCGCCCCGGCGGCCCGAGCGCCCCAACTGGCACCGGACGCACCCTGCCTGAGACGGGGAAACCCGACCCCAATGCCTGACGTTCCGGCTGCCGCATTGCCGCGGCGGCCGTTTCCGGAGAGACGGATGCCTTCCATAGCTTTTACAAGCCCGCGCCCGCTGCGCGCCGCCGTGCTGGTGGCCGCGCTGCTGTCGCCGGGCTGCATCAATGCGCAGGAGCGCCTGCCGGCCGTCGAGCCGGCCGCGCCGCTGACAATCGAACTGGCGCTGCAGCTCGCTCTTGACGGCAACCCGACGCTGGCGGCCGCGCGCCGCGAGGTCGAGGCCGCCGCCGCGCAGGTGCTGCAGGGCTCGCTGCGGCCCAACCCCGAACTCAGCTACCAGACCGAGGACGCCAGCCGGATCTCGCGCACCTCGTCGGTCGAGCTCGGCCTGCCGTTCGAGACCGCCGGCAAGCGCGAGGCCCGCGTACGCGCCGCCGACCTCGGCCGGCAGGTCGCCCTGTCCGACCTCGACGGCCGCGCGTTGCGCGTGCGTGCCGCCGTGGTCGCCGCCTTCTTCGACGTGCTGGCCGCGCAGGAGCTGGCCGTGCTGGCGGCCGACAGCGTGCGGCTGGCGCAGCGCGCCACCGACATCGCCGCCAAGCGCGTCGCCGCCGGCAAGGTGTCGCCGGTGGAAGAGACGCGCGCGCGCGTGGCCGAGGCCGGCGTGCGTGTCACGCAGACACAGTCCGACAGCGAGCTGCGCAATGCGCGCCGGCGCCTGTCCAGCCTGTGGGGCAACCCGACGCCGAACTTCAGCAGCGCGCAGGGCGAGGTCGAGCGGCTGGCCGAGCTGCCGCCGGCCGACGCGATCGAGCAGCGCCTCGCCACCTCGCCGCTGCTGCAGCGCGCGCAGCGCGAGCTGGAGCGCCGCCGCTCGCTGGTCAGCCTCGAGCAGAGCCGCGCGGTGCCGGACTTCATGCTCAGCGTCGGCGTGCGCCGCAGCCTCGAGACGCCGGGCAATCTCGCGCTGCTCGGCGTGACGGTGCCGCTGCCGGTCGCCAACCGCAACCAGGGCAACATCCTCGAGGCCCTGCGGCGCGAGGACAAGGCGCGCGACGAACTGTTCGCGACGCAGGTTGCGCTGGTCAGCGACGTGCAGCAGGCGCTCGAGCGCGTGCGTGCGCGCCGCGACGAGTCCGAGCTGCTGCGCCGCGACGTGCTGCCCGGCGCGCGAAGCGCATACGACGCGGCCACCATCGGCTTCGAGAACGGCAAGTTCAGCTTCCTCGAGGTGCTGGATGCGCAGCGCACGCTGTTCGCCGTCAAGTCGCAATACCTGAACGCACTGGCCAACTTCCATCGCGCGCAGGCCGAGCTGGAAAGCCTGCTCGGCCAGGACGCGCCGCACACCGAGAATTCGAAAAACAGGACTTCCCCATGATGTTTCGCCCAACGCTTCCCGCGCGCCAGCATGGCCGCGTGCGGCCGCTGGCCATTGCCGGCGTGCTGGTCGCCGGCCTCGCGCTCGGCGCGCTGATCCTCAACATGGACAAGGGCCGGCATGTCGGCGCCGGCGATGACGACGACGCGCCGGCGGCTGCTTCCACCGCAGGCAGTGCCGCGCCGAAGGCGGCGGGAAAGGACGACGCGGCCGACGACAAGGCCGACCCCAAGTCCGCCCCGGCCGCGCAGCCCGCGCACGTGACGATGGATGACACGCAGCTGAAGGCCTCGTCGATCGACGTGCAGGTTGCGGGACCGGCGCGCATCCGCGCGCTGGCGCAATTCCCCGGCGAGATACAGCTCAATGACGACCGCACCGTGCATGTGGTGCCGCGCGTGGCCGGCATCGCCGAGTCGGTGCTGGTGTCGACCGGGCAGGCGGTGAAGAAAGGCCAGCTGCTGGCGGTGTTCTCCAGCCAGCTGGTGTCGGAGCAGCGCAGCAGCCTCGAGACCGCCGAGCGCCGGCTCGAGCATGCGCGCTCCATCCTCGAGCGCGAGAAGCGGCTGTGGGAGCAGAAGATCTCCGCCGAGCAGGATTACCTGCAGGCGCAGCACGCGGTGCAGGAGGCCGAGATCGAGCTGGAGAACGCGCGCCAGAAGCTGGCCGCGCTCGGCGTTGGCAAGGGTGGCGGCAAAGGAGGCGGCGCGATGAACCGCTTCGAACTGCGCGCGGCCTACGACGGGCTGGTGGTCGAGCGCAGCCTGTCGATCGGCGAGGCGGTGAAGGAAGACACGCCGATCTTCACCATCGCCGACATGAGCACCGTCTGGGCCGAGGCGCACATACCGGCGCAGAACCTGCCGCTGTTCCGCGTCGGCGACAAGGTCACGCTGCGCGCGACCGCGTTCGACGCGCAGACCACCGGCACGGTCGCCTTCCTCGGCGCGCTGGTCGGCGAGCAGACCCGCATGGCGAGGGCGCGCATTCTGGTGGCGAACCCGAAGGGCACCTGGCGGCCGGGCCTGTTCGTCAACATCGAGGTGAAGGCGGCGGACGCCGAGGTGCCGGTGGCGGTGCAGTCCGACGCGCTGCAGACGCTGGGCACGCAGCAGGTGGTGTTCGTGCGCGAAGGGAAGCAATTCATCGCGCGTCCCGTGACCCTCGGCCGCAGCGACGGCGCGAACGTCGAGATCACGCAGGGGCTGCAGGCCGGTGCGCGCTATGCGGCGCGCAACAGCTACATCATCAAATCGGAACTGTCGAAGCTGGCATCCGAAGAAGGCTACTGACCGGGACCGCCATGTTCGAAAGACTGATACGGTTTTCGATTGCGCAGCGCGCGCTGGTGATGTTCGCCGCGCTCGGGCTGGCGCTGGTCGGCATCTACAGCTACCAGCGGCTGCCGATCGACGCGGTGCCCGACATCACCAACGTGCAGGTGCAGATCAATACCTACGCGCCCGGCTACTCGCCGCTCGAGGCCGAGCAGCGCATCACCTATCCGGTCGAGACCGCGATGGCCGGCCTGCCCAACCTGCAGCAGACGCGCTCGCTGTCGCGCTACGGGCTGTCGCAGGTGACGGTGATCTTCGACGAAGGCACCGACATCTACTTCGCGCGCCAGCTGGTCAACGAGCGCATCGGGCAGGCGAAGGAACGCCTGCCGGCCGGCCTGACGCCGGAGATGGGCCCGATCGCCACCGGCCTCGGCGAGATCTACCTGTGGACCGTCGAGGCGGCGAAGGACGCGAAGAAGCCGGATGGCTCGCCGTACAACGAAACCGACCTGCGCGAGATCCAGGATTGGGTGATCAAGCCGCAGCTGCGCACCGTGCGCGGCGTGACCGAGATCAACTCGATCGGCGGCTATGTGAAGGAGTACCAGATCGCGCCCGATCCGGGCCGGCTGGCGGCGGTCGGCGTGTCGCTGGCCGAGCTGGTCACCGCGGTCGACCGCAACAACCAGAACGCCGGCGCCGGCTACATCGAGAAGCGCGGCGAGCAGTACCTGGTGCGCGCGCCCGGCCAGGTGCGCAGCATGGACGACATCCGCGACATCGTGGTCAAGAGCGCCGAGGGCGTGCCGGTGCGGGTGCGCGATGTTGCCGAGGTCGGCATCGGCCGCGAGCTGCGCACCGGCGCGGCCACCGAGAACGGCCGCGAGGTGGTGCTCGGCACCGTGTTCATGCTGATGGGCGAGAACAGCCGCACCGTGTCGCAGGCGGTCGACCGGCGCATGAACGAGATCAACCGCAACCTGCCCAAGGGCGTGCGCGTGGTCACCGTGTATGACCGCACCAACCTCGTCGACAAGGCCATCGCGACGGTCGCGAAGAACCTGCTCGAAGGCGCGATCCTGGTGATCGCGGTGCTGTTCTATTTCCTCGGCAACCTGCGCGCGGCGCTGATCACGGCGGCGGTGATTCCGCTGTCGATGATGTTCACGCTGACCGGCATGGTGCATTACCGCGTCAGCGCGAACCTGATGAGCCTGGGCGCGCTCGACTTCGGCATCATCGTCGACGGCGCGGTGGTGATCGTCGAGAACTGCATCCGCCGGCTCGCGCATGCGCAGCAGCTGGCGGGGCGGCCATTGACCCGCGACGAGCGCTTCGACGAAGTGTTCGAGGCGGCACGCGAATCGCGCCGGCCGCTGCTGTTCGGGCAGTTCATCATCATGGTGGTCTACCTGCCGATCTTCACGCTGGTCGGCGTCGAGGGCAAGATGTTCCACCCGATGGCCTTCACCGTCGTCGCCGCGCTGCTCGGCGCGATGCTGCTGTCGGTGACCTTCGTGCCGGCGGCGGTGGCGATGTTCGTCAGCGGCCGTGTCAACGAGAAGGAAAACGCGCTGATGCGCGCCGCGCGCCGCGCCTACCTGCCGCTGTATCACTGGATGATGGATGCGAAGGCGCTGGTGCTGACGACCTCGGCCGTGATCGTCGTGCTGTGCGCGCTGCTGCTGACGCGGCTCGGCAGCGAGTTCGTGCCGAACCTGAACGAGGGCGACTTCGCGTTCCAGACCATACGCGCGCCCGGCGTCAGCCTGACGCAGGCGGTCGAGATGCAGAAGAACATCGAGGTCACGCTGAAGCAGAAGTTTCCCGAGATCGAGCGCGTGTTCACCCGCATCGGCACCGCCGAGATCGCGACCGACCCGATGCCGCCCAGCCTGTCGGATGGCTACATCATGCTGCGGCCGCCCGAAGAGTGGCCCGAGCCGCGCAAGACCCGCGACGAGCTGCTGCAAGCGATCCAGGACACGGTGTGGAAGCTCCCCGGCAACAACTACGATTTCTCGCAGCCTATCCAGCTGCGCTTCAACGAACTGATCTCCGGCGTGCGCAGCGATGTCGCGGTGAAGATCTTCGGCGACGACATGGACCAGCTCGGGCGGCTTGGCGACGAGGTGCTGGCGCGGCTGCAGCGCGTCGACGGCGTGTCCGAGGCGAAGGTCGAGCAGACCACCGGCCTGCCGATGCTGATCGTGTCGGTCGACCGCCAGCGCGCCGCGCGCTACGGGCTGAACGTGACCGACGTGCAGGACGTGGTCGCCGCTGCGGTGGGCGGCAGCACCGCCGGCACGCTGTTCGAGGGCGACCGCCGCTTCGACATCGTGGTGCGCCTGCCGGAGTCGCTGCGCACCGACATCGATGCGATCCGCCGGCTGCCGGTGAACCTGCCGGCCTCGGCCGGCCATGGCGGCTTCATCCAGTTGTCCGAGGTGGCCAGCTTCTCGGTCGCGCCGGGCCCGAACCAGGTCAGCCGCGAGAACGGCAAGCGGCGCGTGGTGGTGACGGCCAACGTGCGCGGGCGTGATGTCGGCTCCTTCGTCGCCGACGCCGAGGCACAATTGGCCGGCCTGCCGCTGCCGACCGGCTACTGGCTCAGCTGGGGCGGCACCTTCGAGAACCTGCAGTCGGCCGCGCAGCGGCTGCAGCTGGTGGTGCCGGGCGCGCTGTTCCTGGTGTTCGTGCTGCTGTTCGCGATGTTCGGCAACCTGAGGGACGGGCTGCTGGTGTTCACCGGCATTCCGTTCGCGCTGACCGGCGGCGTGCTGGCGCTGTGGCTGCGCGACATACCGCTGTCGATTTCGGCGGCGGTCGGCTTCATTGCGCTGTCCGGCGTGGCGGTGCTGAACGGACTGGTGTTGATTACCTTCATCCGCAACCTGACTGACCAGGGCATGGCACTGGCCGACGCAGTGCGCGAGGGCACGATGACGCGGCTGCGGCCGGTGCTGATGACGGCGCTGGTCGCGTCGCTCGGCTTCCTGCCGATGGCGATCGCCACCGGCACCGGCGCCGAGGTGCAAAGGCCGCTGGCCACCGTCGTGATCGGTGGCATCCTGTCGTCGACGGTGCTGACCCTGCTGGTGCTGCCGCTGCTTTACTACCTGACCCACCGTGGAGGCGCAATGCGCGCCACACAGGAGAATCTCCGTTGAAACTCGCGCTGCTGTCCGACCTGCATGCGAACCTGCCCGCGCTCGAGGCCTGCCTCGCGCATGCGCGCGCACAGGGCGCGACCGATATCGCGGTGCTGGGCGACCTCGTCGGCTATGGCCCGCATCCGTCCGAAGTGGTCGAGCGCTGCCGCGAGCTGCAGCGCCAGGGCGCGACCGTCCTGCGCGGCAATCATGACGTGCTGCCGGTGAACCCGGTACTGACCGGCTCGACCTGGGCCGACATGACCGCCGCATGGACCTTCCGCCACCTCGACGACCTGCAGCGCGAATGGCTGGCGCAACTGCCGCTGTCGGCGACGCTCGGCAGCGTGTACCTGGTGCACGCGACCGCCGACGCGCCGGAGAAATGGCATTACGTGCTCGACGAGCGCATGGCCGAGCGCAGCCTCGACGCCGCCTGCCGCGACCCTGACATCCGCTATGTGTTCGGAGGCCATGTGCACCAGCAATCGCTGTACTACCGCGGCAGCGGCCGCCACCTGATGCCCTTCGTGCCGCGCGCCGGCGTGGCCATACCGGTCAGCACGCACCGCCGCTGGGTCGCCACCGTCGGCTCGGCCGGCCAGCCGCGCGATGGCGACACGCGCGCCAACTATGCGCTGCTCGACACTGGCGCGAAGCTGCTGAGCTTCCATCGCGTGCCTTACGACCATCTTGGCGTGGTGCGCGACATGCGCGCGGCCGGCCTGCCCGAGGTGCTGGCGTCGCGGCTGGAGAGCGGACGATGAGCCGTCTCGAAGAGGGCAGCAAACTCGACGGCTTCCGCATCGGCCGGCTGCTGCATGCGGGCGCGATGGCGCGCATCTACGAGGTCGACTACGCGGACGGCCGCGTGCCGCCGTTCCCGATGGTGATGAAGGTGCCGTTGATGCGCGAGGGCGATGGCTCCGAGAACATCGTCGGCTTCGAGATCGAGCACCAGCTGCTGCAGGTGCTGCACGGCGCGCATGTGCCGCGCTTCGTTGCCGCCGGCGACCTCGACCGCGTGCCCTACCTCGTGATGGAGCATCTGCACGGCGCGACGCTTGAGGCGTGGATGAAGAATTTCACCGATGCCGGCCAGCCGGTGCCGGTCGACGAGATCGCGCGCGTCGGCGCGCAGCTCGCGCAGGCGCTGCACAGCCTGCACCAGCAGAATGCCTGTCACCTCGACCTGAAGCCGGCCAACGTACTGCTGACCGACGACGGCCGCCTCGTGCTGCTCGACTTCGGCCTGTCCTGCCATGCGCATTATCCGGACCTGCTGGCCGAGGAATTCCGCAAGGCGGTCGGCTCGCCCGCGTGGATCGCACCGGAGCAGGTGGTCGGCGTGCGCGGCGATCCGCGCTCGGATGTGTTCGCTATCGGCGTGATCCTGTACGAAATGGCGACCGGCGAACTGCCGTTCGGCTTCCCGTCGACGCAGGGCGGGCTGCGGCAGCGGCTGTGGATGAGCCCGACGCCGCCGCGCGCGCATCGCGCCGACCTGCCCGAATGGCTGCAGGAAGTGATCCTGCGCTGCCTCGAACCGCAGGCCGGGCAGCGTTATCCGTCGGCCGCGCACCTGATGTTCGACCTGCGCAATCCGGCGCAGGTCAGCATCACCGAGCGCGGCCGCAAGCTGAAGGGGCCGGGTTTCTGGTGGCACTTCAAGCGCTGGCTGCGCGCGGCGGGCATGCAGTACGAAGCTAGCCCGCTGCCGTCGCAGCAGATCTCGGAAGTGCCGATCGTGATGGTGGCGGTGCCGAACCATGACGTCAGCGATGTCGCGATGTATGCGCTGCGGCAGGCGACCGCGCGCTCGCTCGGCACGCGGCCCGGCGCGCGGCTGGCGGTGGTGACGGTGGTGAACTCCAGCTTCACCAGCAGCGGCGAGGACCGCAACGAGACCTGGCTGATGCGCCATCACCTGACCGGATTCCGCAAATGGGCCGAAGGGCTCGACCTGTCAGGACATCAGGTGTCTTTCCATGTGCTGGAGTCGGGCGACGTCGCGCAGGCGCTGCTGCGCTATGCCGAGGGCAACAACGTCAGCCTGATCATCATGGGCGCGGCCACGCACGGGCTGTCGATGCAGCGTTTCGTTGCGACGGTGCCGATCAAGGTGGCGATGCACGCGCCGTGCACCGTGATTCTGGTAAAGGAGCCGCTGCCGTTCGCGCAGCTGGCCGTGGATGACGAGGCGAACGCCGCCTGAGCCGCGCGCAGTCGGGGTTCAGCTGTTTTCGAGCGCCTCGGCCGGCCCGCCTTCATCGGCCGCGGGCGGCAGGCTCGGTGCGGCGGCTTGCGCACGCGGCGGCACGAACTGCTTGACCTGCAGCGAGCGCGCGGTCTTCTCGCCGAGCTCGGTCAGCAGGTAGGCGCCGCGCAAGGGGCGCAGGTAACCGGTGCGGATCAGGTTGTCGACCTGCTGCTCGCGTCCGCGCGCATCGGCCATTGGCTGCTGTGTCTCGTACAGGTCGACGATCAGCTGTATGTCGGACAGCGAAAGGATGTGCATGGCATCCTCCGGTTGATAGATGCGGGATTGATAACAAAGACTCTCTCCCGGTATTGTAAAGCAGCCTGCCCGGCATCCTGTGCGTTCCGAATGCGCATTACCCTCGTTACGGCCGCTTCGACGGCCGCGCCAGCAGGTCGACATTGCCGCCGGCCGCGGTCGTGTTGATCGTGACCGTCTGCTCGGCGCAGAAGCGCAGCAGGTAGTGCGGCCCGCCGGCCTTCGGGCCGGTGCCCGACAGGCCCTCGCCGCCGAAGGGCTGCACGCCTACCACCGCGCCGGTCATGCCCCGGTTCACATACACGTTGCCGACGCGCGCGAGCCGGGCGAGCGCTTCGGCGCGGCCGTCGATGCGGGTCTGCAGCCCCAGCGTCAGCCCGTAGCCGAGCGCGTTGATGTCGCGGATCACCTGCGCCGGATCGCCGCGCCAGCGCAGCACCTGCAGCACCGGCCCGAAGATTTCCTCGCGCACCTCGGACAGCCGGCCGACCTCGATCATGCGCGGCTCGAGCAGGTTCGCCATCGCCGCTGTCGACACCGGCGCTGCCGCGCCTAGCGCCTTCAGTTGTTCGAGCAGCCGCTGGTGCGCACACGCATCGATCACGGGCCCGACATCCGTGGCCCAGTCGGACGGGTCGCCGGGCTTCAGCTCGGCCAGCGCGCCGGCGATCATTTTCAGCACGGCGTCCGCAATCGCTTCATGCACGCACAGCACGCGCAGCGATGAGCAGCGCTGGCCGGCGCTGCGGAACACCGACTGCAGCACCGCATCGCACACCTGTTCGGGCAGCGCGGTCGAATCGACCAGCATCGCATTGATGCCGCCGGTTTCAGCGATCAGCGGGACGATGGGGCCGTCCTTTTCCGCGAGCGAGCGCTGTATCGCCTTTGCGACCGCCGTCGATCCGGTGAACGCGACGCCGGCGATGCCGGCCTGCGCGACCAGCGCCGCGCCCACCGCTTCGCCATCGCCGGGCAGCAGCTGCAGCACTTCGTGCGGCACGCCGGCCTCGTGCAGCAGGCGCACCGCGAGCGCCGCGATTGCCGGTGTCTGCTCCGCCGGTTTTGCCAGCACCGTGTTGCCGGTGACCAGCGCCGCCGCCACTTGGCCGGTGAAGATCGCAAGCGGGAAATTCCACGGGCTGATGCAGGCCCATGCGCCGCGGCCGCGCAGCAGCAGCGTGTTGGATTCGCCGGTCGGCCCGGGCAGCGCTTGCGGCTGCAGCAGCCGTTCTGCGTCGGTCGCGTAATAGCGCAGGTAGTCGATCGCCTCGCGCACTTCGGCGACGGCGTCGTTCCAGCTCTTGAATGCTTCGCGCACCAGCGCAGCGCACAGCATCGGCATCTGCGCCTGCATTGCCTCGGCTGCGCGCATCAGCATCGCGCAGCGCGCATCCACCGCTGTCAGCCGCCATGTGTCGAAAGCGGCATCGGCCGTCGCCACGGCCGCCGCCATCGCGTCGGGCGAGGCCGATGTCGGCGCGGGCAACTGCAAGGTATCGAGCGCCGCCTGCAAGGGCGCCCGCATTTCCGGCACCGCGAGGTCGATGCCTTCGCTGTTGCGCCGGGCAGCGCCGTACAGCTCGCGCGGCAGCGGCAGCGCGGGAGCGGGTTCGACATTCAGCGGCGAGGCCAGCAGTTCGTCCGCAGGCAGCGCGTCGTCATGCAGCTGATGCACGAACGACGAGTTCGCGCCATTCTCCAGCAAACGCCGCACCAGGTAGGCGAGCAGGTCGCGGTGCTGCCCGACCGGCGCGTAGACGCGGCAGCGCAGGGATTCGTCTTTCAGCACTTCGCGGTAAATGCCTTCGCCCATCCCATGCAGCCGGCCGAGCTCGAAGCGGCGTCCCTGTGCCATCGGCAGGATGGCGGCGATGGTGGCGGCATTGTGGGTGGCGAGTTGCGGGTACAGGCAGTCGGATGCCTGCAGCATCGCTTTCGCGCAGGCGAGGTAGGCGAGGTCGGTGTGATGCTTGTGCGTGAACACCGGATACGCCGGCAAGCCCATTTCCTGCGCACGCTTGATCTCCGCGTCCCAGTACGCGCCTTTCACCAGCCGGCACATCAGCTGCAGCCGGTGCTGCCTTGCGATGGCGACCACCTGCGCCACGAGATCGACCGCGCGCGTCTGGTAAGCCTGCAGCGCGATGCCGAAGCCGCGCCAGTGCGGGCAATGCGCGGCCACCTTCGCGCACAGCGCATCGAACACCTGCAGCGACAGCTCCAGCCGTTCCGATTCTTCGGCGTCGATGGTCAGGTGCAAGCCGGCCTGCGCGGCGCTCTCGCACAGCGACCACACGCGCGGCAGCAGCTCCGTCATCACGCGCGCCTGCTGCAGCGGTTCGTAGCGCGGGTGCAGCGCGGACAGCTTCACCGAAATGCCATCCGGCTCGGCGCGCGGATCGCGCGACGCGGCGAGTGCATCGAGCGCGGCACGGTAGTCGTCGAGGTGGCGCAGCGCATCGTCCATCGTGCGCGCGCCTTCGCCCAGCATGTCGAAGCTGAACGACAGCGCGGGCAGGCGCGAGCGCATCGCAGCGGCGCGCTTCATTGCGCTGCCGATGTCTTCGCCGAGCACGAACTGCCGGCCGAGCAATTGCACGGCGCGCAAGGCGGCCTGCACCACGAGGTGTGCGCCCATCTTTTTCAGCAGGCCGCCGTCGGGGTCGAGCAGGTGCTGCGACATCGACAATGCCGCCGAGGAAAGGCGTGCCAGTGCCGAGTCGGCCTGCGGATCGAACTGCGCCTGCGACAGCTGGTCGGCCGTCAGCGCGATCGCCGTTTCCGCATCCGGCACGCGCAGCAGCGCCTCGGCCAGCCGCATCAATGCGCGGCCTTCGTTGCCCGAGATCGGATATTCCTTCAGCAGGGTTTCCATCGCCCAGAAAGGCGGCGGATCGCGCCGCACCGCATCGACCCACGGGCTGGCCGTCTGCATCACGCGCGACCAGTCGGGCAGTGGTGCGGCGTCGCGCAGCAGCGCGGCAGCGACCTCGGCTTCGGGACGGTAGGGGAAAGGAAGGCGGGAGCGGGTTTGCATGATGCGATCCATTGCCGTTGGCCTCGACATGATTACAGATGACTATAGGCGCTTCTTTCCTTCACAGACAGCTCGGTTTGTGGATCTTCGGGATGCGTTACAACCGCAGGCCTGATTCGTGAACGGCGAGCAATCCGGAGGCGGCGTCAAGCATGCGCCCGCAACAGGCACTCCCGAAACAATTGCGTCACCCGCGACGGTGCCGGCGAACGGCGCGCGATGCCGGCGAAGCGGCATTCGTACCTGAACAGCGAAGGCTTCACCGGCTTCATCAGGCCGTCTTCGACGAAGCCGCGCGCGTAATGGTCCGGCAGGAAGCCGAGGTAGCGGTCGGACAGGATCAGCGTGGCCACCGATTCCTGGTCGAAGCCGGTCGCGTCGCGCTTGAGCCGCTCGCGGTGCGAGATCTCCATGTTCGGCGAGTGATAGCCGAGTCCCGCGAAATCGAACTGTCGCAGCTGCGCCCAGCTCATCTTCCGGTTGTCGGCGCTGAACAGCGGATGCGATGCGCCGCAGTACAGCAGCATGGTCTCGCCGAACAGGTCGTCATACAGCAGGCTGTCCGAGCGCCGGTGCTCGGGGATGATCCCGTAGTGATAGTCGCCGCCGATCACGCCGCGCTCGATGCCATTGATGGTCGACACGTGCAGGTTCAGCGACACCTCGGGCGCGCTGTCCCTGAACAGCGCGATCGCATGCGCGATGCGTGCCTGCGGATTGCTCGCGGTCTTGTCGAACACCGCAAGATGGAACTGCCCGGCGATGCGCTGCTGTATGTCGTCGATGCTGGCGCGGAAGGCGTCGGTCGAGGCCAGCAGCCGCAGGGTCTCCTCGTGGATGCGCTCGCCCTCCGGCGTCAGCGCGAAGCCGCCGCGCCCGCGCCGGCACAACGTCAGTCCGAGCCGGGTCTCGAGATCCTTGATGTGCCGGCTGATGGTCGACGTGCTGATGTTCAGTTCCAGCTCGGCCGCCGCCATCCCGCCGCACTCGACCACGCTGCGGAACACTCGCAGCAGGCGGATGTCGGTATCACTGATCTGGCCCAAGACGGCCTTTTTCTTTACTTGCATGGATATGCAACCGGACATGGATAATTGAATATTCCTAAAAGTATCCGCCGGGCGCAACATTCCGGCAATCACTCCGGAGGAGAACCGCATGAACATGTCCGCACCGAAGTCCCTCGCCGACGAGGCCGTGCGCACCGACGCCGACTGGCTCGAAGCTCATTGGATGCCCTACACCGGCAACCGCGAATTCAAGGCCAACCCGCGGCTGTTCGTCAGCGCGAAGGATGCGTATTTCACCGACGCCGACGGCCGCCGGATTTTCGACGGCCTGTCCGGGCTGTGGACCACCGGCCTCGGCCATTGCCGGCAGGAGCTGGTCGATGCGGTCAGCCGGCAGATGGGCACGCTGGACTTCACGCCGGCCTTCCAGTTCGGCCATCCGCTGTCGTTCGCGCTGGCCAACCGGATGCGCGATTTCCTGCCGGCCGGACTCGACCATGTGTTCTTCACCGGCTCCGGCTCCGAAGCGGCGGACACCTCGCTGAAGATGGCGCGCGCGTACTGGCGCGCGAAAGGGCAGGGCTCGAAGACCCGCTTCATCGGCCGCGAAAAGGGTTATCACGGCGTGAACTTCGGCGGCGGCTCGGTCGGCGGCATCGTCGGCAACCGCAAGCTGTTCGGCCAGGGCATCGAGGCCGACCATCTGCCGCACACGATGCTGGAGAAGAATGCGTTCTCGCGCGGCATGCCGGCGCAGGGCGCGGAATTGGCCGACGAGCTGCAGCGGCTGATCAACCTGCATGACGCATCGAACATCGCGGCCGTGATCGTCGAACCCTTCTCCGGTTCGGCCGGCGTGATCGTGCCGCCGGTCGGCTACCTGCAGCGGCTGCGGCAGATCTGCGACCAGCACCAGATCCTGCTGATCTTCGACGAGGTGATCACCGGCTTCGGCCGCTCCGGCGCATGGACGGGCTCGGCAGCCTTCGGCGTCACGCCCGATATCCTGAACTGCGCGAAGCAGATCACCAATGGCGTGCAGCCGCTCGGCGCGGTGGTTGCGAAGCGCGAGATCTACGACACCTTCATGCAGGCCGGCGGCCCGCACTATCTGCTGGAATTCCCGCACGGGTACACCTACTCCGCGCACCCGGTCGCGTGCGCGGCCGCGCTGGCGACGCTGGACCTGCTGCAGAAGGAAGATGCGGTCGGCCGCGTGAACGCGCTGGCGCCGCATTTCGAGGATGCGGTGCATGCGCTGAAGGGCTGCCGGCATGTGACCGACATCCGCAACTTCGGCCTTGCGGCCGGCTTCACGCTGGCCGCCGCACCGGGCGAACCGGCGAAGCGGCCCTATGAGGTCGCGATGGCGATGTGGAAGAAAGGCTTCTACGTGCGCTACGGCGGCGACACGATACAGCTGGCGCCGCCGTTCATCTCCACGCGCGCCGAGATCGATGCGCTGGTGAATGCGCTTGGCGAGAGTTTCAACGCCATCGACTGAGCGGCGCGTCGTGCAGACGCGTTACCAGCTGCCGGTGTTCTGCATCGACAGCCACGGCTCGGCCGGCGCCAGCGGCTGGCCGCGCTGCAGCAGCTCGATCGAGATGTTGTCGGGCGAGCGCACGAAGGCCATGCGACCGTCGCGCGGCGGCCGCAGGATCGTCACGCCGTGCGCCTGCAGCCTTTCGCAGGCGGCATAGATGTCCTCGACCGCGTAGGCAAGGTGGCCGAAGTTGCGCGCGCCGCCGAGCTGTTCCGCATCCCAGTTGTAGGTGAGCTCGACCTGCGCGTCATGGTCGCCCGGCGCGGCGAGGTAGACCAGCGTGTAGCGGCCGGACGGCACTTCGTATTCGCGCACGACATCGAGGCCGAGCGCATCGCGGTAGAACTTCAGCGAGGCTTCAAGGTCGCTGACGCGAACCATGGTGTGCAGGTATTTCATCGGGCGTGTCCTTTGCAAGGGGGCGGCATGACGGGCGCCCATTCTAACGGCATTCGACGGTCGCGCCTCCGGTCTGCATCAGGCCGGTGAATCACCGACATGCATCTCGCCCGCTAGCCGTGGCCGTCGCGATTGCGGATAATCGGCATTTCGTTCGCTTTTTCAATACCTTATCTTTTCAATCACCATGACCGACGCAGTTTCCCCCAAGCTGTTCCAGCCGACCCGCATCGGCGACATCGCACTGGCCAACCGCATCGTGATGGCGCCGCTGACGCGCTGCCGCGCCGACGAACCCGCCGGCGACATTCCCGGCAGCGAGATGAATGTCGAGTACTACCGGCAGCGCAGTGGCGCCGGGCTGATCATCAGCGAGGGCACGCAGGTGTCGCCGGTCGGCAAGGGCTATCGGGCAACGCCGGGCATCTATTCGGACGCACAGGTTGAAGGCTGGAAGCGCATCACGCAGGCGGTGCACGAGGCCGGCTCGAAGATCGTCGCGCAGCTGTGGCATGTGGGCCGCATCTCGCATCCGGACCTGATCGGCGGCGAGCAGCCGGTCGCGCCGTCGGCGGTGAAGCCCGAGGCAACGGCGTACACGCGCAATGGCAGGGTCGATGTACCTGAGCCGCGCGCGCTGTCGACCGACGAGATTGCGCAGATCGTCGGGCAGTTCCGCCGCGGCGCGGCGAACGCGATCCGCGCCGGCTTCGACGGTGTCGAGCTCCATGGCGCGAACGGCTACCTGATCGACCAGTTCCTGCGCGGCGACGCGAACGGCCGCACCGACGCCTACGGCGGCTCGCCGGAGAACCGCGCGCGCTTTGCGCTCGAGGTGGTCGATGCAGTCATCGCCGAGATCGGCGCCGCGCGCGTGGGCATACGGCTGTCACCGGTGACCACGGTGAATGGCCTGTCCGATCCGGCCCCGCAGCCGGTGTTCACCTATCTGGTCGAGCAGCTCGACCAGCGCGGCATTGCGTTCATCCATTTCGTCGAGGGCGTGACCGGCGGGCCGCGCCAGCTGGCGGGCTTTGATTTCGCGTGGGCGCGCAAGGCCTTCCGTGGCGCGTACATCGCGAACAATGGCTATGACCGACAGGCGGCGATCGATGCCGTGGCCTCGGGGCAGGCGGACGCGATTGCCTTCGGCCGGCCCTTCATTGCGAACCCGGACCTGGTCGAGCGGCTGAAGAACCATGCACCGCTGAACCAGCCGGACCCGCGCACCTTCTATGCGCCGGGACCGGAGGGGTATATCGACTATCCGCCGCTGCAGGCAGCAGCGTAAGCCAGCGACGCAGGAGAAGGCAGGACGGCTCGGCCGTCGTGCCTTCCTGCCTGCTTACATCTTGCCCGACTGTACCGCGCCGATCTGGAAGTTCTGCATGCGCGCCTCGGCGACGGACGACCACTGGTTCTGCTGGTTCTGGAAGCGGCGGTAGTGCTCGAACAGCTTCTTGAAGTTCGGGTTGCTCGCCGACTCCTCGGCCATCACCTCGCCGGCCGCTTTCAGGAAGGCGTCCATCACCGGCTTGGGGAACGCGCGCAGCTTCACGCCGCGCTTCATCAGCCGGGCCAACGCCAGCGGGTTTTGCACGTCGTACTTTGCCTGCACCATCACGTGCGCCTCGTAGCAGGCGGCCGACAGCGCGGCCTGGTACTGCTTCGGCAGGCTCTCCCAGTGCTGGCGGCCGACGATGGCGGTCAGCTGCGAGCTGGTTTCCCACCAGCCGGGCGTGTAGTAGAACGGCGCGACGCGCTCGAAGCCGAGGCGTTCGTCATCGTGCGGGCCGACGAACTCGGCCGCGTCGATCGTGCCTTTCTCCAGCGCCGGATAGATGTCGCCCGGCGGGATCTGCTGCGGCACCACGTTCAGTTTTTTCAGGATGCGTCCGGCCATGCCGCCGACGCGCATCTTCAGGCCGTTCAGGTCCTCGAGGCTCTTGACCTCCTTGCGGAACCAGCCGCCCATCTGCGTGCCGGTGTTCCCGCAGGTGAAGCTGACCACGCCATAGCTCTTCAGGAATTCGGCCATCAGCTCGCGGCCGCCGCCGGCGGTGTACCACGCGGTCTGCTGCCGCGTGTTCATGCCGAAGGGAATGCCGGTCTCGAAGCTGAACGCGGTGTCCTTGCCGAAGTAGAAATACAGCGCGGTGTGTCCCATCTCCACGGTGCCGTTCTGCACCGCGTCGAGCACCTGCAGCGCCGGCACGATTTCGCCGGCGGGGAAGGTGCGGATCATGAACTTGCCCTGCGTGAGCTCGGCTACCCGTTTCGCGATCAGCTCGGCGCCGCCGTAGAGCACATCCAGCGACTTCGGGTAGGTCGAGGGCATCCGCCAGTTCACCGTCGGCAGGTTGTCCCCGGCGAACGCCGAAGCGCTGAAAGCGGCGGCCGCGCCAGCGGCGCCGGCGATGAAATCGCGTCTCTGCATCTGTGTCTCCCTGTTTTTGTTGTCGGGCGCGCGCCCATGGATGCCGGCGGCGCAGCCCATTGTATGCGACGCCTGCCGGCGGCAACCGTGCCGGAATACCGGCTTTGGGAAATCGAAACCGGCTGGCCAAGCGGCGAAATGACCGGCTTTTCCCGGCCAGTTCGAGGGGCGTCGGTACCCCGGCGCGCCGTATGCTGTCCTACCGGTTCGGGTTGTTGCCCCGGCCGGTCGATCAACTGCCGGCATTCGCCGGCCAACAGGCAGGAAGGCATATCGCATGTATGGATTGGTGAACCGCGCGCTGCAGCAGCTGGTCTGCGCCCACCATGGCCAGCGAACCTGGGACACGATACGTGCGAAGGCCGGCGTGGCCGACGAGGTCTTCGTGCGGATGGATTCGTATCCCGACGAGGTCACGCGCCGGCTGGTGGCGGCAGCCTCCGAGGTGCTGGAAGCGCCGGCGGACGAGCTGCTGAAAGGCTTCGGCCGCTACTGGGTGCGCTACACGATGGTCGAGGGCTACGGCGCGCTGCTGAGCGACCTCGGCCCGACGCTGCATGATGCGCTGGCGGCGCTGGACGCGATGCATGCGCGCGTGGCCCTGCTGTATCCGGCGCTGAAGCCGCCGTCGTTTCGCCTCAGCGGCGTCACCGACGACCGCATGAGCCTGCACTACCATTCCGAACGCGGCGGCTTCGCGCCGATGATCATCGGCCTCGTCGAGGGCCTGGGCGAGCGCTACCAGCTGCGCGTCGAGGTCGTGCATGCCGAGGCCCGGGGCGAGGACTGCGACCACGACCGCTTCGACATCCGCATCGTCGGCCGCACCGATCCCGTGCAGGACAAGGCGGTCGCATGAGCCGGGTCGCCGCCATGACGGAGGAGAGCTGGAAGCTCGCCTTTCCATTCGCGCTGCAAGTCGACCGCACGATGCAGGTGGTGGCGTGCGGCGAGCTGCTGCTGCGCGTCTGCCCGGAAGTCGCCGGCGGCCCGACGCTCGGCGACTGCTTCGTACTGCCGCCCCACGAGCGGCTCCGCAGCAGCTTCGACGAGCTTGCGGCATCCGCCGGCAGCCTGCAGATCCTGCAGCGGCGCAGCGACCGCGCCACGCCGCCGCTGCGCGGCCAGTGGATGCGGCTTGATGACGATCACCTGCTGTTCCTCGGCTGGCCCTGGGTGACCTCGTTCGGCCAGCTGTCCGACATGGGCGTCAGGCTCTCGGAGATACCGGCGCACAATCCGCTGGCCGAGATGCTGATGCTGCTGCAGACCAACCGCGGCGCGATGCAGGATGCGCACGAGCTGGCCGAGGCGCTCAGGCGGCAGCAGGCCGCGCTGGAGCAGGCCAACAGCGAGCTCAGCCACCGCGCCTTCCACGACGCGCTGACCGGACTGCCGAACCGGCTGATGCTGCGCGACCGGCTGTCGCAGGCGCTGTTGCGCGCGCAGCGCAAGCAGACCTCGCTGGCGGTGATGTTCATTGATCTCGATCGCTTCAAGGCGGTCAATGACACGCTTGGCCACCGCATCGGCGACCGGCTGCTGTGCGCCGTCGCCGAGCGCGTCGCCGCGCAGCTGAGGAAGTCGGACACGGTCGCGCGCGAGGGCGGCGACGAATTCCTCGTGCTGCTCGAAGAGGTGGGCGATGCCGCCAATGCCGGCAAGGTCGCCGACAAGCTGCTGCAGGCGCTGTCATCACCCTACCTGATCGAAGGCCACAGCCTGCACTGCGGCGGCAGCATCGGCATCGCGATGTATCCGGGCGATGGCGAGGACGCCGAGCAGCTGATCAAGCATGCGGACGCCGCGATGTTCGAGTCGAAGGGACAGGGGCGCGGCCAGCTGCATTTTTTCTCGCCGGAGAGCTGGCGCCGCATCGCGCAGCGCTTCACGCTGGAGGCCGAGCTGCGCGTCGCGCTCGAGCAGGGGCAGTTCGAGGTGTTCTACCAGCCGCAGGTCGCGCTGCCGTCGCGCCGCATCTGCGGCGCCGAGGCGCTGCTGCGCTGGCGCCATCCGCAGCGCGGGCTGGTGCCGCCGATGGAATTCATACCGCTGGCCGAAGAGATCGGGCTGATCCTGCCGATCGGCGACTGGGTGCTCGATGCCGTTTGCGCGCAGATCGCCGCGTGGCATGCACGCTTCGGCTGGAGCCCGTCGGTTGCGGTGAACGTGTCGGCGCGGCAGCTGGAGCAGCATGATTTCGCGCAGAAGGTCGATGCGGCGCTGACGCGGCACCGGGTGCCGGCCGGGCTGCTGGAGCTGGAGCTGACCGAGCATTCGCTGATGCAGCAGCACCGCCGCTCGGCCGAACTGCTGCAGGTGCTCAAGCGCCGCGGCGTGCGGCTGGTGCTGGATGATTTCGGCACCGGCTATTCAAACCTGATGACGCTGTCGTCGATGCCCTTCGACATGCTGAAAATCGATCGTTCCTTCGTCGCCCGCATGGACGAGGGCGCGCCGGGCCTCGCGCTGGTCAGCATGATCACGTCGCTCGCCGGCCAGCTGGCGCTGAAGGTGGTGGCCGAGGGCGTCGAGACCGAGGCCCAGCAGGCGATGGTGGCCTCGATGGGCTGCGACATTGTGCAGGGCTACCTGCACTCGCCGCCGCTGCCGCGCGCGAGCTTCGAGTCGCTCGCGCTGGTGCGCGACGCCGCCTGAGCCGGCGCGCGCCGGCTATTGCCGCGGCGGCTGGGTCGCGCCGGGGCCACTCCCCCCGGTGCCCGGCCCGCTTGCGCCGCCGCCCTGCGGCGTGCCCTCGCGCGTCGGCATCGCCTCGGCGCCGCCGGTCGTGGTGTCGCCGCCGCCCGATTGGCCGCTGCTCGATTGGCCGCCGCCCTGGCTGCCTTCCTGCATCCCGCCACCCTGTGTTCCCCCTTGCGCACCGCCCGGAGGTGCGCCCGGCATGCCGCCGCGGCTGCCTGCGCCGGTATCGCCGCGCGGGCGCGCCGGTTGCGGCGTGGCCTCGCTCGTCGGCGCGGCCTCGGCGCCGCCGGTCAGCGTGTGCGTGCCGCCCGCGCTCTTCTGGCCCCCGCCGGTGGCGCCGCAGGCGCCCAGCAGCGCCGCCATGCACAGCAGCGGCACGATCCTTTTCATCTGTTCGTTCATGGTCTTGCCCCGATGGTCTGCCTAGCCAGCCCTCACCGTAGGCGCTTGCGCCGCGCAGCGTTTGAGCGCGCACAAGCGCCGCCGTCGCCGCCGGCTTGAACGCAGCCTCGCCGTCGCGTGCGCTTGAACGCGCACAAGGCGCGGAGCCGATTCGCGGTGTGCGGAGTCGAACCTGTCCAGGCTTCGCGCACCGCTGCGTCCCGCGTCGAAGGATAGTGATCACGCTTTCATCAGGAGGTAACGATGGTTCTTTTGCGCACCATGACGGCGGTGTTGCTGCTTGGCGCGGGCCCAGGCCTTGCCGCCGCGCAGGGAAAGCCGGACACCTTGCAGAAGCTCGAGGCCATGCGCTCGACCGGCGGCCCGCTGACGCTGGAGACCGTGCCGCAGGATGGCCCGCGCGCCGACGCGATCCGGCGCAACCTGCAGAAGATCAAGCTGCCGGCGGGCTTTCGCATCGACCTGTATGCGCTGGCCCCGGATGCCCGTCACATGGCGATCGGCCCGTCGACCGGCATCGTGTTCGTCGGCACCCGCAAGAACCGGGTCTGGGCCGTGACCGACCGCACGCGTTCGCGCGTGGCCGACGAGGTGAAGGTGTTCGCGCCCGGCATCGACTTCCGCGTGCCGAACGGGGTCTGCTTCTCGCCGGACGGCTTCCTGTTCGTGGCCGAGCACAATCGCGTGCTGATGTTCCCTGCCGCCGAATTCTTCTACGAGGGCGGCGATGTCGCGATCGGCCAGATCGTGCCGCAGGGGCAGCTGATTCCGGTCGAGGAAGAAAGCTTCAACCACGGCGCGCGCGCCTGCCGCATCGGGCCGGACAACAAGCTCTACATCTCGCTCGGCCAGCCGTTCAACGTGCCGCCGAAGGAAAAGCTCGACCTGTACGCGCGCACCGGCATCATGGGCATCGTGCGCATGGATCGCGATGGCAAAAATCGCGAGGTGATCGCGACCGGCATCCGCAATTCGGTCGGCATGGATTTCAGCCCGAAGGACAAGACGCTCTGGTTCACCGACAATCAGGTCGACGGCATGGGTGACGACCAGCCGCCGGGCGAGATCAACCGCATCACGCAAAAGGGGCAAAACTTCGGCTTCCCGTGGTACGGCGGCGGCAAGGTGCGCACCACCGAGTACAAGGACGAAACGCCGCCGGGCAACTTGGTGTTCCCGCAGTCGGAGACCACCCCGCATGCGGCCGACCTCGGCATGGCCTTCTATCGCGGCGGCATGTTCCCCGAGCGCTATCGCAACGGCGTCTTCTCCGCGCAGCACGGCTCGTGGAACCGCTCGACCCCGGTCGGCGCGCGACTGATGTTCACGCCGGTACGCGGCGACGGCACGGCCGGCAAGACCGAGGTGTTCGCCGAAGGCTGGCTGACGCCGACCAACGAGTTCCTCGGCCGTCCGGTCGATGTGGCCACGCTGGCCGATGGCTCGCTGCTGGTGTCGGACGACTACGCGGGCGCGATCTACCGCATTCACTACACCGGCGAAGCCGGCCAGTGATGCCGCGTGCGGCAGGCCGCCGCCGCCCCGTTTCCGGCGGGTCGGCGGCGGCTTTCCTGTATATTTCCAAAAAACAACACTTCAGCGAACGCTGCTGCTGCCGATTCAACTGAGGTTGGCCGCAGGGGCGGCGGCACCGGCAGCGTTTTCCCAGCATGGCAGAAGAACAGAACACATCCGAAGTCCCCGGGCAGGACGCCGACGCGGCGCCGCCGCAGCCGCCGATCAAATGGAAAAAGGTGATCGACGAGGGGCATGCGGGCGCGCACGGCGGCGCCTGGAAGATCGCGCTGGCCGACATGATGACGGCGATGATGGCCTTCTTCCTGCTGATGTGGCTGCTCGGCGCCACGCCGGAAGAGCAGCGTGAGGGCATCGCCGAATACTTTCAGGCCAGCGAACGCACCGAGTCGGGCGCGGGCGAAACGGCCGGCTCGGATGGCCCGTTCGGCGGGCGCTCCGTCATCGACCCCGAATCGCTGCCGTCCGACCCGAAGCAGAGATCATTGATGGAGCGCGTGACGCCGCGCTCCGAGGCCGGCCCCGGCGAGGATCGCGGCAGCTCGTCCGACGACAAGCCGCGCCCGAAATACGGCAAGAACCTGACCGAGGAAGAGAAGCAGCAGATCGCCGCGCAGGCCGAGAAGGAAAAGCTCGACAAGCTCGAACAGGAGATCAGCGAGAACCTGGCGGAGAACCAGCAACTGTCCGACCTCAAGGGTCAGGTGCAGTTCACGCGCGAGAAGGACGGGCTGCGCATCGACATCATCGACAAGGCCAACTTCTCGATGTTTGCCAGCGGCACCGCGAACATGGACGGCCGCGCGCAGCAGCTGATCAGCGAGGTGACGAAGTCGCTGGCCGGCATGCCGAACAAGCTCGCCGTCAAGGGCCACACCGACAGCACGCCTTTCCCCGAGGGCAGCGAGCGCACCAACTGGTCGTTGTCGATCGAGCGTTCCGAGGCGACCCGCCGCATGCTCGAGCAGGGCGGCATACCGCGCGGCCGCGTCGCGCGCATCGAGGGCGCGGCCGACACCGCGCCGTTCAACGCGAACGACCGCGGCGA